>QNBX01000134.1 GCA_003644265.1 Planctomycetota bacterium
ACGGCCACGGCCACCGATGACGGGCTCATGTAGACCACCACGTCGGCGTCCTCGGCCAGCTCGGGCTGATCGGCGGCCACGGTGCGGTATAGCGCGATGGGGTCCACCTGGATGCCGCGCGCGCGCAGGGCGTTGGGTAGCTCGGGTCGCGCCTCGAGCGCGCTCGGAAACAGCACCCGGCCGCCTTCGCGCACCTCGATGCGGGCGGCCAGGGCGCGGGCGCCGCCCTTGCCCACCAGCGTCGCGCGGATGCCGGAGGCAGACAGGGCGTGGGCCGTGCCGGGGCCCACGGCGGCCACCTCCACGCCCGAGGGCACGCGGTGGCCGGAGAGGCGGTTTGCGGCCTCGCGGCTGGTGACCGCCAGCACGTCCCCCGGCTTGAGGCGCGCCAGCCGCGCGGGCAGCTCGGGCGCCTTGACGTCGCGGAAGGCGAGCACCTTCTCGTGGCGCACGCGGGCGCCCAGCTCCTCCAGGCGCGCGCCGATGCCGGAGCCCCCCTCGGCCGAACCCACCAGGGCGATCTGCAGCCCCGACAGGGGGCCGGCGCCCGTGGCGCCACCCGACTCGATCTGCTCCCAGGCGTTGCTGGCGGCCTGCTGCGGCGTGTCGCCACGGGCCTCGATCCAGCGCGACGGATCGGCCTCCTGTGGGTGGCCGGCGCCGAGGAAGACCCGCGCCTCGTAGGCGCCGGCGCTCTCCGCCGGGGGCGCGTCGTCCGAGCTGGCGTCCCCCGCGGGGTCGGCGCTCTCGCTGGCGGGCGCGGCGGCGTCCGTCTGTGGGCCGGCGGGCTGTGCCGCATCGCTCGCCATCGCCGCCGTGCCGCTGCCGACCGCCTTGGAAACGGCGCGGCCCGGCTGCTCGTCCTCGGCGGGCCGCACCAGCGAACCCAGCGGCATGTGGCACCCGCCGCCCGCGCGGCGCAGCAGCCAGCGCTCGGCGGACACCTCGGCCAGCGTGGTCTCGTCGTGCATGACGCGCTGCAGCAGGGCGGTCAGCTCCGTGTCGGCGACGCGCACCTGCACGGCCAGGGCGCCCTGGGCCGGCGCCGGCACGAACAGCCCCGGGTCGAGGTCGCGCGTCACCAAGCCGCCCACGTCCAGCTTGAGGCGCTCGAGGCCCGCGGCCGCCAGCACGATGGCGTCGTAGCGTCCCTCGCGCAGGCGCTGCACGCGCGTGGGCACGTTGCCGCGCAGCTCGGCCAGCTCCAGGTCGGGGCGCAGGGCCAGCAGCTGCACACGGCGACGCGGCGCGCTGGTGCCCACCTTGGACCCCTCCGCCAGCGGCAGCAGCGGCGCCGAAGGGTCGTGTGCGGCCGACGTCATCAGCAGGCGCTCCTGCACCGGGCCCCGCGCGGGCACGGCCACCACGGCCAGGGCCGGATCGCACTCGGTCTCCAGGTCCTTGTGGCTGTGGATGGCCAGGTCGACCTCGCTGTCCAGCAGCGCCCGCTCGATCTCCGCGGTGAAGAAGGCCTTGCCCTCCACCTTGCTCAGCGGGAGCTTGTCGATGGCGTCGCCCTTGGTCTTGATGACGACCAGCTCGACGTCGGTCTCCGGCGCCAGCTGTTCGGCCACCCAGTGGGCCTGCCACAGGGCCAGGTCGGAACCGCGAGTACCGATGCGCACGGTCACTGTGCGTCCTCCGTGTCGGTCGGGTCGTGACCGTTGGTGTCGGCGGCCATGCGCTTGAGGGCGCTGACGGGCAGGTGGAGCAGACGGCCGAAGGTTGAGCGCGCCCAGCGCTCCAGCACGCGCCGGTCGCCCTCGGCCAGGTGCGACAGGCGACCGCCCAGCAGGCCGTTGAGCTCGCGCTCGAGCAGCTGCGAGCTCTCCTGGCGCAGGCAGGCCACGGCGGGCGCGGCCAGCTCCTCGTGGAAGCGGCGTACGTAGCGCTCCAGCTTGGCGTCCACCATCTGCTCGGCCACGGCGGCGGCCTCGGCCCGCAGGGCGCGGTTGGCGTCGGCCTCGGCGCGCAGGTCGTCGAGGCAGATCACCGACACGTCGGCGTCGTCGCAGGCCGCGATGTCACGCGGCACGGCCAGATCGATGGCCGTCAGGCCGCGTCCGGCGGGCGCCACGGCCGCCAAGGCACTGAGGCGCTCGGCGGACAGGATCGTGCCCGGCGCCGAGGTGGCCGACACGATCACGTCCACCGGCACCACGCCCGCCACGAAGTCGTCCAGCGAGACGGCCGCGCAGCGGAGCTCGCCCGCCAGGACCACGGCGCGCTCGCGCGTGCGGTTGGCGATGACCGACGGCGGCAGCCCGGCGGCGCCGAGCGCCCGGGTCAGCAAGGCGCCCATCTCGCCCGCTCCCAGCACCGCCAGCGCGGGGTGCTGGCCGGCGCGATTGGCCAGGCGCGCCACCGCCAGATTCACCACCGAGAGCGGGTGCTGCGCCAGCTCGGTCTCGCTGCGCACTTTCTTGCCGATCTGCAGCGCGGCGTGGAACAGCGGCGACAGCAGCGTGCCCACCAGCCCGATGTCCGCCGAGCGCCCGTAGGCCTCGCGCACCTGGGCGATGATCTGATCCTCCCCCAGGACCAGGGAGTCGAGCGACGCGGCCACGCGGAAGAGGTGGTGGATGGCCTCACGCCCGGTGCGCAGCGCCAGCCGGGCCGCCAGGTCCGCGCCGTCGTCCTGCTCGACACACAGGGCCCGCGCGAGGGCCGGCAGGTCGTCGCCGTCCGGCGCGTCGCCTTCCTCGCGGGCGTAGATCACCTCCACCCGGTTGCAGGTGGAGAGCAGCACCAGCTCGCTGGCACCCAGGGCGTCGGCCAGGTCGCGCAGGAAGGCCGAGCGCTGCTGATCGTCGGGCCGCCGCACGGACTCCAGGCCCGACACGTCGGTGCGATGGATCGAGAGGCCAGCGATGGCGATACGGTGCATGACCGTGCGAGTGTAGCCTGGGAGGGTCCCGCGAATGTCATGCCGGTGTCATGCCCGGCCAGGGCGGCCGGGTCCGGCGTTCAGGCGCCAGCCAGGAGTTCGGCGGCCGCGCTGGCCAGGTCCTCCACACAGGCCTCCATCTGGGCCCGACGTGAGCGGAAACAGAGGATGCACACGCGGCCCAGGAAGCGCCCGTCGACTTCGCAGCCGCTGAGCATGACGCGGCCGCGGCGGATGACGCCCTCCATCAGCGCCCGGGTCAGGCGGTTCTCCTCGGCCAGGTCGGCGGGTTCTGCGGCGGGCGCCTCGGCACCTGCGCCGGCTCGCGGCCGCGTGAGGTGGAAGCTGAACAACGACAGCTCGGGCCAGGTATCCATGACCACGCCGGGGATGCGGCTGACCGCCTCGGCGCACTCCTGGGCCAGCAGGTACTTCTCGTGCACGGCGGCGCGGAAGCGCGCGGCGCCCAGCACCTGCAGCGGCAACCAGACCTTGAGCCCTCGGTAGTCGCGGGACAACTCGGGGCCGTACTGGGCCGGGTCGTAGAACTCCTCGTCGGCGGCATCGGGCAGGTAGCCGGCGCTGGCGCCGTGGGCCGCCTTGAGCCTGGCGCCGTCGCGCACCAGCAGCGCGCCGGTACCGTAGGGCAGGAACATGCCCTTGTGCGGGTCGAGCGTGAGCGAGTCCGTCTGCGACAGGCCGTCCAGCACGCCGCGCAGCTCCGGCACCATGTGGAACATGGCTCCATAGGCGCCGTCGCAGTGGTGCCAGAGACCCTGCTCGTGGCAGAGCGTGTTGATCGCGGGCAGCGGATCCACCGCGCCCGTATTGGTGGTACCCGCCGACGACACCACCAGGAAGGGCTTGAGCCCCGCCGCGCGATCAGCGGCGATGGCCTCGGCCAAGGCGTCCATGCGCATGCGGTAGTGCGCGTCCACGGGCACCATACGCACACGGTCGGCGAGGATGCCCGCCATGCGCGCCGACTTGGTGACGCAGTGGTGCACCTGGGTCGAGGTGTAGAGCACGCCGTCCCGCAGCTGCTGGCCCAACAGCGTCTCGCGCGCCACCACGATGGCGCTGAAGTTGGCCATGGAGCCGCCCGTGGTGAGCAACCCCCGGGCCTCGGCGGGGTACTGCATCCAGCCGGCCAGCCAATCGAGCACGTCGCCTTCGAGCTGCACCAGCGCGGGCGCCGCGGCGAAGATGCCGGTGAAGCGGTTGGTGCCCTCCCCCACCAGCGACGCCAGCACCGAGCTGAACAGCCCGCCCCCCGGCACGAAGGCCATGTAGCCCGGCCCCGGTGTGGTGAATGAGCGCTTGACCCAGTCGTCGAAGAGCGGCCTCAGGACCTCCTCGATCTCCCGACCCTGCTCCGGCGGCAGCGGCTGGCGGATGGCGCGGCAGACATCGTCGGCCTGCACGCCGCCGCGGCAGGGCGCGTGCATGACCTCCTTCTGGTGCGCCACCACCATGTCGAGCACGGCCCGCCCCATGGCGGCCATCTGCTCGGGCGTGTGATCCAGATCGGCCAGGTCAGATGCCGTGTCGACACCCAGACCGCCGTCCACACCACGGCTCGGGTCGCTGCTCGGGTCGCCGTTCATGGCGAGCGAGCATAGCCTCGGATCACACGGACGCCAGAATCACCCATGGCTCGGCGGCCACCGGCCAGAGCCGGCTCAGCTGTCCTGGACGCCCTGCCAGAAGGCCTCAGCCACGCGCTCGACGTCACGCTCGCGCTTGGGGTAACGCTTGGAGAGCTGGAACGTCTGGCGCATGCCGCGATCGAGCGCCGCGCCGAGGTGCTTCCACTCGGCGAGCTGCTGGAAGTACTCCGCCTCCAGGATGTCGTTCCAGATGCGCTGCCGCGTGGCGCCGTCGAACTGCGGCCGGCGGTAGAGCCACTCGGCCTGCTCGCGGTGATCGGGGATGCGCAACATCTCGCCGGCGCCCGCCGCCTTGAGCCGCTCGATGATCTCGCTGTGTCCGATGGCGACCAGCATCTCCTCCATGGACATCGCCTCCAGCTCGTCCACGGCCGGCACGCCCCCCAGGGCCTTGTTGAAGGCCACGGTGATGGGGTCCGAGTCGAACATGCCGCTGGGCGGCTGGGTCGGGACCCGGTCCAGCAGGGAGAGCAGCCCCTGGCGCCCGGTCGGCGCGGCCAGCTCGAGCATGACGTGCAGCGTGGCGCGAGACAGGGCCCGGTCGCGGGGCATGAAGCTCTCGTTGTCGGCCATGAACGAGAAGCTGGCGGGAGCGTCGCTCTTGAGGTCGGTGACCAGGTTCTCCCAGTGCCGCGAGTTGCTGCTGGAGCGCCGCTGCCAGGAGTCGCCGGTGTTGCGCACGGTCACGGCCAGGTCGGCGGGCGGACCCGTCACGGCGGGTGGCGGCGCGCTGCCCTGCGGCACAAAGCCCGACCACCCCGGACGGAACCAACCGGGCGTCTGACGGATCCAGAGATCGCCACCCACCCAGGCCTCGTCGTACGCGGCGATGTCGAGCTCGTCGGTGATGCCCTGGGCCAGCCACGGCGGCACCATGCCCCAGGCACCCTGGCGCAGGACGCGCGCGGCCACGTGGGCGAGCTGGTAGTAGCCCAGGCCGTGGTTCAGGAAGTCCTTGCCGTGGGACTGCGCGAACTCGTGAGCCAGATTGAAGACCTGCACCTCCCAGGTGCGCACGTTGAGACCGGCCAGCAGCTTGGCGTCGTTGAGCGGATTGCCGCCTTGCTTCCAGCCGCTGTAGTCGTCCTCGGCCCACTCCAGCAGCGCCACGACCTGGTCGAAGGAGCGCTCACCCTCAGCGCGACTGGCGTGGGTCAGCACGATGGGCAGGCGCCGCCCACCGATCAGCCCCTCCTGCTTGCCGAAGTAGGCGGACATGACCTGCACCGTGGGCTGCAGCCCCTTCACCACAGCCTTCATGGCCTTGCTGCCGTCGCGCGACCTGGCCCAGCCGTCGGCCAGCATGAGGTAGACGTCGAAAGGCCCCACGGCCTCGTGCAGGAACAGCTCGGTCTGAAGCACGGCCAGGAAGGTCTCGCGGCTGCCCTTGCCATGCACATCGAAGGGCGCGCCGTCGGGGAAGGCCAGGTCCACGATCTCGGCCACGCGACCCGGTTTGGCGGCGAGCGGCGTGGCGGGCCGCGCCGTGAGCATCGCCGCGGGAACGGGCAGGGCCGCCGGGACGGCGACGCGGGGAAGTGGAGCCGCTGCAACCGCTGCCGCTGGCGTCGCCAGCAGGGCCATCAGTATCAAGGTCAACATGCCGTCAGCTCTCCTCCGCGTGCTGCGTGTGGCCTCCGCTCGCGTTGCGGGGAGGCGCTCCAGGGCCGGCTTCTCCAACCGGTCTGCTGCCAAGACCAACCAGGACTCACGGGTGACTGACTCCCCCAGGCCCTGCTTCTCTTGCAGACATGCCGAAGAAACTTTGCGGGGCGGCAGTCAGCGTCCAGCGTCCGCTCGCTCCAACGGGGTTCATAGGGGGATTCGTAACGGGGGTGATCGCGGAAGTGCTGTCTCATCTCTGACGCATCCATGCCGACGATGTGACAGAACCGGGAAGTCAGGGGCTGGCTGCGTGGCGCGCAGCCGTCGCTGCGCCCGCACTCGGCGTCTGCTCAGCGCGGGCTCGCTCCCGCGGCTGGCCGCGCGAGGCGCTCGATGACCCAGCGGAACTCGGCCGCCAGGCAGGCGTCGAGCGTCTCGGCGCCCAGGGCGCGGCGGCGCGCGGCGGGGATGGCGCCGAACGAGTAGGTCTCGATCTCCAGGTGCGGTGTCACCTCCGTCGAGCCCACCTCGGCCAGCAGGCGCTCGAGCCACGGACGCGTGGTGGCCAGCCGGCCCTCGTCGTCGAGCGGGTCGGCGAAGAGCGGCACATGCAGATGCACGCGCCACTCGTCGGCCCGGGCGGCGGCCTCGTCGGCCAGGGCCTCGGGCAGGTCGGGCAGACGCACCAGCGCTCCGGACGCGTCCCGGTAGACCACCTGATGAAACCAGCGGTCCTCGGCGAAGGGCCGCAGCAGCTCCCGGTCCTGGCCCGGGTTGTTGAGCACCACGGCGGAGCTGAGCTGCACCTTGGCGAGGGGCACGCCCGCTGCGCGCAGAGCGGACACCGAGGCCGCCATGTCCTCCCACTCCACGGCCTGGTGGCAGGCGTCGTAGCACAGGCCCAGGTGGCGGCGGGCCGCGTCCGACGCAGGCATCAAGCGACGCGTGAACAGGTCCACGACCTCGTCGGTGGTCTCCAGGAACGACAAGGGCTCGGGCTCGATGGCCAGGTTGATGCGTCGCCCGCTGCGCGCCTCCAGCGCCGCCAGGCCGTCGGCCGCCGCCAGCAGCCCCGCCACGATGGCGTCCTCGTCGTTGGCGCCCGGCCCCCAGGGCTTGTAGCTGCCCGAGTGAGTGGACAGCGAGCCCTGCTCGCCCTCGGGCAGCAGGCCGGCCAGGGCCTCGGCCGCGGCCAGGGTGTAGTGCAGCCGCTCGGGCTCGGCCCAGGTGGGACGGAACACCTCGCCCTTCACGCGCTCGGCGTGGAAAGCGCCATAGGGGAAGGCATTGACGGTGAAGGCGTACAGGCCCAGCTGCTCCAGCCGGCGACGCAGCGGCGTCGGGTCGGCCGCCAGTTCGCGGGCCACGCTGGCCGGCAGCCACAGGCCGACCCCCAACGCCTGCGACAGGCCCAGCTCGCGGCGCAGCGGCACGGCGTGGCGCTCCAGCGCGGCGAGCATGCCGGCCACGTCGTCGTAGGGGTGCACGTTGGTGCAGTACCCGAGCAGTTGACCGCTGGCCAGGCGCACGGGCTCAGGGCCCCTCGACGAAGGTGCCCTTGGACTTGGGCGCCCTGAAGTTGAGTCCCGCGCTGACCACACCGCTGCTGGCCTCGCAGGCCGTGAGCGTCAGGGTGTAGCTGCCGAACTTCGTCAGCTCCAGCCGCTTGAGTCGCAGGCTGCGTCCGTCGTTCAGGATCTTGGTGGCGGCCAGGGCCTGCTCGCTGCCAGCGACACCACACGCGGACGCCGTCAGCACCGGCATGCCGTCTGGATCGGTGATCACGAGCAACGGACGCAGGCCCTCCTTCTTGCTGCCCTTGATGGAGCCGCTCAGCAACGAGCCGGCCTTGGCGTCGATGCGGGTGATGAACGGCGTACCGCTGCTGTCGTCGTCGCCGGGTCCGGGGCCCTCGGGGGTGGGCGGCAGGCCCAGGAACACGCCGTCCTTCTTGGAGAGCCGGAAGCGTCGGGCCTGGGTGGGCAGCACCTCGCGCGTGGTCATGCGGAAGCTGCCCGCCCCCGCCAGCGCGCCCGCCAGCAAGGTGTAGCGCCCGGTCTCCGGCAACACGTACGCCTTGAGCCGAGCGCTCCTTGCTGAGCTCTTGCTGAGCGCGTCGTCGAAGGCGGGGCTGGCCGGATCGCTGCTCACCCAGGGCTCACCGTCCGTGCCCAACAGGGTCACGAAGGGCGTCAGGTCGCTCTTGCCCAGACGCTTCACGGTGACCGTGAGCCGGGTGCCCGCGAGGCCGTCGAGCAGGGCCGCGTCGGTGTCGCCCGCGCCGCTGAGCACACCCTGCAGGCGCAGGCCGTTGCCGAGCAGCGGCGCGACCTGAACGCCGTGCGCGAACACCGCCGCGGCGCCGTCGGCCCGGCGCACCAGCAGCGCGGCGTCCCCCACGGGCAGGGGGCCTGCGGGCGTGGTGGCGGTGAGCTGATCGCCGTCCCACGCCGTGACCAGCGTGGTCCCGCCGCTGCCGTCGTCCGCCTGCACGAACAGCTCCACCACTGTGGTGCCGTCGAAGCCGCTGCCGCTCACGCGCAGCAGTTGGCCGCCCTCGCGCGCGAGCAGCGGCGGGTCGACCGCCGTGATGATCGGATCGTCCGCCGCCACGTAGCTGAAGGCGCCAAACGCGGAGTCGGCCAGGTCGCTGCAGCAGCCGTGGCGCACCACCAGCGTGACGTCGCCGGCCGCGCCGCCCGGGGAGGAGACCACCAGCGAGGTCGCCGTGCGGGACAGGACCGCCGCGACCACGCCGCCCAGCTCCACCGCGGTGTCGTCGTCGAAGCCCGAGCCGGAGATGGTGAGCAGCGTGCCGCCGGCCGTGCTGCCCGCCTGCGGGAACACGCCGCCGATCAGCGGAGCCGCGCCCGGCACGATCTCGAACTCAGCGCGCCGCTCGCCGCCCGACACGTCGTAAAGCACCAACTGCACCGGCCCGGGCGCCATGGCGGGCAGCGTGACGAGCAGCGACGAGCCGTCCGGCGCCACCGCATCCAGCGCCGCCGGCGTCCCGCCCACCAGCACCTCGGCCACGTCGGCCAGGTTGTCGCCCAGCAGCATGATCTGCGTCCCGCCGGCCGCGGGGGCGCAGGCCGGCACGAGCTGCTCCAGGGACATGGGTGCGGGCAGCACTTCCAGCAGGCCGTTGAGGGTGGTGAGCCGTCCGTCGTCGCCCAGCAGGCTCAGGTCGTGCAGGCCCAGCTCGGCGCTGGCAGAGGCCTGGATGGTGACGTTCGCCGTGGTGCCGGTGTGGGTCACGCTCAGGGGGTTCAGGCCGTCGCCAGGGATGTCGGCCGCGACGACCGAGACCTCCTCTCCAAGGCCCGGGTTCTCGAGGAACACGATGAAGAAGACCTGGCCACCGCGGCAGATCTTGATCGACGTCTGGGGCGCGATGGCGCGCAGCACGCTGTCTGGAGCGAGCGTCAGCGGCGGCACGAGCACGCTGGAGCCCTGCGCCACCTCGATCGGCGCCGTGGACGCGGGCGAGAAGGACCTGTCGAAGCCGTTGGGCACGCCCGCGGCCCCCGGGGAGCTGTGCATGCTGTCCGGGTCGAGCGGTTCGGCCACCGGCGCGGCGGTCACGACGTAGCTGCCGGCCGGCAGACCCGTGAGCGTGTACGCGCCCCCCACCGAGTAGGCGCCGCTCACGACCTGCCCCGTGCTGGTCGAGCGCGCCCACACGTTGGCGCCGTCCACGGCCGGCGTGAGCACGCCGCTGATGACGCCCGCGGGCGGCCCGGGGTAGATCGCGGCGGCCGCCGCGGCGTCGTCGGCATGCAGCGTGCGCGGACCGAAGTTGGCGAAGCCCGTGAAGGGCGCCATGGTCGCTCCCAGCACCTGGCTGTGCCCGATGCCGATGAAGTGCCCGATCTCGTGGGCGCCCACGCCTTGGATGTCGAACGCCCCTCCCGACAGGTCGGCAGAGAACCGGAAGCCGCCCTCGCTAGGGCCGTCGTTGGCGTTGAAGAGGATGTCGGCGTCCACGATGCGGCCGCTGGCAACCTCGAACTGGATCGGCGTGACGGCCACGACGCCTGCGCCAAACGGAAAGAAGCCGTCGCCCTCGTCGAACAGCACCAGGTGCAGGTTGTCGGCCTCCCAGTCGCTGCGCGCGCGCTGGGTCGGGTCGGCGTTCTCCAAGAAGCTCACGCTGGAGCCGGGCAGCTGCTCCCACGCGGCGAACGCCCGGCGCAGGGCCACGTCGTCGGCGTCCCCGGGCACGTCGGCCGAGCCGTCCGCATGCAACACGTAGCTCAGGGGCAGCTTGTTCTGGGGCCAGAAGAAGACCGACCCGCCGGACGTGTGCAGGCGCACCCAGGCATCGGATGACGACGCCACCAGCACCAGCGCCACGGCCAGCAGGAGCAGCCGGTGGAACACGCGCGCGGCCATTCGCCGTTCTCTCCTCGGTCAGCTCGGCTCAGAGCTCGAAGGTCGCCTTGACCTTGGGAGGGCGCAGGTTGAAACGGCCGGTCACGATCCCGCTCGTCTCACCCCCGGCGCTCCACACCATGCGGTAGCTGCCAAAGGCCGGCAGCGCCACCTGCTTGAGACGCACCGAGATCTGATCCTTGCCGACCGTCACCCGTTCGATCAAGTCCTGAGCTCCCAGCACGGTGCCGTCCTCCAGGGTCTGCAGCAGTTGGACCCCGTCAGGGTCTTGCAAGCTGCTCAGGACGAGCTTCAGCCCGTCTTTCTTACTCCCCCGGAATGTGCCCGTGATGCGCGTCCCCGCCTTGGCGTCAAAGACGATCTCGTGCTGCTTGGGTCCCAGGGTGACATCGTCCGGCTTGGAGAGCTTGATGCGCCGGGCCTCGAGGGGCAGTTTCTCGCGGAATGAGAGCTTGTAGGGCCCGGCGCCGGACTCGCGCTGGATTAGCAGGCGATAGCGGCCGGTCTGCGGCAACACCACCTTGCGCAGCATGGCGCTCTTGGCCGTGAGCTTGACCTGCTCGGCGTCGAACTCGGGGTCGGCCTCGTCGGTGCTCACCAGCACCGCAGCGTCCGGATCCACCAGCTTCAGCTTGGGGATCAGATCGGTCTTGCCCACGCGGCGCTGGATGATCGTGACCTGGGTGCCGGCCAGCCCGTCGAAGACCACCTCGTCCGACGGGTCGTCGTCGCCCAGCTCGCCGCTGGCCTTGTTGCCGTTGCTGAGCGCGGCGGAGAAGCCCAAAGCGCCCTGCGCCAGCGCCACCACGTCGTTGGCCATGCGCACGGCCACGTTGACGTTGCCGAGCGGCAGCGGGCCGTTGGGCGTGACCGCCGTGAGCGTGGTGCTGTTGACGAAGGTCGTGGCCAGGGCCGTGCCGCCCTCCAGGGTCACCGCGTCGGTGAACAGCTCCACGATCGAGAGACCGTCCACGAAGTGGCTGCCGGTGACCGTGAAGACCTCGTTGCCGGTGGAGGCCAGCTGCCCCGGCGCCACCGCTGCGATGCTGGGATACAGCACGTTCACGCCGTTGACGTCGGCGGCCACCAGGCCTCCGGTCAGGTCGATGGCCAGCGTCGCGTCTCCGCCCGGCAGGGGACCGATGGGCGTGATCACGCTGATCTCGGTATCGGAGACCACCGTGGCCACCAGCTGCGTGCCGCCCGAGAGGTCGCCCTCGTCGGCAAACAGGCGCACCACCGCGTCCGGCGTGAAGCCGACACCGGTGAGCGTCAGGACCTCGTCACCCGAAGGGCTGAGCTGGGACGGCGTCACGCTGTCCAGGCTGGGCGCCAGGATCTGAACGCCGCCGGCCAAAGCGGCCACCAGCGGGCCGTCCATGCTCACGACCACGTTGGCCAGGCCGGCAGGCAGCGGCGCCATGCTGAAGGGCACCTCCGCCAGCAGCTCGACCTCGGACACAAACGTGGTGGCCAGGGGCGTGCCGCCGCTGAAGTCGTTCAGGTCGGTGAAGAGCTCCACCACGGCGCTGTCGGTGAACTCGGTGCCTGTGATGCTGAGCGTCACACCGCCGGTCTGGGCAAAGACCGCCGGCGACACGCCGGTGAGCGTGGGCGCGTCCACCTCCACAGCGTCGGGCAGCAGGTCGGCCTGGCCGCCCGGAAAGCGCACCACCAGGGCATGGTCGCCGCCCGGCAAGGGGCCCGCCGGCGTGGCGGCCTTGAGCTCGGTGCTGCTGACAAAGGTGGTCACGAGCGCTGTGCCGCCGTCCCCCGTGCCGGGGTCGTTGAACAGCTCCACCACGGCGCTGTTGATGAAGCCCGTGCCGGTGATGGTGAGCAGTTCGTTGCCGCCCTGGCTCAACACGTGCGGAGTCACGCTGTCGATGGTCGGGTCGGGGCCGAGCTGCAGCGCGTCGAAGGCGCCAAACTCGGTGGCCCACATGTCGTTGGCGCAGCCGGACTGGGCCACGGTCACGTCGTACTGTCCCTGGGGCAGCCCGGGCGTCAGCGCGCGCAGCAGGCTGGCCGACACCAGCTCCAGCGAAGCCGCGGGCGTGCCGTTGAAGAACACGCTGCTGACCGGGCCGAAGCCGCTGCCGTTGATCGAGACCCAGGTGCCGCCGTTGACGTCGCCCGCGGAAGGGAAGACCGAGCCGATGCTGGGCACGCCGCCGTCAATGAACACAAAGGCGTCGTCCAGACGAGCCTCATCACCCATGGCATTGACGACCACCACGTCCACCGAGCCCGGCTCCAGCTGCGGCGG
>QNBX01000135.1 GCA_003644265.1 Planctomycetota bacterium
GCTGGCCTGCAGCGCGAAGTCGATGTCCTGCTCGATGTGCTGCGCCGAGAGCTTGAAGCCGATGGGGATGCCGCCGCTGGCCGCGCGCACTTGCTCCGCGAACTCGCGGAAGTCGGCCGGCGTCACCAGGTCGGAGAACGTCGCCGGGCTGATGGCGGTCTGCCCGGGCTCCAGCCCGCGCACGGCAGCGATCTCGTCGCTGACCTTGTTGCCGGGCAGGTGCCCGCCCGTGCCGGTCTTGGCGCCCTGGCCGCCCTTGAAGTGAAAGGCCTGGCACTTGGCGACCTTGTCCAGGCTCCAACCGAAGCGCGCCGAGGCCAGCTCGTACAGGTAGCGCGAGCAGGCCTGCTGCTCAGCGGGCAGCATGCCGCCCTCGCCGGAGCAGATGGCCGACCCGGCCTGCTCGGCGCCGGTGGCCAGGGCGATCTTGGCCTCACGCGAGAGCGCGCCGAAGCTCATGTCGCTCACGAACACGGGCAGCTCGAGCTGCAGCGGGCGCTTGGCCCGCGGCCCGATGGTCAGCGAGGTGTCGACCGGGGCCTCGTCCAGCAGGGGCTTGGTTGCCATCTGCGCGGTCAGGACCTGCAGGTCGTCCCACGACGGCAGGTCCTGTCGCGGCACGCCCATGGCCGCCGACGGCCCGTGATGACCGACTCTGGACAGCCCATCCCGCGCCAGCATCTGGATCAGCGCGACGTGCGGCTCCTCGGGCGCCCCGTGCACGTCGGCGTAGGTGCCCAGGTATGCGTCGCGGTCATAGGGCTGGGGCTGTGCCTCGGCGAAGGCCTCGATCTCGTCCTCGTCCACCCAGACCTTGCCGTCCTCGACCCAGGCCGTGAACTTGGTGAGCGCCTCGTCGTTGCTGTACTCGCTGACGCCGGTGTCGAGGCGGAAGTCCCAGTTGTGCAGTCCGCAGATGAGGTTGTGGCCGCGGATGCTGCCGTCGGCCAGCATGCCGCCGCGGTGCGGGCAGCGCCCGTAGAGCACGGACGGGTGCTCCTCGCCCTCGTGCGTGTAGCGGATGACGACCAGGTCGACGCCGGCCACCAGCGCGGCGGCGGGCTTCAACGGCTTGAGTCCATCCCAGTCGGCGACGGGGACGCTTCGGGCTGTGGCAGCCACGGGGTTCTCCTCGCGGGGCCGGGTCGGCGGGGTGACGCGCCGGGCTGCGATCTCCGCCGCCGCGCTACGCCTCGGCCGGCGCCAGCGCCGCGTGGAACTCCTGCATGGAGCGTACGCGCAGGCCGCGCTGACGCATGGCGTCGATGGCCGTGGCGACGATGTTCGCGCCGAATACGGTGGTGAGCGTGGGGATGTCGCGCTGCAGCGCGGCGGTGCGGATGGCCTTCTCGTCTTCGCGCGCCAGGCTGTCGTCGGTGGGCGTGTTGATCACCAGGTGGATGGCGCGGTTCTGGATCACGTCCACCACGTCGGGGCGGCCCTCGCCGCGCTTGACGACGATCTCGGCCGGGATGCCGTTGTCCGCCAGCTCGCGCCCCGTGCCGGGGGTCGCCAGCAGCTCGAAGCCCAGATCGTGGAAGGCGCGGGCCAGCTCGACGGCGGCGGGCTTGTCGCGCTGGCAGACCGACAGGAACACCGTGCCCTGCAGGGGTAGCGTGCGGCCGGCGCCGTCGAAGGCCTTGAACACCGCGCAGCCCAGGTTCTCGTCGATGCCCATGACCTCGCCCGTCGACTTCATCTCGGGGCCCAGGATCACGTCCGTGCCCAGGAACTTGTTGAACGGGAACACAGAGGCCTTGACCGACCAGTGCTTGGGCACGATCTCCTGGGTGAAGCCGATCTGCTTCAGCGTCTCGCCGGCCATGACGCGCGCGGCCACGCCGGCCAGGGAGCGACCGATGGCCTTGCTGGCGAAGGGCACTGTGCGCGAGGCGCGCGGATTGACCTCGATCACGTAGACGGTCTCGTCCTTCACGGCGAACTGCACGTTCATCAGACCGCGCACGCCTACGGCCTCGGCCATGCGCTTGGTGTGGTCGCGGATGACATCCAGGATGTCATCGCCCAGCGAGTGGGGCGGCAGCACGCAGGTGCTGTCACCGGAGTGGATGCCGGCCGGCTCCACGTGCTCCATGATGCCGCCGATGACGAAGGTCTCGCCGTCGTAGAGCGCGTCCACGTCGACCTCGATGGCGTTCTCGAGGAACCTGTCGATCAGCACCGGGTGCTCGGGCGAGGCCTTGACCGCCGTCTCGATCCAGCGCAGCAGGTGCTTGCGCTCGTAGACGATGTCCATGCCGCGGCCGCCCAGCACGTACGACGGGCGCACGACCACCGGATAGCCGATGCGCGACGCGATCTCGTCCGCCTCCTCGGCCGTGTTGGCGGTGCCGTTCTCCGGTTGCAGGATGTCGAGCTCGTGCAGCATCTGCTTGAAGCGCTCGCGGTCCTCCACCAGATCGATGGCATCGGGCGAGGTGCCGAGGATGGGCACGCCGGCGCGCTCCAGGCGCGAGCTGATGTTGAGCGGCGTCTGCCCGCCGAACTGCACGATGGCGCCCACCACCGGCTGGGCGTGGTGGATGTGCAGCACGTCCTCCACCGTCACGGGCTCGAAGTACAGGTGGTCGGAGGTGTCGAAGTCGGTGGAGACCGTCTCGGGGTTGCTGTTCACCATGACGATCTCGTAGCCCTGCTCACGCAGGCGCATGCAGGCCTGGACGCAGCAGTAGTCGAACTCGATGCCCTGGCCGATGCGGTTGGGACCGCCGCCGATGACCATGATCTTCTTGGCCTCGGTCTCCGCGATCTCGGTCTCGGTCTCGTAGGTCGAGTAGAGGTACGGCGTGAACGACTCGAACTCGGCGGCGCAGGTGTCCACGCGCTTGAACACCGGCAGGATGCCCAGCTCGTGTCGCCGCAGACGCACACGCGCGCCCTCGGTGCCGAACACGGTGGCCAGCTGCCGGTCGCTGAAGCCCTCCTGCTTGAGGTGCAGCAGCGCCGAGGCCGGGATCTCCTCGAAGGAGTCGTAGCGCGCCAGGTCCTGCTCGGTCTCGACGATCAGCGCCAGGTGCATCAGGAACCACGGGTCGATCCTGGTGATCTGGTGGATCTCGGCGATGCTCATGCCGCCGTGCAGCGCGCTGCGCACGTGCAGCAGGCGCTCGGGCTCTTGCCTGGCCAGGCGGCGGCGGGCCTCGCGCGGGTCGTACTTGGCGCGCTTGGCGCGCTTGGGCAGCCAGCGATCGTGCTTGCCGAGCCCGTAACCGTCGAGCCCCACCTCCAGCCCGCGCATGGCCTTCTGGAAGGCCTCGCGGAAGGTGCGACCGATGGCCATGGTCTCGCCCACCGACTTCATCTGCGTGCCCAGGATGGGCTCGGCCTCGGGGAACTTCTCGAAGGCGAAGCGCGGCACCTTCACCACGATGTAGTCGATGGTGGGTTCGAAGCAGGCCGGCGTCTGGCGCGTGATGTCGTTGGGGATCTCGTCCAGGCTGAAGCCCACCGCCAGCTTGGCGGCCATCTTGGCGATGGGGAAGCCCGTCGCCTTGGAGGCCAGCGCGGAGCTGCGCGACACGCGCGGGTTGACCTCGATCACGATGCGATCGCCGTTGGCCGGATTGGTGGCAAACTGGATGTTGCTGCCGCCGGTCTCCACGCCGATCTCGCGGATGATGGCGATGCCTTCGTCGCGCATCTCCTGGTACTCGCGGTCGGTCAGCGTCTGCTGCGGCGCCACCGTGATGGAGTCCCCGGTGTGGATGCCCATGGGGTCCAGGTTCTCGATCGAGCACACGATGACCACGTTGTCCTTGCGGTCGCGCATGACCTCGAGCTCGTACTCCTTCCAGCCCGCGATCGACTTCTCGATCAGCACCTCGCTGTTGAGCGAGAGCTCCAGGCCGCGCTTGCAGATGCGCTCGAACTCCTCGGGGTTGTAGGCGATGCCGCCGCCGCTGCCGCCCAGGGTGAACGCCGGGCGGATCACCAGCGGCAGGCCGATGCGGTTCATGACCTCGCGCGCGCCGTCCATCGAGTAGGCGATGCCCGAGGGCGGCACCGCGGCACCCACCTTGGCCATGGCCTGCTTGAAGAGGTCGCGGTCCTCGGCCTTCTGGATCACGTCGTAGGTGGCGCCGATCATCTCGACGCCGAAGCGCTCGAGGATGCCGGCCTCGTGCAGGCCCACGGCGACGTTCAGCGCCGTCTGTCCGCCCAGCGTGGGCAGGATGGCGTCGGGCCGCTCGCGCTCAATGATCTTGCCCACCGTCTCGACCGTCACCGGCTCGATGTAGGTGCGGTCGGCCATCTCCGGGTCGGTCATGATCGTGGCCGGATTGCTGTTGGCCAGGATGACCTCGTAGCCCTCTTCGCGCAGGACCTTGCAGGCCTGGGTGCCCGAGTAGTCGAACTCGCAGGCCTGGCCGATGACGATGGGGCCAGCACCTACGATGAGGATGCGATGCAGGTCGTCGCGACGAGGCACGGGCGGAGCTCCGGGGGCTGCAACAGGGCGCGGCCAGCGGGGCCGCAAATTCGGATCAGGGTACCGCATCCGGGAGGGTCGCGGCCCGGGCTTGAGTGGGGGGCTTCAGCAGGACCGGGTTGCCCGCGTGACGGGCCTGTCACGCGGCGGCGGCCGGCGGGGCGCGGTCGCGCAGCGGCAGACCGTTCAGGCCCTCGTGGACGGGGCCCTCATGCGTCGAGCGCGCGTCCCAGCCGGGCGGCCACGTCCTCGGGCAGCACGGCAGCCTGGCCCAGCTCCCGGGCGGCCAGGTCGCCCGCCATGGCGTGCAGGTGAACGGCCAGCGCGCAGGCGGCGGCCGGGTCGTCGAGCTGCGCCAGCAGGGTGCCCGTGGCGCCGGCCAGCACGTCGCCCATGCCGCCGGTGGCCATGCCGGGGTTGCCTGCGGTCTCGACGCGCAGGCGCCGGCCGTCGGTGGTGACGCTGCCCGCGCCCTTGAGCACCACGACGCAGCGGAGGGCGCGGGCCAGGTCGAGGGCGGCGGCGCTGCGGGCGTTGGGCGGCGTCTCGCCAGCCACCAGGCGCGCGAATTCCCCCGGGTGGGGCGTCAGTACGGTCGGGCCGGGACGCCGCGCCAGCAACTCGGCGGGACCTGCCGCGGCCAGCAGGTTCAGGGCGTCGGCGTCCAGAACGAGCGGCGCGGCCACAGCGTCCACCAGCGCGGCCAGGAGCTGCGCGGCGCCGTCGCCCTGGCCCAGACCGGGCCCCAGCACCACGGCGTCGGCAGCCTGTGCCGCCGCCAGCAGCCCCGGGACGGACTCCGCGTCGAAGGCCCCGTCCGCGTCGGACGCCGCGCGCTGCATGACCGCGAAGGGCACGGCCGGCACCACCTCGGCCACGATGGCGTCGGGCACGGCGAGCTGCACCAGCCCCGCGCCCATGCGTCCGGCGCCGAGCGCTGCCAGGATGGCGGCGCCCGGGTAGCGGCGGCAGCCCGCCAGTACCAGCACCGACCCGAAGCTGCCCTTGTGCGAGGCAGCGGCGCGCGGCGGCAGGCTGGGCAACGGCAGCTCGGCAGGTGCATCGCGGTCCATGGCGCCAGCATGCCAAGCGCGCGGTCCGACGGGTACGCCCGAGCGCTTCGCTCTGACCCCGGGTGCCGCTGTGTCACGCCAAGTGGGCGGTTTTCACGGCTGATGCGCGGGTGGATTCGCGCTGGGGCTGCGGCGCGTCAAGGGTGGTCGACACCGCGCCCACTCATTTGGGCCGGTAACTCGCAGGGTTGCTCGGCGTCTTGTGGGGTGAGAGTTGGCCGGATGTCGGCTGGCTCCGTGCAACGACCGGCGTTCGTTGGCCGGACCGGAGCAGCCCTCTCCGAGACGTGGTGCGAGCGAGCGCAGGTCCAGGAAGCAGCAAAGGGAGAAGAGATGACAAGGATGATGACCTTGTTCGTGCTGATGTTCATGGCGGCGAGCGCCGTGGCGTCGGCGGATGAGCGGCGGGATGAGAAGCCGGATGACTGCCTCCCCGAAGGGGAAAGCACCGCGCAATGCGTGGAGATCGTGTTGAACAAGCGGACCACCATGACGGCCAACATCAAGGAGTGGGACGTGGCCTTCGATGATGAGATGGGCGATGCCACCATCAGCCACGTCGCCAAGGGCCTGTTCAAAATCTGCGCCGTGGTCACCAACGACGGGGGTGTGCTTTCCGGACCCAACGGCGTGCCGCAGAACGATGGCTGGGTGGAAGGCGATTGCATCGAGACCTACCTCGAGATTCAACTCACCTCGCCTGTCTCGGTTGGGGCCAGCGGGATGAGCTTTGGTGCGAACGGATCGTTCAGTTGGACGATCTCGTTCGAGTCGTCGCCCACGACCATCTGTCCGTGCAGCTGACGCCGCGACCGAGAGGATGATCAAATGACCGCGTTCCGCCCTTGGACCATCGGGTGTCTTGTCGTGTTCGTCTTGCTGCTGGCTGGCGGCGTCTGGAGCTGGCTGGACGGCGGGATGCTCCCCGGCTCGGGGCGGGCGCGGTCTGTGCCCAGGATCGCCAGCAAGGGCGTGACCTACATCCCCGGTGAGGAGTCGGAGCTCGCGAGCGAGCGCGTTCCGCTGCGGGTGACCTCTGTGCCACCGGCCTCCGAGCCACTACCGACTTCGGCGCAAGCGGCTGCTGGCGATGCCGCGTTCGACGCCGAGGAGCGCGGCCGGCTGGTGGCTCGCTGGCCCGCGCTGAGCGTGCCGCGCGAGGTCAGGCTGGTGGCTGAGAAGCTCACCTCGGTCTCCGAGGAGGCGCGAGTCGGAGCCCCTCGCGTGCTGTTGGGGTTCATCGCCCAGCCTATGGCGCCCACGGGAGATGCACTCCCGCCCAGCGCGCAGGCAAACACCCAACGGACCTGGGACGATCTGGAGGCCGGGTCCTGGCGCGTGGTGGCGGCGGCTGATTCCCTCTGGATCCCTGCGCGCTCGCTTCCCGTCGAGGTCCATCCCGGCGAGACGCGCTTCGTTGAGCTCGAGTTGGTGCCGGCCGGTCAGCTCGTCGCTCGGTTGGTGCGCCCCGATGGTGACCCGGTGCCTGGCGCGGACGTGCGTCTCCTGGGCCCACTGCCCCCCGGTTTCGACCTGCACCGTACGAGCCCAGACGACCACATCGGGGTGGTGGAGCGTCGCCTGAAGACCGACCTCGACGGCGAACTGAGTGTCGCAGGCGTTGTGGTTGGCGACCGGTACGCGCTCTACGCCTGGACGGACGCGGGGGACCAGGGCAGCGCCATGTTGCTCTCACGGCCTCCGCCTTGCTCCGCCGAGCAAGTGCAGCTGACGCCAGCGGTCATGATGGACGTCTTCGTCCGTGAATCGGACAGCGGCGTGCCTCTCGCTGGTGTGGAGGTCCGCGTCACGGATCACGTCCTCAGTAGCCTGCGCGGCGAGCGGGAGCTGATGGACATCGACGCGCTGCGCGAGATCAAGCTGACCGATGAGCAGGGCAGGACGAGCCTCTCCTGCGAACCCGGCTCCTGGATCCTCGTGGTCTCAGCGAGCCACGACATCGCGACGGTCCAGGTCACCCCCGAGCTAGCTGCACGGGGACGCTATGAAGCCTTCCTCGATCTGCCCGAGCGGAGCGTGGGCTACGTCACGACGGTCGCCGGAGACCCGCTGCCCGATGTCAGGGTCAGCGCGAGCTGGACGGGCTTCCGGGACGGCGTGTCCGAGTCGGGCAGCTTGTCGTCCACCACGACCGACGCGCGCGGAGAGTTCGAGCTGGCTGACATGGGCAGCTTGCCCGACCTGGACATGGGCTCCGTGAGTTTCCAGGCCGAGCACTCGGTGCACGGTTCTGGTGGGGTCGAAGTGCCCTTGCCGCCGCTCAAGAACGGGGAGCGCGTCATGCCCGTGAGCATCATGCTGCGGCAAACCGGGGGCTTGCAGCTTGAGTTCGAGCCGACCACTTGGCCCGAGCCGATGTACCGGGCTCCGCGCCGCAACATGGGTGCGGACGATCGCCTCGAGCAGGCGCTGAAGGACGACAGCCTCTCGCTGAAGCTCAAGTACTTGGGCAACAGCGGCGCCCGAACGGAGTTCAGCAGCGAGCACGGGGCTCGACGCAGCGTGAAGCTCTCCGGTTTTTTCGGAGCCGAGACGTCGGCTGAATTCGATGACCTGGTGCCGGGCATCTACTCCGTCACGATCACCAGCCGCAGCCGGGACTTCCGCCTGCACACACCGTCCTTGCGCGTCTACCCAGGCGAGGTGACCCACTACTTCGTGCAGCCCCCGGACGTCGCGCTGTTCGCGACGGTCACGCTCGACCTGAGCACGACCCCGCTGCAAGGCCCCCGGGGTGAGCGCTCGCTCGAAGTCTGCCTCATGACGGTGGAGAAGCAGCCAGGGCATGGCGCCCTCCCGATCCTGCTGCCACCCAACGCGGGCGAGTGGGACATGCGCAGGGTGCGTATCCAGGACAACGAGAACGTGACCTTCACCTGGGTCCCCCCGGGTCGTTACACGCTCCTGCTCCCGGTGCAGGACCCTGCCGACCCGAACAACGTCCTCATGCGGATGTCGCACCGCTTCACGGTGGGCCCGGGTGACGACTTGATCCTGCGCTCGCTGAAGTGAGGCGAGGTCTCGCGGAGGCG
The DNA here is from genome assembly GCA_003644265.1 of Planctomycetota bacterium. The sequence continues at coordinate 8,577 of QNBX01000135.1, forward strand.
CGACCGCCGCTGCGCTCCGCTATGATCTCACGCTGCCCCGGTCGTTAGCCCCCCTCCGACTTGTAGCCCGCCCGTGTCGCGCTCTCGTGCCTCGTCTCTCGCTCGCCTGCGGTCGATCGTCGTCGCGACGGCCCTGCCGCTGGTGCTGGCGGCGTGTGGCGAGCCCGACCCGGGTCGCGGGCCGGCGCTGGGTTCGACCGGCCGCTCGGCGCCCGCTGGCGTAGTGCTTGTCGTGATCGACACCCTGCGCGCCGACCACCTCGGCGCCTACGGCAGCACGGCGGGCCTCACGCCGAACCTGGACGCGCTGGCCGCGCGGTCGACGGTGTTCGAGCAGTGCATCGCCGCCAGCAGCTGGACGCGCTCGTCGATGGCGGCGCTGTTCGCCTCGGAGTATCCGACGACCCTGGGCGTGTTGGGAACGACCGACGTGCTGCCAGATGCGGTCACCACCCTGGCAGAGGCGCTCTCGGCCACGGGCGTGCAGACGCTGGGCGCCACGGCCAATCGCAACGCCGGCGCGCGCTGGGGCTTCTCGCAGGGCTTCGACACGTTCGTCTCCAACATGCCGCGCGTGAGCTATCCCGATGACTTCGGCATGGTGCCGGCGGAGGCGCTCACGGCCGAGGGCTTGCGACTGCTCGACGCCCGCGACGCCGCGCGCCCGTTCCTGCTCTTCCTGCATTACACCGACCCGCACGACCCGTACTTTGCGCATCCCGAGTTCATGCCGGGGCCCGAGCCCGAGGGAGGCTTCGACGGCTCGCGACGAGATCTGCGGCGCATGGACGCGGCGGGGACGGCGGCGCTCACCGAACAGGACAAGCAGCGCATCCGTTGGCTCTATGCCAGCGAGGTGGCGTACGGCGATCGCTGGCTGGGCGCGCTGCTCGACGGCCTGGCCGAGCGGGTGGGTGACGAGGTGTTGTTGGTGGTCACCGCCGACCACGGCGAGGGCCTGTGGGACCACGCCGAGCGCGCCCACGGCAAGGACCTCTACGAGGAGATGATCCGCGTCCCGCTGCTGGTGCGCTGGCCGGCGTCATGGGGTCTGGCGCCCGGGCGCGTGCCGGGCGTGGTGCAGAACCTGGACGTGGCGCCCACGGTCGCGGCGGCCATGCAGCTCGAGGCTCCAGGCGGCTGGCGCGGCGTCGATCTGTTCGGCGTGGCCAGCGGCGCGGCCGGCAGCGTGACCAGCGGGGCGGCCGGCGGCGCAGCCAGCGGGGCGGCCAGCGGCGTGGACAGCGGGGCGGCCGGCGGTACGCGCCCCCACGCCTACTCCGAGATGGACCTGAACGGGCGCGACTACGAGTCGCTCTCGGACGGCGCGCACAAGCTCATCCGACTGCGCGCGTACGACGGCGGCAAGTGGAAGCGGCGCAGCCACCGCGTGACCGTGGGCGACTCGCTGGCCTCGCTCTCGGTGCGCTACTTCGGCAGCCGCGCGCAGGTCGACGCCATCGCCGCGGCCAACCCGGAGCTGCTGGCCCAGGGCGTGGCCGTCGACGAGATCGAGCTCAGCATCGGACAGCAGCTGGCCATCCCCGACCGCGCGCCGCCCTCGGGGCGCGGCTTCGCGTGGTACGAGCTGGAGTCCGACCCCGGCGAGCGCGATGACCAGGGCGACACGCCGGGCGCCCGCGGCTCGCCCCTGCACCGCGCCCTGTCGGAGTTTGCCCGTCGCAACCGCGAGCGCGGCTACGAGCCGTCGTCCGTCAACCTCGACGACCTCGACCAGGACATGCTCGACGAGCTGCGCGGCCTCGGCTACGTCGGCGCCGACGACGACGGTTGAGGGGGAGGCCTGAAGGCGACGGGCGCGTTCGCGATCTCACGCCCCGACTGGAGCAGGCCGCCCGGGAGTTCCCGGCCGTCACCCTCACGGGGCCGCGTCAGAGCGGCAAGTCCACGCTCTGCCGCCAGGTCTTCGCTGACCACCCGTACGTCAACCTCGAGGCGCCGGACACGCGCTCCTTTGCGCAACAGGACCCGCGCGCGTTTTTGGCCCAGTTTCCCGACGGAGCGGTGCTCGATGAGGTGCAGCGGGCGCCCGAGCTGCCGTCGTACCTCCAAGGGCTGATCGACGACGACCCCAGACCCGGTCGCTGGATCCTCACCGGCTCGCGCAACCTGACCCTGCTCGATTCGGTCAGCCAATCCCTGGCCGGTCGCTCAGCCGTGCTCCACCTGCTCCCGCTGGCGTGGAGTGAGGTGCTGCGCTTCGAAGGCCGCCCGACGACGTTCGAGGAGGCGCTCTTCACCGGCGGTTACCCGGCGATCCTCGACCGCGGCGTCGACCCCAGCGACTGGCTGGGCGCGTACGTCGGCACCTACGTCGAGCGCGACGTGCGGTCGATCAGCAACATCGGAGACCTGGTCGCCTTCCAGCGTTTCGTGGAGCTCTGCGCGGGGCGGACAGCGCAGCTCGTCAAGCACTCGGGGCTGGCCGCGGACACCGGCGTCACCCAGCCCACGGCCAAGGCGTGGCTCAGCGTGCTGGAGACCAGCTTCGTCGCGTTCCGCCTGGCCGGGTTCCACGGCAACCTGCCCAAGCGCCTCGTGAAGATGCCGAAACTGCACTTCCACGACACGGGTCTGGTCTGCTGGCTGCTCGGCATCCGCAGCGCGGAGCAGCTCCGCTCCCATCCGTTGCGCGGTCCGATCTTCGAGACCTGGGTGGTCTCGGAGGTGCTCAAGCATCGGATGAACCGCGGCGAGTCCACCGGCTTGTCGTTCTATCGCGATCAGAACGGGGCCGAGGCCGACCTGCTCGTGGAGCGCAGTGACGGCCTGACCCTGGTGGAGGCCAAGGCCGCGCAGACGGCCACGGCGAGCCTCTTCGCGGGGACGCAGCGGGTGCGCGCTCACCTCGACGACCCGGCGCGTCCGTGCGAGGTGGTGGTGGCCTACGGCGGTGACGAACCCCAGCGACGCAGAGAAGGAGAGCTGCTGCCCTGGAGCCGGCTGCACGAGCGGGACCGGATCGGCTGAGGGAAGGTAGGCCTGCTTCTCTAGCCGCAGTTCACGTGGCCCTGGTGAGCCGGGTGTCGAACAACGGTGGCGTCGCTCGACTGCACTCGGGTCTTCCTATACAGCCGACCGTGGCGGTCACCTCCGCCGAAGCCACACGCTGCCCCCCATGTTCTTCAGACACAGCGGCATGTGCTCGGAGAACCAGTCGGTGTGCAGTAGCTCGAGGCAGGTGTTCATGACCTGCATCTCGAAGGCGTCGTTGAACTGCAGGAAGGCGCGCAGGGCGTAGGCCTCGTTTCAGGCGCGGCCTTCCTCGACCCACTCCTGCGCGTACTCGAAGGGCCAGGGGATGTCGTGGATGTGGACCCAGACGCCGCTGGCCACCCGCGGCAGCACCTCGAACAGCAGGTGGTTCACGTCGCTGCCGGTCTTGAGCACGTGGGTCGAGTCGATGAACAGGATGTCGCCGGAGCCCAGCGCGTCGAAGGTCTCGAGCGCCACGGCCTGCACCGGCTGCTCGATGATCGACACGCGTCGTTCGTCACCCGGGCGCATGCGCGCGCGCAGCCGCTGGGGGTCCGGGTCAATCGAGGTGATGGCCAGGTCGCCGTCCAGAAATAGCTCGTCCACGTCGAGCATGGCGCAGGTCGACCAGCCGGTGCCGACCTCGACCACGCGGTTGGGCCGCACGTGTCGCAGCACGAAGTAGAGAAACAGGCCGTCGGCGTAGCTGTACTGGTCGTTTTCGAAGTGATAGCGCCGCTCGGGAGTCTCCTGGGAAGAGAAGGGCTGCTCGGCGTAGTACGGCAGAAAGGCCTGCATGAGCGACTGCTGGCGCTCGAAGTTCATGTCGATGCCGGGCAGCTCGCCGCGATGCCGGAAGAAGATCTGCTCGAACTGCGGCCGCAGCTGCTCCACATCGGGAATGGGCGAGTAGTAGTGCCCGGGTGGCAGCCAGGTGCCCGGGCCAGCGCGCGCGGCCTCGAGCTCCGCCGCGAGCTCGGCCACCTGGGCCTCCAGGGCGGCGATACGCGCGGCTGCGTCGGATGAAGTCATGGCGGCTCCGGAGGGTTGCGCTGCGACGGCAGGCAGAGCTTACTGCCCGGCCGCAGCGAGGCGGGCCCGCCAGCGCTCCGCCCACGCCCACGCCCACGCCCACCCCACGCCCCACGCCCCACGCCCCACGCCCCACGCCTCA
>QNBX01000136.1 GCA_003644265.1 Planctomycetota bacterium
CCACTGGTGGCGGCGCTGATGCTGCTGATGCTGTGGTTGGCGCTGCGCGATGCCGGCTTGGTCGTGTCGATCGTGCTGGTGTCGAGCATCGCGACGGTCTGGACCCTGGGACTGCTGGCGCTGACGGGGCACGCGCTCAACATGGTGCTGGCGCCGCTGCCGGCCCTGCTGCTGGTGCTGGGCATGGCCTACGCGTTGCACCTGGTCTGCGCCGCTCGCGCGAGCGCAGCGCCTGACGAGCCGACGCGCTGGCGCCGTGCCGTGGCCGAGACCCTGCGCCCCTCCACCGTGACGGCGCTGACCACCGCCGCGGGCCTGGGTGCCCTGACCCTCGCCGAGCTGCCGCCGGTGCAGCAGCTGGGGGCCTTCGGCGCCTTCGGTGTGCTGGTCAACTTCGGGCTGGTCTACACCCTGTTGCCGGCCCTGGCCCTGTTGCGTCGCCGCGGCCTGGGCCCGCGCCGGGGGGCGCCCGCCGGCGCGACTCGACTGGTGGGCGCGGTGCTGCGACGGCGCTCCACGGTGTTGGCCGCCGCCGCCGTCGTGGCCGTGCTGGCGGGGCTCGGGCTGTCGCGCCTGGTGATGGCCTCGGACGTGCTGAGCTACTTTCCTGATGATCACCCCTTGCGCCAGGCCACCGCGCGCATCGAGGGCACGCTCACCGGTCTCACGCCGCTCGAGGTCTGGGTTTCAGGCGAGGCCGATCAGGTGCTGACGACAGAGGCTGTGGAGAGTCTGCGGGGCGCGCTGGCCGCGATCGCTGAGCTGCCCGCCGTGACCGGCGTGTTCGGCCTGTTCGGCTCCGCCGCCGGTCTGTCGGCGCTGCCCAGCGCGGCGCTGGTGCCGCTGCTGCGGGGGCTCTATGACTCGGGCGAGCTGGCGGCGTCCGGCGGCGATCGGCTGCAGGTCGAGGGCAGCCGCTTCGATCTGCGCTGGACCGTGGCGACCCGAACCACCGCCATCGAGGACAGCGCGCGCCTGGCCGAGCGCGTGCGCGACGAGGTCTCCGCGCGCCTGCCCGACGGGCTCACGGCCTCGCTCACCGGCGCGGTGGCCTTGCTGGTGCGCGTGCAGGCGCTGCTGCTGGTGACTCAGGTGCAGACGTTTGGTGTGTCCCTGCTGGCCGTGACGCTGGTGCTGGCCCTGGCCTTCCGCTCCCTGCGCCTGGCCCTGCTGAGCCTGGTTCCCAACCTGCTGCCCGTACTCATGACCCTGGGCAGCATGGGCTTCTGCGGCATCCCGCTGAACGTGGCCACGGTCACGGTGGCGGGTATCGCCTACGGCCTGGTGGTGGACGACACGGTGCACATCCTGTCGCGCCTGGCCCGTCGCTCGGGCGGGCGCGCACCCGCGTCGCGCAGCCTGGCGGACGCGGTGGCCGCGACGGCGCGACCGGTCATCGCCAGCTCCTGCGTCGCGGCCGTCGGCTGCTCGGCCTTTGCCCTGTCGTCGTTCCGACCTACGGCCTGGTTCGGGCTGCTGATCGCGCTCACCGCAGTCTACGCGCTGGTGTGCGATCTGGTGCTGCTGCCGGCCTTGATCGCGAGGCGCGCATGAGCTCGAACATGGACCCGCCCGCCCGCCTGTCCAGCGAGCAGGCCCCGCGCCTGGCCGCGCGTCCGTCGCTGGACGCCATCCGCGAGCGCGCCGTGCGGCGTTCGCTGGCCCTGGCCGATGAGCACCTGCGGCGCGCCTTGGCCGCGCACCTGCATGCGTGCGAGGGCTCGCCCTTCTGGCTCGAACGCCAGCGGCAGCTCGGCTTCGACCTGCAACGGGAGCTGCGAGGCGTCGCGGACCTGCCGCGCCTGGGCCCCTTCCCCCAGGCCGAGCTGCGGCGCCGACCGCTGCAGGACTTTGTGCCGCGCCGCCTCTGGGCGCAGCGCAGCGAGCTCGTGCTGGCGGAGAGTGGCGGAACCGCCGGCCGACCCACGCGCGTGGTGTTCACGCCCACCGAATTCAGCGAGGCCTTCGGTCGGCCGTTCAGCGCCGTGAGCGCCGCGCTGGGCTTCCCGCGCGACAAGGGCTGGCTCTTCATGGGGCCGTCGGGACCCCACGTCATCGCCCAGTCCGCGCGCCTGTTGGCTCGCTTGCATGGCTCGCTGGAGCCGTTCGCCGTGGACCTCGATCCGCGCTGGGCTCGGGCGCAGACCCCCGGTTCGTTGGGCGCGCGCCTGTACCTGGAGCATGTGCTCGATCAGGCGCTGGAGCTGCTCGGGCGCGAGCAGGTGGGGGTGCTGTTCATCACACCGCCGCTGGCGCTGGCCCTGGGCCAGGCGCTGACGCCGTCCGCGCGAGAGGCCGTGCTCGGCATCCACCTCGGCGGCATGGCCCTGGGGCCGGACGACCTCGCTGCCATCGGCGAGGCCTTCCCGCGGGCGTTGGTGTTGCCAGGCTACGGCAACTCACTGTTCGGGCTGCTGATGCCCGCGCGCGCGCCGGGACCCGATATCGCGCTCGAGTACTTTCCACTGCCAGGCCGGCTGCACCTGAGTGTCGTGGCGCTGCAAGGCGACGAGTCGCGGCGAGACGCTGCGCTGCAGCTCGAGCCCGATCTCGAGCGCCCGGTGCTCCCCGGCGAACGCGGACGCGTGGTCCTGAGCCGACTCGACGAATCGTTCCTGCTGCCCAACTTCGTGGAGCGCGACGAGGCCGCCTGGGTGCGCGCCGACGAGCACGCTCTGGCCCTTGGCTTGGCGCCTTACGGTCTGGCCGACCCGCGCCCGGTGCTCCGCGAACAGATGAAGACGGGACTGTACTGACATGAAGACCTGTGTGAACGAGATCCGCCAGCCTCCCCGTCGCTCGGACCAGACGCTCGAGCTGGCCGTGGCGCATCCCGCCTCGCCTGGCCCCGCGGGCGCTGTGCTGTTCGGCCCGCAGCCCTTTCTGGGTGGCGACATGGACAACAACGTGGTGCTCGCGCTGCAGGCCGTGCTGACCGATCGCGACTGGCCCGTGCTGCGCTTCAATTACCGTGGGGTGGGCGCGAGCCTGGATGTCGAGCCCGGGCGCAACCGCTACGAGTACTGGCGCGAGGTCGAGCAGGAGGGCTCCCTGGAGGCTGTGATCAGCGACGGCCGGGAGGCGCTGCGGCGGGCGGGAGAGCTGTTCCCCGTGGGGCTGCTGGCGGGCTACAGCTTCGGCGCGGTCACGGCCCTGGCGCTGGCGGGGGAGTGCGCGCCAGAGGCCGCCCTGGTCTTGGTGGCGCCGCCCTTCGGTCGCGCTGACCTGGCCGCCTTGCAGGCTCGCCGCGCGCCCACGCTGCTGGTGCTGGCCGGCAAGGATGAACTCACGCCGGCGCCGCCGGTGGCCGAGTTGCGGGCTCGCTTCCCGGCGCTGCGCATCGCCGTGCTGGATCAGGCGGACCACTTCCTGCTGGGACGTGAGCGCGAGCTCGACGCGCTGCTCGACGGCTTCCTGAACCAGCTGTCGGCGGCCGACGCGGACGCGGCCCAGGCCAGCTCACTGGAGCAAGCATGACGCAGATCGCCATGCCGACGCCGTTCAGCGAGGCGTTCCTTGACGCGCTGGTCGAGCTCAACGCGCGCTACGCGCACAACGACCTGCAGGTGCGCGAGCTGTACGGGTCCATGCCGCTGACGTTCACCGGCACCGGGCGGCCCCAGCGCAGCCTGCCGGATGTGGACGAGGCCAGCTATGCCCGCCATGTGAGCGACGCCGTTGGGCGCGGCTTTCAGTTCACCACGCTGTTCAACACGAGCTGCACGGCCAACCGCGAGTTCGATCCCGCCGGCCGCCAACGCATGCTTGACGAGCTCCTGCGCGCCCGCGACCTGGGCAGCCACGCCATCGTGGTGGCCAGCCCGTACCTGATCGATCTGTGCGCCAAGCACGTGCCCGAGCTGCGCATTCATGTGTCGTCGGTGGCCTTCTGCAAGTCGACCAAGGAGGCGGCGCATTACCGCGACCGCGGCGCCCATCGGCTGATCCTGGACCCCGACACCATCCGCGACTTCCGCTTCCTGAAGCGCCTGCAACGCGAGCTGCCCGAGCTGGAGCTCGAGGCCCTCTGCAACCACCCCTGCCTGCTCAACTGCCCCTACGAGACTTACTGCTACAACAGCGTGTCGCACGGCTCGGCGGCCACCGAAGACGCCATCTTCCAGGGCTTCTCGCTGCTGCGCTGCAACCACGACAAGCTCTCGCGTGTGGTCGAGTTCGTGAAGGGCAGCTGGTGTCGCCCGCAGGACGTGCACCACTACGAGCAGGCGGGGGTGACGACACTCAAGCTAGCCGGTCGCGGGCGCTCGTCCGAGTGGTTGCTGAGCGTGGCGGAGGCGTACCTGTCGCGCGACTACCACGGCGACCTCATGGCTCTGATCTGGGAGGCCCAGTGGAAGGCGGTCTGGCGCACGGCTGGCCGCGACGACCCGCCGCCGTTCCCGATCCGCGTGGACGCCGACGCATTCGACGGCTTCCTGGAGTTCTTCGTGAACAAGCGGCCCGACTGCCAGCGCGGCTGTGGCTCATGCCGCCACTGCGACAGCTACGCCGAGTCGGCCATCGCCGTCGATGAGCCGGCGATCGCTCACACCGCACAGGCCATGGAAGATGCGACCCAACGTCTGCTCTGATCGCCGCGCGCGTCGTCGCTGGCTGGGGCGTGCACACCGCCGCGGCTGGGGTTCGCGCTGCCGGCGCCAGCTGCGCCGCGCACGCCGCCTGCTCCCGATGCGGCCGCACCTGCGCCGCGCGCTGCCGCTGTTGCCCGTGCTGGCCCTGGTGGGCTGCCTCATGAGCCCCTTCGAGGAGCTCACCCGGGTGGAGAGCGTGGCGCCCACGGCGCTCGCTTGCGGAGGCTGCCACGTGGCCATCTACGAGGAGTTCATGTCGTCGGCCCACGCCCGCAGCTGGTCGAGTCCGCCCTTCGTGGAGGCCACCAGCGACTACCGCTTCGAGCAGTGCCTCGGCTGCCACGCACCCGCGTCCGTCTTTGGCGAGGGCCCACCGACGCTTCGCGAGACCCATCGCGAAGAGGGCGTGACCTGCGTGTCGTGCCACTTCGACGGCGACGTGATGCTGGGACCGGCGCGGCCGAGCGCGCTGATGGACCCGCACCCCGTGCGGCGCACCTCGCGCACCTACCTCAGCTCGGACCTGTGCGGCAGCTGCCACGTGGGCACCATGCAGGAGTGGCGCGCGGCGCCGGGGGAGAGCAAGCCCACATGTCAGGCGTGCCACATGCCGCCTGTGACGCGCACCCTGACCCAGGGCACCGGGCTCATGTCCAACATGCTGGTCTCGTTCGAGGAGCCGTACGAGGGGCGCAAGCACCTGTTCCACATCGGCACCGAGGAGGTCTTCAGCGAGGGCTTGGCGGGTGAGCTGGTGGACAGCAGCCGAGGCCCCGACGGCGTGCGCTGCGAGCTGCTGCTGATCAACCGCGTGCCGCACCTTGTCCCCACCGGCGACTTCGGCGTGCGTCTGCTTGACCTGGGCTTCGAGGCCCTGGACCAGCAGGGCGTGGTGCTCTCGCGCAGCGACCAACAGCTGCGGCGTGCGCTCGGGCAGTCGCTGCAGCCAGACGAGCGCCGCGCGCTGTCCGTGCGCTTGCCCTCAGCCGCCTGGGCCCTGCGCCTGGTGGTCTCCTCCGTCGCTGCCAACAGCGAACCGATCGTCGTCCTGACCCGCCAATGGGAGCTGCCATGAAGGCCTCAAACGTCGAGCCCCTCGCGCGCGGAACCCGCCTGGCGCCCAACCCGCGCGCCGGACGCCTCCAGCTCCAGCCCCGACCCGCCACCGTGCTGCGCTTCACACCCACCGAGCTCGTGTACCACTGGGTGCAGGCCTTGCCCTTCCTGGTGTTGCTGGTCACCGGCGGCATCATCCTGCTGCAGCGCGCCAGCGACCACACCATGCTGGCCGCAGAGACGCTGGAGCTGGTGCACAAGACGGCCGGCGTGAGCATGCCCTCGCTGATCCTTCTGACGTTTGCGTTCGGCGATCGCAAGGTGCTGCTGGACAACGCGCGCATGGCGCTGAGCTGGGGCCTGGACGATCTGCGCTGGCTGGCGCTGTTTCCGATCCACAACTTCATCCCGTCGGTGCATGTGCCCTCGGCCGACAAGTTCAACTCGGGGCAGAAGATCAGCCTGTTGGCGCAGATGGTGTTGCAGCCGGCGTTCCTGGCCACGGGCGTCGCCATCTGGCTGCGGCCCGCGGCGCTGCTGCCCTGGGTCTTGCACGTAGCGCTGTTCGCCGTGTCGGTCCCGCTCGTGCTGGGGCACCTGCACCTGGCGCTCGTCAACCGCAGCACACGCAAGGGGCTGTCCGGTGTGTTCACCGGGCGCGTCGACGCACGTTGGGCCTCCGAGCACTACCCCAAGGCCTACCCACTCGATGAGGAGCGCGCCGACTGATGCGCCTGTTGGGTCTCGTCATTGTGCTGTCGCTGCTCGCTTCGGCCGTGGTGGTCTGGCACTGGGCGGTGCGTCCGGAGACGAGCCTGACTCATGACCTTGTGTTGGCCGAACGCCTGGTGGAGGACGTGGCTCGCCGCGTGCTGGCCGACCCCTTCCAGCTCGTGATGCCGGCTGACTTGGCACCACATCACCGTGGCGTGCCGGAGCTGGCCAGCTGCGATGCCTGCCACGGGTTGACCTCGAACGTGCAGGGCGACAAGTGCCTGGTGTGCCACGAGGATGTGGCCGAGCGGCTCGAGCAGCGCTCGGGGTACCACGGGGTCAACCTGCGCGGCAGCTGCGAGGGCTGCCACGCCGACCATCAGGAGGCGCTCATCCTCCTGGATCAGGAGGCCTTCAGGCACGACCAGGCGCTGTTTGCCCTGACCGGGGCGCACACCTCGCTGGATTGCGCTGAGTGCCACCGCGCGGCGGCACCGGCCCTGCCCGGAACGCGAGCGGCAGCCCGGGCGGCGGGGGTGTTCGGTCAGTCCGATTCGCTGGATGCGCTGGGCTCGCCCGCCGCGCCCTCAACGCCCGCAGCGGCTGCGCGCATGAACTACATCGGGCTGGCGCACGAGCGCTGCAGCGACTGCCATGAGAGCCCGCACGCCGACGGCGTCTCGAGCCAGGACTGCACCCGTTGCCACGCCACGGGGGGCTGGGGTGGCTCCGAGCTGCACTTCGATCATGACACCCAGGCCGGGTTCCAGCTGGACGCGACCCACCAGGCCGTGGCCTGCGCTGCCTGCCACGAGAGCCAGGTGTACCGCCCCCTGGGCAGCGACTGCGTGAGCTGTCACGTCGATGTGGATGGTTACCTGCGCGGCCAGGTCGTGGTGGCTGGAGTGCTCGCGTCCTGGACGCCCGGCCCGCACGCCGGGCTGCTGAGCTGCCGCGATTGCCACGACACCAGCGCGCCCTCCCAGGACTCAAGCGACTTCGCGCAGGCCTGCGCAGGCTGCCATACGCCGCTGCACGCCCAGCTCTACCTCGACCGCGACGCGCACTTGCGGGGCATGCTCATCGAGGGGCGCCGACTGGCGCGCACGGACGCGCAGCGTGCGCGGCTCGATGCGGTGGAACGAGTGGGCAGTCACGCCTTCCCTGCGGCCGAGCAGCACGCCGCCGACGTGCTCGAGGAGCTGCGTCGGTGACCGCGCGCGCGCGTGGCCAGTACGCCGCTGCGCTCCTCAGCCTGTGCCGGCTTCGCAGTGGGCTTTCACCGCGTCCATGTCCTTCATGATGGCCTTGTGGATCATGCCCTTGATGGCGGGCAGCATCAGCTTGGCCGACAGCTTGTAGGCGTTTGCCTCCATGACCATGGTGAGGGTGACGCTCCCGTCCGGGCCGGGAGTGGTGCTGAAGGTCGTGTCCCAGATCGTGCCGCCCGCGTCTGCCTCCAGGCGGATGCGCTCGTTCTCGACGTACTCCGTGACCTTGAGCTCCGTGCTGGCTTCGCGGCCGCCCATGACGCGCGTCTCCCTGAAGCGCGCGCCCAGGCCGCGGCGCTGCTCGCTCAGGAACTCGACCTGCGTGATCTCGGGCACGATCTGCTGGAAGCTCTCGATGTGCGCCACGGCGTCGAAGACCCGCTCGATGGGGGCCTGTACGTCGCGTGTGGTCTCGGCCCAGGCCATGGCGATCGCTCCGTCAGTGGGTCTCGTGTTCGAGGAAGCGGCCCTTGTCGCGCCAAGCGACCGCCGCGAAGACAAGGTACAGCGCGGCGACGGGGCCTGTGAAGGCGATGGCCGCGCCCAGGCTGCCCCAGCGGGCGCCCAGTGCCCAGGTCAGCGCCGCGCTCGAGAGGGCGGCGACGCCCGTGGCCAGCAGCACGAAGCGCTGCTTCATGACGTACTTCAGGTAGCTGGGGCTGAGCGAGAAGAAGGTCCATACCGCGGTCCCGCCTGACACGATCAGCAGCGGCACATAGCCGTCCTCGAAGCCCGGACCGAAGAGCGACAGCAGCCAGCGTCCGGCCAAGGCCATGACGATCAGGTGCGCGAGGCAGAGGCTGCCGACCCAGCGAAGGCGGCGCCGGCGCTCGTGCAGCATGCGCGTGACGTCGCGGCGTTCGATCAGCAGCGAGATCGAGGGCAGGAACATCTTGTCCGTGGCCTTGCCCACCAGGGCCAGGATGGTGCCCGTCTCGAGCGCCGCCGCGAAGACCGAGGCTTCGTGTGCGCTCGCGGCGTACTCCAGCACGATCAGGCTGGAGCGCGTCAGGGCCGTCAGCAGCAGGGCAAAACCAAGGAACGGGAGCGAGCGCAGTAGCCACTCGCGCGAGCGCAGCTCCGGCGTGGCCTCGCGCACCGCGTCGGGCGTCGAGCTCGCGAGGAAGCGCCAGGTGAGCAGCAGCCCGACCAGCCAGCCGAGGCCGTGGAACGCCACGGCTGTCACGGGGTCGAGCTCGTCGCGTTGTGCCAGCCAAGCGAGCAACGCCGCGAGGCTGACGCCCGGCACCACTAGCCGCGTGATCACGGCGGAGCGCAGGGTCGCGTGGTTGGCCTGGACCGCCTCCGCGCCGTAGCCCACCAGCGCCATGACGGGCAGGAACAGCAGCGCCATCTGCAGGGCGCGCGCGTCCCCGGGCGCACGCCACTCCAGGCCCCAAGCCAGCAGCGCGAGCGCGACGCTGCTCGCCAGCACGGTGCGGGTGGCGAAACGCCGGTAGCCCCGGGCCAGCCCGAAGGCCGCTGCCTCCACGTAGGCCGGCACGGCGCGCATGGCGTACTTGCCCGTGCCCAACTCGGCCAGGGTGGAGAGCAGGGCCACCGACGCCAGGGCCACGGCGTAGTCGCCGAAGCGATCCAGGCCCAAGGTCCGCGCGGCCACCACGCTGGTGCCGTAGACGATGGCGATGTTGACGCCCGTCATGCCCAGCAGCTGCGCCGTGCTGGACGCCGAGAGCTGCAGCGGGGTCGGGTTCTCGCGCTCGCTGACCGGGCAACTCCTAGAAGACGACCTGCAGTCGCACCTGGAACGCGCCCGCGTGCTCGCTGCTGCTGGCCAGCGCCAGCTTCTCGGCGGTCTCGCGCGCGTGGATGTACACGTAGTTGAAGCGCATGGCCATGGACGGGTTGATCCACCAGTTCAGGCCGAAGGTCATGTTGTCCTCGCGCCCGCCGCGGATGTCGCGGTGGGAGAGGTCGATGGAGCTGATGCGCGCCGCGAGCTCCCAGGCGCCGTTCTCGCCCTTGGGCTTGACGCGCCCGAACTTGGCGCCCTTCATGCTGAAGGCGCGGGTGTCATCGGTGAGGAACCAGCCGGCCTGGGCGTAGTAGCCGTCGAACTTGGCCGAGCTCATGCCGCCGCTTCGACCGACGCTCACATCGAAGTACTCGGCCTCGGCGTGGAAGCGCCCGTTGATCATGGTCAGCTCGGCGTCGGCCATGGTGACCTCGTCGGCGCCCGTGATGATGCCGGTGTCCACCAGCTTGGTGCCGGCGATGTGCGACTCCGGCCGGCTCGAGAAGCGCAGGTTGCTGTTGGAGGAGAGGTCGCGCACGTAGACGCTGGCGCCCACGGCCAGCACCTGATCCTCGTTCCTGATGGGCGCCACCACCACGCGCGCGGACGCGCCCCAGTCCTCGTTGTTCTTGCCGTCGTCGTCCAGGCCCTCGCCGAAGAGACCGGCCGAGGCGTAGTACTGGTCGCCCCAGCTGGATCCGGCCACGCCCAGACGGCGGCTGCCCAAGGCGCCGCTGTCGATGAACGCGTGCGGCAGCGAGCGCTCCTGGAAGAGCTGCCAGTTGGAGCTGGTGAGGTTCTGCTGGCTGAAGGTCACCTTCTGGTGGCCCACGAGCACATCCGAGCTCTCCCAGCCGCCGTACTTGACCCAGGCGTCGGTGATGTCGGAGCCGCCGCCGGCGCCGTAGTTCACCTCCATCTTGTAGCCCCAGACGCGGTCGATGGTGCCGTCCATCTTCATGCGCATGCGGCGCACCTCGGTGCCGTTGCCGAGGTCCGACTTGCCCTCCTTGAAGCCGGCCGCGTCCAGCAGCAGTCGACCGCCGAAGTTGAACGAGAAGTCCTTGTCGGGAGAGGTGATCTTGAGTCCGCTGTAGCCCGCGGTGACGTCAAAGCGCCCGTCGCTCCAGGACGTGGGCGGCGGCTCCTGCGCCAGGCGCTGGAGCGTGCGTTGCAGGGTGCGTTCGACGGTCTGGGCCTGTCGCTGTTCGATCTTGTCGCGGATCCCCTGCCACTCCTCCTGGCTGATCAGGCCCTTCTTGAGCAGCAGGTCCGCGAGGGCCATGTCGCCGTCGGAGACCTCCTCCGCGGCGATCGGGTCGGCCGTGGAGCCCGGGGTGGAGGGAGGCGTTTCCTGGGCGGCCGAGCCCGCGGTCAGTGCCCCGAGCAGGAGGACTGCCAGGGTGGAGGTGGTGATCGCCTTCATGGTCTGATCGTCTCCTTCAGCGTGGCTCGAAGCCAGCGCCTACGACGGAGCGGTGGGGGGGCGTCCGGGGCCCTCCCGCTGATCCAGCCGCTATGGGGGGGAAGCTACTGATCTGTTGGGTTCAACGCCATGCCCGGTCGTTCGGGACGCTGCCGGTCGTCGCAGGGGCGGGTTCTGCCCGACCCGACTCCAACGGCGGTAGCTCATCAGCTTCGTGTGAGGCCGGGCCTCTCCAAACATGAAGATCGTGTTCAGATCGGGCTGCACTCGGGCTGCACTCGGGCTGCCGCGGGTACTGGATGCGGGCGCGCTGATGTGTGCGCGCTGATGTGTGCGCGCTGGAGCCCCGTGAGACCGGCCGATTGTCTATCCTGCCGGCTGCCCCCGCCTTCTTCCTCTTCTCTGGGATCCCGTCATGCTTGAAGCCTGCCACCGTTACTTCCACGACGCCGCCTCCGTGTTGGGTCTGTCGGACGACGTGCGCGAGATCCTGGTGACGCCCAAGCGGGTGGTGAAGGTCGAGCTGGTGGTCGAGGGTGACGATGGCCGCCTGCTGCACCACCAGGGCTTCAGGGTGCAGCACAACGACGCGCGCGGACCCTTCAAGGGCGGGCTCCGCTATCACCCCAGCATGGACGAGGACCACGCCGCGGCCCTGGCCAACCTCATGACCTGGAAGACGGCCGTGGTGGACGTGCCCTTCGGCGGCGCCAAGGGCGGCATTGACTGCGACCCGGCCGACCTCAGCCGCACCGAACTGGACGCCCTGACGCGCGCCTTCGTCGATCAGATGAAGGAGGTCATCGGGCCCACGCTCGACATCCCGGCGCCGGACGTGAACACCAACGGTGAGGTCATGGCCTGGATCATGGACCAGTACTCGCGCCACGAGGGCTTCTCGCCGGGCGTGGTGACGGGCAAGCCGGTGCACCTGTTTGGCAGCTTGGGGCGTGACGAGGCCACGGGGCGCGGCGTCATGTACACGGCGCGTGAGGCCCTGACGAGCATGGGGCGCGCGCTGTCGGACGTGACCGTGGCGCTGCAGGGCTTCGGCAACGTGGGCAGCCACGCCGCGCGGCTGATGGCCGAGCAGGGTGCGACCATCGTGGCCGTGGCCGATCACGGTGGCGGCGTGAGCAAGGCCGATGGGCTGGACGTGACCGCGCTGGTGGCCTGGGTGGCAGAGCATCGCACGGTGGCGGGCTTCCCGGGCGGCGACGCTTTTGACGGACAGGGCATCATGGCCTGGGACTGCGACGTGCTCGTGCCGGCCGCCCTCGAGGACTCCATCCATGCGGACAACGTGGGCGACGTGAAGGCCTCGCTCATCGTGGAGGGTGCCAACGCGCCCACGACGCCCGAGGCCAGCGCCGTCCTGCACAAGCGCGGCGTGTTGGTGGTGCCCGACATTCTGGCCAACGCCGGCGGCGTGACCGTCAGCTACTTCGAGTGGGCCCAGAACATCCAGCAGTTCCGCTGGGAGCTCGTCCGGGTCGTCACCGAGCTGGAGAAGACCATGGTGCGGGCCTACGCCGACGTGGCGACCATTGCCCAGGAGAAGCAGATCGACATGCGCACCGCCGCCTTCGTGCTGGGCATCAAGCGCGTGGGCCAGGCGGCCCTGTCGCGCCGCGCGCTCAAGCGACAGATCTCCATGGACTGACCGTGGGGGACCGTGCGTGACTCATATGCTCGAGAGGCTCCGCCAGCCGGGCGAGCCTGAGGCAGGTGTCAGCGGTCGAACCCCACCAGGATCCTGTAGATGGCCTCGGCGCCCCAGGTGAGGGCTTCGATCGGGACGCGCTCGTCGGGGCCGTGGCTGCGATTCCAGTCATCGTCCGTGAGCGGCAGCG
>QNBX01000137.1 GCA_003644265.1 Planctomycetota bacterium
CGTGGCCGCACGCTTCACGTGGCGCGGGGGACGCTCACTGTGCTCGCTCTTCGTCATGCCCACACGATCGCAGAACGATGAGCGGCGTCCACCCCGCGCTCACGCGCGCGTCGGACGCTTACGTTCGACCGACTGGGCTTCTACGACGCCTACGAAGCAAGTCACGCCCAGCAAGGCGCCCAGCCAGGCTCTCGGCACGGTGCTCCCCATCGCATTCCCCTTCGTTTGTGAACGACTTAGCCGCGTCGCTTGGTGTTTGGCACCGCAGCGTCGCGCAACTCCACGCTGGAGCGGGCAGGCTCCTCCGCATCAGGGAACGATCACACTGCTCTCTTCGGTGGAGACGGTACTGGCGGCCCGATGCCCTTTCCGGCGGGTGCTTGCTCAGTCTAGGCCATGCCTCTGAGCTGTCAACGGAAGAGGGAATCCGTCAATCATCAGATCGGCGATTCGGGTCCGAGCCCGGACCCCATCTGACGCCTACGGCAGCTCGCGCAGCCGCAAGTTGCGGTACTCCATCAACGCGCCTTCGGCCTCCAGCGCCAGGTAGCCCGTGGACGGTGAGCAGTCCGTGCCGCCGTTGACCTCCTCGCCGTTGACCCACAGGCGCACTTCGCCGTTGATGGCGCGGATGTAGTAGTGGTTCCACTCGCCCGCGGGGCGCACCAGGCGCTGCGTGGGGAAGCTGCGCGAGCTGTCCGGCTTGCCGACGGTGTAGGTGCTGTCGCTTCCGTCGTGGCCGTCGTGGCCGTCGTGACTTGCGCCGCCGTCGTCGCCGTCACGGGCGTACTCGAGCATGGGCGTGATGGCCGTCATGGACGAGGCGCCCACGGGAAACACGTCGCCGTGGCTGGTGAACCAATCCGACGGCGCACCCTGGGCCGCCTCCCAGTTCTCTTCGTAGCCGAGGTCGAGCACCTGCACCTCGATGCCGCTGCGGGGCAGGCTGCCGGGGGGTAGGTCGGTGAAGGCCGACTCGGGGCACCACAGGAACACGCCGGCGTTGCCTGCGTGGGTGTGGTGCTTCCACTCGAGCACCAGCTCGAAGTTGGTGTAGCGCTGCTCGCTGCGCGCGCCGCCCAGGGGCTTGCCGGTGCAGACGATGGCGCCGTCGCGCTCGGTCCAGGTGTCGTGCTCGCCGTTGACGTTGACAAAGTCCGCGAGAGTCAGCTCGGTCCAGCCTGCGCCGGTGACGTGGGCGGCTTGCAAGGGCTGCTGCTGCAACGAACCCGTGGCCAGGGCCAGAGTGGCGGCACCGGCGAGGGAGATCAGACGGAGTGTGGCGCTCATGGCGGGACCTGGGCGGGTGGTGCGGGTGGTGTGAGTGGCGCGTCAGCCGGAGGCGGGGGCCAGGGTAGCGCGTGGCGCGTGGCGCGTGGCGGGCGGCGGGCGGCGGGCGGCGGGCGGTAGGCGGTAGGCGGTAGGCGGTAGGCGGTAGGCGGCGAGCCGATGCCGGCTGAGCCAGCCAGCTGGCATGCCGTCCCCGAGGACGGCCGCAGGGTCAGCGTGGGTCTTCTGCGTCGACGTGGTGCAGCTCGACTTCGACCTCGAGTGCCTGAGGCTGCCCGTCGAGGGCATACGGCGGCGGGGCGATCAGCTCGATCAGGGCCGGCTCCGGCAGGCGATCGACGAACGCGCCACGATCGGCGTCCGGCACGATGCGCAGCGTCCCCGGACCGGGTGGCACGCTGATGGTCAGATAGTCACGGCGCAGGCTCAGCGAGCGCTCGAACCGGACCTGCCCGTGCTCATCGGTCCAGCGCACGTCGTAGTCCTGGTAGGCGCCGACGTTGCCGAAGCTGCTGGGCGCGGGCTCGCCATCGACGCTGAGCCGCGCGTGGATCATGCCGCGCGCCGGCTCTGTGACCACGCTCAGGTCGAGCCGGTGTCGCTCGCCTGCCAGCACGGTGAACTCGATCGGCGGGTCGAGCAGCGCTTGGGAGTCGTCGAGGCGGTGGTCGTCCTCGAGGCTGAAGCCCTGGTCGAGCGAGGCGCTGGGGTATCGGGCGCGCGCGAGGGTGATCTCTGCGCGGTAGCTGCCTGGCGGCACGGCCGCGCGGAACGCGGCGCCACGAACGCTCAGCGTCTCCCGGTTCGGGTCAGCCCAGCTGGGCTGCTCGCTGTCCTCGGGCGGCGCGGGCGCGTCGGACCCGATCCTGCGCAGCAGCAGCCTGGTGGCAAAGGTCCACGGGTCGCCCCGGATGTCGATCTGGCCTTCCACGATGGCGTGGGACTCGCGCAGGTCGTGGGGGCGCTCATCCACAGGTGGCGGCCAGGGCGCCGGTAGCGGCTGGAGCACCAGCTCGTCGCCGACGGCGAGCTCGACCTCGTGCTTGAGTTGTTCGACGCCCGGCCCGGAGACGCGGTACGACCAGCGGCCGGGTGGCAAGCCGTCGATCAGCGTGGGGTGGGTCTTCCATGGTCGGCTGTCGCCTGCTGGGGTGACGCGCAGCGTGAGTCCCTGCGCGCGCTCGGCGTCCAACAGCTGCGTATCGACGCGGATCGCGGCGGACCACTCGAGCTTGCGCGCGCCATCCACCAACAGCCTGGCGTTGTCGCCGGGCATGATGCCGCTGACCTGCGGACCGGCCAGGCCCCACTCCGGGAAGTGCGCCGTGACGGGCGGCTCCAGCGTGGTCCAAAACGGGCGCGGCTCGTCGCTGTCCGCGGCGCTGGCCCGCACGTTGCTGACCTGTCCATCGGCGCCGGTCAGGACGTAGCTCGGCTTCCATGCGAGCTCAGGGCCGACCGAGACGAGCTGCAGCGTGGCGCCCCAGCGAGAGCTGCCGGCCTCGAAGGGCTCGAGCGCTGGGAGCCTGGCCTCGAGCTGCGCGCGCCCGACCTGCGGAACGAAGGGCTCGATCAGGACGGGGCCACTGCTGCCCTCACGAAGCACGATGGGCTCGTCGGAGAGGTGCTCGAACGTGGCGAGCGCGCCCTCGCGGCGGGCCGTGTAGCGGAACGCGGGAGGCGTCCAGTGGCGCATGCGCCCCGGCGCGTTGACGTGGCTCAGCCTGATGAAGGGCAGTTTCAGCCCGCGCGCCTCGTAGGCCTGCAGGTCTCCCACCCAGGTGACCTCGACGGCGCGGCCCCGCTGCAGCACGAGCGACAGCCTGCCGTCGGGGGGCGATTCGGGCAGGCGCAGGGTCGACTTGTGCTCCGGGTGTTCGATGGCCACCAGCGGGTCGAGGTGATCGGCCGCGAGCACTACGCTCAGCCTGCCGTCGGCGTCTGTCGTACCCCAGCTCCAGTACGGCTCGACGTCCTTGCCCTCGATGTTCTCGAGGTGGATGAGGTCCGTACGCAGCCGGGCCCCCGCAAGGGGTTCGCCGTTGTCCAGGCGCAGGGTCAGCTCGACGCGGCGCCCGTGGGGCAGCAGCACGTCGGCGGGGGCTCCGGCCGCCACGGGGAAGCCGTGCCAGCGCGGCCGGCCCTCGGCGCGCACCGACAGGCGCCACTCTCTGGTCCACTCCGCGCCGAACCAGTCGCCCTCGCTGCGCCCGACCTCGAAGCGGCCCTCGGAGTCCGTGGTGGTCGCGTCGATGTCTCTGATGGAGCGACTGCCGTGGCCCCCGGAGACGAACTTGTACAGCGCGACGTGCGCGCCGGCCACGGGGAAGCCGTCGGCGTCGAGCACGCGCGAGGCGACGTAGTTGCCGTCGGGCGCCAGCAGCACCGTGCGCTCGTAGGCCCGCACCGGGTCGATGCGGCGAAGGGCCACGAGATGGCCGGCGGTCGCGCCGAGAGGCTGGGCCTCCTGCGCCCCCAAGGGGCTGGGGGAGCGCGCTGCGTCAGGTTGCAGAGGTGCCACAGCCATGGGCTCGCGTTCGCTGCCGGGTGCTTGGCCTGCGCCGTCCGCGGCCGAGCCCGTGCCGGCGCCGGCCAGCCAGGCCCCCAGGGCCGTGAGCGTGATGGCCGCACCAGCGAGCGCCCATGCGAGGGCGTGGGGTCTGCCGGGCTCGGTGTTCGTGTGGCGTGACATGCAGCTCCCCGTATTCGCGGACGCAGCGCCGGTGACTCCCCGCACACGATAGGCAATCTGCGGGCCCTGCCTGGGCGGCGGGCGGCGGGCGGCGGGCGGCGGGCGGCGGGCGGTGGGCGGTGGGCGGTACCGCGGGCGGCTGAGGCGCCGCGAGCGGCTGGAGGCGGTGCCGGGCGCTGCGATCTGGTGCAACGCTGGGCCCCGGCCACCCGCGTCCCCCTTGCGCCGCGCCGCCCGCCGCCGAGAATGGTGCGCTTGCCTCCGGTCCGCCCCGCGCGTGCCCGGCGAGTCGCGCACCCGCCGGCCGCCAGACGCGCCGGGCCAGGCCTTCCCGAGCCACCCCACGAGCCCTCCCATGGCCCGCAACATCAAGACCCGCGCAGAGGACTACGCCCAGTGGTACCTCGACGTCATCAAGGCCGCCGAGCTGGCCGATCACAGCCCGGTGCGCGGCTGCATGGTCATCCGGCCCGAGGGCTACGCGGTGTGGGAGGCCATCCAGCGTGACCTCGACCGGCGCTTCAAGGAGACCGGCCACGTCAACGCGTGCTTCCCCTTGCTGATCCCCCAGAGCTTCCTCACCAAGGAGGCCGAGCATGTCGAGGGCTTCGCCATGGAGTGCGCAGTGGTGACGCACTCCAAGCTGGAGAAGGGCGCCGACGGCGGACTGCAACCGGCCGGCAAGCTGGAGGAGCCCCTGGTCGTGCGGCCCACGTCCGAGACGGTCATCGGGCACATGTACAGCCAGTGGATCCAGAGCTACCGCGACCTGCCCGTGCTCATCAATCAATGGGCCAACGTCATGCGCTGGGAGATGCGCACGCGTCTGTTCCTGCGCACGTCGGAGTTTCTCTGGCAGGAGGGCCACACCGCCCACGAGACCGCCGAGGAGGCCGAGGGCGAGACGGTGCGCATGCTCGACGTGTACGCCGACTTCGCGCAGGAGTCGCTCGCGCTGCCCGTCATCAAGGGCAAGAAGACCGAGAGCGAGAAGTTCCCCGGCGCCGACGTGACCTACTGCATCGAGGGGCTCATGCAGGACGGCAAGGCCCTGCAGTGCGGCACCTCCCACAACCTGGGCCAGAACTTCTCCCGCGCCTTCGAGATCGACTACCTGGGCCGCGACCAGAAGCAGCACCTGGCGTGGACCACCAGTTGGGGCGTGAGCACGCGCCTGATCGGCGCCCTGATCATGGCCCACAGCGACGACGCCGGCCTGGTGCTGCCGCCCCGCGTGGCGCCCGTCGTCGCCGCCATCATCCCCATCTGGCGCAAGCCCGAAGAGAAGGAGAAGGTCGCCGCGCACATCGAAGCCCTGGTCACCAAGCTGGTGGGGGCCGAGGAGGTCGAGGCCAGCCGCGGCCGCCTCGCCGCCGGCGACGTGCAGTCCTTCTTCTTCGACAAGCACAGCCACCAGCGCGTGATCGTCGACTGGCGTGACGCCCGCCCCGGCGACAAGCAGTACCACTGGGAGCAGCGCGGCGTGCCCTTCCGCATGGAGGTCGGACCCCGCGACGTCGACAAGGGCGGCTTCATGCTCAAGAACCGCATCGACGGGACCAAGGCGCCGACGAGCATGGACGACGCCAGCCCCGATTGGCTGCGCGCCGGGCTGGAAGCCGGGCAGCAGGCGCTCTTCGATCGCGCCGTCGCCTTCCGTGACGAGAACACCCGCAGCGCGTCCAGCTACGACGAGCTGAAGGCCATCCTCAAGGAGCACGGCGGCTTCGTGCGCTGCTGGTTCGAAGAGGACGCCGCGGCCGAGGCCAAGATCAAGGAGGAGACCAAGGCCACGGTGCGGTGTATCCCGTTTGATCAGCCGGGAGGCACGGGGACGTGCGTGTTCAGTGGCAAGGAGACGAGTACGGAGGTGTTGTTCGCGACGGCTTACTGAGCGGCTGACTCCTGACGCTTGCTGGCACCGCCTCCGGCGGAGGGGCCGGTCGCGCTTCTTCGTTTATCTCTCCGGCGCTGCAACCGGCCCCTGCGCCTGCGGCTTTGGCGAGAGGGCCAGGGCGAGAGGATCTGGGCGGGGTCGGCAGCCCTGTCGATCATCGCTCGCGATCCGTGGCCGTTCGGCTGGGGCTGACGCGCCCGCCAGTCCAGCACAGCTGCCGGCGCGCTCACGCGCAGAGCTCAGCCAGGCCACGAACCTACGGAACGTCACCTCGCAATGCGTTGCTCAGGGCCACACCCGACGGGCCGCCCGGGTCCTGGATGGCCCACTGCACGAACAGCTGGGTTCCCGGCGGCACGTTGTCGGGCATGACGAAGTCCAGGGGGATGTCCCCGGACGCCGAGGTGGTGACGAAGGTCGGCGGGTCGATCCACGGATTGGGCACGAGCGTCCCGCCCATGAACGGGATGGGCGTGCTGGCGAAGGACAGGAACAGGCCGCTGAAGGCCGACGGGAACGCGTTGGAGAGGTTCACATCGTTGACGCTGAGAGGCGCCAGGCTGCCGCTGCCCGTCAGCAACGGATCGCCGAAGGTGCCGCCGAGGGCGAACCCCAGGTCGAACCAGTTGTCCACGCCGGCCCAGCAGCCGCCGAAGCGCGCCACGCCGCTGTCGTCGGTGGGCTGGTTGACCTGGTAGGTGAAGTCTCCACCGGCCACCAGCAGCGGGCCCCAGCCGTCGTCCACGTCGACCACGGTGAGGGCGTGCACGGTGTCGCCGACGCCCCCGCCGTAATACTCCCACCCGAAGCCGTTCCAGGCCGTCAGGTTGAGGATGTTGTTGAGGCCGATCCCCTCCAGCTCGCCGCCCACCACGAGCTTGTAGAAGACCCCGTCGTAGTCCACGTCGAGGGCGTGCACCGTCCCGCTGAAGCCGGCGAAGGGCAGGTCTGACCAGCCGGTCCCGTTGAAGCGCGCCAGGGCTTCCGTGAAGGGGATGCCGTTCACGTCCGAGAAGGTCCCGCCCACGTAGAGGTGGGTCTCGCCGAACAGGGTGGCCACCTCCAGCGCACGCACGGCGTGGCCCGACACCAGCGGCGGGCCACCGCCCAGGTCGCTCCAGCTGGCGCCGTCCCAGCGGGCCACGTAGTCGCCCGCGTCGCCCGTGAGCGAGTGGAAGGTGCCGCCGGCGTACAGCTGGCTGCCCGAACCGTCGTCGTAGGTCGTCATGGACAGCACCGTGCCGCCGGGGCCGCCTCCCACGGCGCTCCATGAGCTGCCGTCGTAGCGCGCGAGGTTGGGCGCCGCCACGCCCGACATGACCGAGAAGGTCCCGCCTGCGTAGAGCGCCGACCCCGAGCCGTCGTTGTGGACGAACAGGTCGTAGACGATGCTCCCGCCGTTCGGGATGCCCACCTGGGTCCACGTGGATCCGTCCCAGCGGGCCACGTCCCAGAAGGACGAGCCTCCGGGCGGCAGGATCCGACCGCAGACGTAGAGGTTCACGCCGGCGCCGTCGTTGAAGGCCACCATGTCGAGGATGGGCTGTCCGAGGACGCCGCCCATGTCATCCCACGCGCCGTCCTTCCAGCGGGCGAACCCGTGGCTGGCGCCGCCCCCCGGGAAGCCGAAGTCGCCGCCGACGTAGAGCGCCGTGCCGCTGCCGTCGTCGTGCCCCAGCAGGGCGCTCACGCCGCTGGAGATGCCCGTGCCGCCGAGAGGCGCCCAGTCGGTCCCTCCCCAGACGGCCACGTGCTCCAGGCCGTAGGCGCTGAAGTCGGTGTCGAACGGGCCGCCGCAGGCCGTCTGCGGGCCGAAGCCCACGTCGAAGGACGTCACGCAATCCACGAAGGGGCCCAGGTCGCCCAGCGCCGTCAGCACGGAACCGTCCCACGCCGCCACGTTGTCCAGGATGTTGCCGGCCATGAGCAGGACCGGGTCGCCGAACAGGAACCCCAGCGCCATGTCCTGCACGCCGCCGGTGGACGGCGACAGTGGTGTGGTCCACGCCGCGCCGTCCCAGGCCACGATGCCGTTGTGGGGGACGGCGAGCGTGCCCGCCAGCCCGCCGTTGCCTCCCAACATCAGATGTGGGCCGGCGCCCCAGTCGTAGGTCTGCAGCGACCAGACCACGTTGGTCACGCCTCCCCCCGCGCTGCTCCAGGCGGCGCCGTTCCAACGGGCCAGGTTGTCGTGCGGGAACCCGGGCTCGGCGGCCCACAGCCCGCCCACGTACAGGTCGGGGCCGAAGAGCCCGCCGTCGTCGAAGGACTCCAGGGCCAGGACGATGTTCGGCGTGCCGCCGCCCAGCGAGCTCCAGTCCAGGCCGTCCCAGCGGGCGATGTTGTTGGCCGACGCACCGCCGGCGAAGTTGAAGCTGCCGCCGGCGTAGAGCGCGCCGTCGTGGACGGTGAGCGCTTGCAGGGGTCCGTTCATGCCGATGCCCACCGCGTTCCAGGTGGTTCCGTCCCAGCGCGCGATGCGCGGCATGGACGTGCCCCCGGACATGGTGAACCCACCCGCGGCGTAGAGCTGGGGGCCGCCGCCCAAGCCGTCGTCGTACACGGCGAGGGCGTGCACGATCCCGTCCAGGCCCGCCCCGAGGGCGCTCCACTCGCTGCCGTCCCAACGTGCCACGCTCTGGGCCGAGACGCTGCCGGCCTGGGTGAAGAACCCACTCACGTACAGCGCGGGCCCGCTGCCGTCGTCGTGCTCGAGCATGTCCTGGAGCTGGCCGTCGGTCCCGGACCCCGCCCCGAACGTGTCCACCCATCCGGCCACGCAGCCGCCGGCCGTGATGTCGGCCGGGTCGAAGTTGGCCTGAAGCTGCGGCGAGGAGGCGGACTGCGCGGTGAGGGCGCCCCCCAGCCCGAGCACGGAGCTCAGCACCGGGAGCAGGCGGAGCAGGGAGCGAATGGAGAGCATCATGGCGGGCCGACGTCGGTGGGATGGGGGGAGGCGCCCTCGGGCTTCAGCGACCCGACGGCTCCACCCGTGCGAGCCAGTCTACCGGCGATCGTCTCGCCGGGTGGGGCGGGGACGTGCGTGTTCAGTGGGGAGGGAGGCCAGCAGGGGGTGTTGTTCGCGACGGCTTACTGAACGGCTGACGCTTGCTGGCATCGCCTCCGGCGGAGGGGCCGGTTGCGCTTCTTCGTTTATCTCTCCGGCGCTGCAACCGGCCCCTGCGCCTGCGGCTTTGGCGAGAGGGCTGGGCCGGGGGGCGCCGGGGCTGCTCTTCTGATTGCAGTCGTGGCACGCCTCTGCTGATTCGAGGGCCTGTTCGGGTGCCCTCGAGCGGGTTCCTGATGGCCGGGCTTGCAGTGGCTGGGGCAGCGCGGGAATCTGGGGCGCTCGCCGCTCCCGCGCCGCAGATCCCTGTCCCCTCAATCGAAGCCGATGCCGTTTCCCACCGCACCTGAAGAAGCGCTCAGCGTCTTCGACATGCTGAAGGTCGGTGTCGGGCCGTCCAGCTCGCACACTCTCGGCCCGTGGCGCGCCGTGCAGCGCTGGCTCGGTGAGCTGGGGCGCGAGCCTGGCCTGGATCGCGTGGCGCGGCTGCGGGTGGAGCTGTACGGCTCGTTGGCACAGACCGGGCGCGGGCACGCCACCGACAAGGCGCTGTGCCTGGCGCTGCTCGGACACGACCCGGAGACCGTCCCCGTGGAGCGTATCGAGGCCTTGGTGCAGGAGTTGCAGGACATGTGCACGCTGCTGCTCCCCGGCGCGACGCGGTCCGTGCGCTTCGACCCGTCCGAAGACATCGTCTTCCATGTCGACCAGCGCCTGCCGGGCCACGCCAACGGCATGCGCTTCAGCTGGTGGTCGGCGGACCGCCCCGACGAGGCTGGTCATGCGAGCCAGTGGTACTCCATCGGTGGGGGCTTCGTGCGACGCGAAGAGGAGCTGACGCAGGTCGACACGCAGCGCTCGCCGCTGCCCTACCCATGTCAGAACGCCGCCGAGCTCGCCGCCAGTTGTCGGTCGAGCGGCTTGTCCCTCGCCGATCTCGTGCGGGCCAACGAACGCGCCTGGCGTGATGACGAGAGCGTCCGCACCGGGCTGCTCGCGATCTGGCACGTGATGCGTGACTGCATCTACCGGGGTTGCCACACCGAGGGCATGCTCCCGGGTGGCCTGGGCGTCACCCGGCGGGCGGCGGGCATGAGTCGACGCCTGCTGGGGGATCGCACCGAGACCGACGTGCACGAGTGGATGCGTGCCGTGCGTGATGCGCCGCGGTCGTTCCGCGAGGTCATGAAGTGGACGAGCTGCTTCGCCCTGGCGGTCAATGAGGAGAACGCCTGCCTGGGCCGGGTCGTGACCGCCCCCACGAACGGCGCCGCGGGCGTGCTGCCCGCCGTGCTCATGCACCACGTTTGCTTCGCCGATCACGAGGTGGAGGAGACCGAGGTGATCGACTTCCTGCTGGTGGCCGGTGAGCTGGGCTCGCTCTTCAAGAAAGGAGCCACCATCTCGGCCGCCATGGGTGGCTGTCAGGCGGAGATCGGCGTGTCGTCCGCCATGGCCGCCGGCGCCCTGGCCGCCGTGCGTGGCGCCCCGGTGGACCAAGTGCTGATGGCCACCGAGATCGCCATGGAACACCACCTGGGTATGACCTGTGACCCGGTGGGCGGCCTGGTCCAGGTTCCCTGCATCGAACGCAACGCCATGGGCGCGGTGAAGGCCATCAACGCGGCCGAACTGGCCGCCGAGAGCGATCCCGCACAAGCCAGGGTCTCCCTCGACGACGTCATCCGCACCATGTGGGAGACGGCCCGGGACATGCGCGAGCAATACAAGGAGACGAGCGCCGGCGGCCTGGCTGCCAACATCTCCGTGCGCGTGCCCGAGTGCTGAGGGCCTCCGCGCCGTCCGACGTGCGCAAGGCGTCTGCTATGCCGTCGCGAAGAGGCACTTGAGGTAGGCGCCCTGCGGGAAGCCGGTCGGGTGGTCGAGCGCGTGTTCGGTGCGCGCGAAGACGTCGAGCGGGCGGCCCGTGTCGCGGGCGCTGCGCAGCACGAGCTCGAAGAAGTCGGCGGCGGGTACGCGGGCCGAGCAGGAGGCCATGACGAGTGTGCCGCCGCGTCGCAGGCAGCCGAGACCCAGTTGGACCAGGCGGGCGTAGGCCGCGCGCGCGCGGGGGACGTCCGTCTGGCGGTGCGCGAAGGACGGTGGGTCGATGATGACCACGTCGTAGCGGGCGCGTTGGCGTTCGCGTTGTTCGAGCCAGGTGAAGGCGTCGTCGACGACGATCTCGTGCGGCGTCGCCCCGACCGCGGGGTCGGCGCGGTTGAGCGCGAAGTTTCGCTCGGCAGCCTCGAGCGCCGGCTTGGACTGGTCGAGGCTCGTCACGCGCTTCGCGCCACCTCGCGCGGCGTAGAGCGAGAAGCCGCCGGAGTAGGCGAAGACGTTCAGCACGTCCTGCCCCGCCGCGAGCGACTCGACGCGCGCGCGGTTCTCGCGCTGGTCCAGGAAGAAGCCCGTCTTCTGGCCCTTCAGCGGATCGCACTCGAAGCGCAGCCGGTTCTCCTCGAACACGACCGGGGTCTGCAGCTCCGACCCCAGCAGCAGGTCGCCGTCGGCCAACCCGTGCAGGTCCGCGACGCGCTTCTGCGTGTCGCGGCTGAGCCGCAGTACGACCTGCTCGGCGGGTTGCACCGCGAGCAGCGCGGGCAGCACCAAGGAGAGCTGGGGCAGCCAAGCGGGGGTGTAGAGCTTGACCACCAGCACGTCGGCGTAGCGGTCGGCGATGAAGCCGGGCATGCCCTCGTTCTCGCCGTTCACGAGTCGGTAGGCGTTCGTGCCGCTCATCGGCAGCTCGGCGCGCAAGGCCGCGAGCGCCTCGATGCGCTGGCGGAAGAAGTCCGCGTCGATCTTCGTAGGCTTGCCGCTGTGCAGGATGCGCACCCGCAGCGGCGAGTCCGGGTCGTAGAGCCCGATGGCGAGGAACTGACGCGCCTTGTCGAAGAGCACCGCGAGGTCGCCGACGCGACCCTGGTGACTCTGCTCCCGCACACCCTCCGAGAACAGCCACGGGTGTCGCTTGCGGACGGCGCGTTCCCCGGTGCGATCGACGCGCAAGGTCACGTTCCGCTCCGAGCGGAGCGGGATCGCGGCCAGGGCGGGGAAGGGATGCAGGTCGCGGGCGTCGGGCATGGGCCTCACCATAGTCCTGGCGCCGTGTCGGGGGCAGCCGGAGCGATCGTCGGGGACTCCGTGTCGATCTTGTTTGTCACCTTTCTGAACGATCTCCTGGGCGCGGCGATCCCCCCGTGGGCCCTGAAGGCCCTGCCGCTGGTCGTCATAGCCATCGCCACCGGCTTGAACCTCGGCACGGTGCGCTCGACGGGTCATATCGCGACCGCGTTGACGAGCGTCAAGGTGGCGCTCGTGCTGTGCGTGGGTGTCGGAGCCTTCC
>QNBX01000138.1 GCA_003644265.1 Planctomycetota bacterium
AGCAGGCCTCGTCGGAACGAACGCAGGCCTCATGCCCGCGCCGGACGGGCGAGGGCGGAGAAGACCGCGCCTTCAGCTCGGCAATCGGCGAGACTCAGACGGCTCGTGAGAAATGCGGGCTAGCGGCGAGTACTGGACGCTGCGGTTTCTGGGGACGTCGATGTTGAACGGGTAGTCGGGGGCGATGCCGAAGTGCCGGCAGCAGGCGCGCGCCGTGCCGATGTGGTCGCGCTTGAAGGCGGCGAAGTCGATCAACAGGAAACGGTCGAGATCGAAGTGCGCGAGGAAGCGCTCCAGCCGCTCTGCGTAGCGGCTGGTGCCGAGGTAGTAGCGATCCTCGGCGAGCGCTCGCTCGAGCGGCCGGAGCTCGCGTCCAGCCCGGACCTCGTGCCAGTACGCGGACACGGCGCGGTCGACCGGATGCCGCAGCATGTACAGGAAGCGCGCGTCCGGGTGCTGCTGTTTGATGCGGGCGGGGACATGTCGTCCCCAGGCCGCGTCGTCCTCATCGCTCGTGGGCAGGAGCGTGTACGACGTCGACGCATCAAGCCGCAGTACGCCCGGACGATCGAAGAACAGCTCATCGTAGTATTCGAGACCGCGGCTGTATCGGAAGGAGAAGTAGTGCGGCTCCTTCACGCGACCGAGCGAGACGCTTGGGTGTTGATCGAGCAACGCCGCGAGCGCGGTGGTGCCCGCTTTCTGCGCGCCGATCAGGAAGACCGTGTCGGACAAGGAGGCAGACTCCGAGACGAAGGTCATCTCCCTCAGGGAATCGACCTGCTAGAGTCTACCCCGATCCATGGAAAGACTCATCCACGTGCTGAGCGGACTGGAGGTCGGGGGCAAGGAGCGCGTCGCGGTCCAGCTCGCCACGCGCGGTCGTCGCGAGGGCTTGGACCACCGCCTGCTTCTGTTCGACGCGCCCTACCGCGGTGAGGAGCTCGACCTCGATCCGGGCGAGGTCCCCGTCGCGCACCTGCGTCGCGGCGCGGGCATGGACTGGCGCTTTGCGGTCCGGCTCGCGCGCCACTGCCGCCGCGAGGGAGTCGACGTGCTCCACGCGCACAACGACACCGCGGTCTTCTACTGCGCGCTCGCCAAGTGCCTCCGGTTCGGTCGCGGGCTGCGAGTGGTCGGCAGCTTCCACACGCGCCCCGGGCACGACACCCCGGCCGCGCGCCGGCTGACGCGCTGGGCCTCACGCCGCATCGACGCGGTCACCGCCGTCTCACCTGACCTGGCGTCCTACCTGACGCGGGCGGGCTGGGTCGGTCGCTGTGAGACCCTCTGGAACGGTGTCGATCTGGAAGAGTTCTCCCCGGACGGAGCGGGTGGAGGCTGGCGTGCCCGGCTCGGCGTGCCGCAGGACGCGTTTCTGGTGGCTCACGTCGGGCGCTTCGACAGGATCAAGCGGCAGCGCGACCTCGTCGATGCCGTGCGCCTGGTCACGGCGCAGCGCGAGCGTGTCCACGTCGTGTTCGTCGGGCAGGGACCCACCACGGGCGAGGTGCGCGAGCGAGCCGCCGACCTCACTGAGCGCGTGCATTTTGCGCCGCGAGTGCTGGACGTCGCCGCGTTCCTGCGCGAGGTCGATCTGTTCGTGCTCTGTTCGGAGCAGGAGTGCGCGCCGCGGGTTCTCCTGGAGGCGATGGCATGCGCCCGCCCGATCCTGGCCACGGACGTGGGCGGGATCCGCGAGATGATGACCGGTCCAGACGGCGAGGCCTGCGGACGGCTGGTGGCGCCCAGGCGCCCCGGCCAGTTGGCGTCGGCCATCCTGGAGTTGGCGCATGACGAGCAGGCGCTCGCCAGCTGGGGGCGCCTGGCGCGGTCCCGGGTCGCGGCGTTCTCGCACGATCGCGAGTGGGCGGGCTACGTCGCGCTCTACCGGCCGCCGTAGGCCTGCATGCTGGCCGCGTGCTTGAGGATGCGGCTGTCCGACTTGCAGGTGCAGTTGGGGCACTTCAGCTGGAAGCCGTCCCTGCAGGCCTGCCGGTGCGTGCCCCCGAACAGCATGTCCTTGAGCCGCGTCTCGTGCAGGTTGCCCAGCTTGAAGGTCACGTCGCACAGCTGCACGGTGCCGTCGGCCCCGACCCACAGCAGTTGATAAGCGTCACACGGCACGCGCATCTCCGGGCCTCTCAGCAGCCAGTCGGTCACCGAGCGCACCAGCGCCAGCGACTGTGGAAAGCGCTCGGGGAACGCCGTCTTCAAGCGCACCAGCTCGCGGGTGACCTCTTCGACCTGGGGCCGGTCCTCCGGCGTGAAGGCGACCACGCCCTCATCGCCGTCGGTGAAGAACGGCATGGAGTAGCCGTAGAGGTCGAGGTGGAAGTAGAGGCCATAGCGCTGGGCAAAGTCCCAGGCCTCCTTCAGCGCGGCGAGGTTGCAGGTGGACCGGATGAGCACGAAGTTGAGCTGCATCTCGAACTCGTCGCCGTACTTCGCGCGGGTCTTGTCCAGTCCACGGCGCAGCTTGTCGTAGTGGCCGTCGCGCTGCGTGTAGCTGTCGTACTTGGCACCGATTCCGTAGAAGCCGATGGTCATCCAGCGCAGCCCGGCGTCCCAGAGTTCGTCGATCCGGTCCTCCAGCAGCGTGGCGTTGCTCGTCAGGTAGGTGTCCATGCCGAGCCCTATCGAGTGACGGATCATCTCAGGCAATTTCGGATGCAGCATGGGCTCGCCACCATAGAGACGGACCCGATTGACGCCAGCCTGCTTGGCGTCATCGAGGAGGTCGCGCATCATCGGGAGTGAGAAGCGCTCGCCGAGCATGAAGTCGCGGCCGTAGCGGCAGCCCTTGCAGCGCAGGGTGCAGGCCGCGGTCACCGCCACGGTGAGCTGACGCGGCTGCGGCCGGATCAGCGCCGGGACCGCGGCGGCGGCGGTGTGGTGCAGCCGGGAGAGGGCCGTGTCGGCGCTCTGCAGCGCCTGCTTCACTCGGGGATGCCTGTGGAGCATCGGCCGCGTGACGCGGATCAGGTCGGAGATGCTCATGGGTTGGCCACGACTCCGTTGTCGACGCGACCCGGTTTCGCGTAGTGCCGGCGGCTCGGCGCGTCCCGCATGATCCGCTCGTTCGAGCTGCAGTGGCAGTTGGGGCAGTTCAGCTGGAACGCGTCTCTCGCCGCACATTTGTGTGAGGCGTTGAAGAGCAGATCGCGCAGGCGCGTCTGGTGCAGGTTGCCGAGCTTGAAGGTGACGTAGCACATCTGCACCGTCCCGTCGGGGCCGACCCAGATCATCTCGTAGGCGGTGCAAGGGATCTTCATGTCGGGCCCGCGCAGCAGCCAGTCCGGGATGGAGCGCAGCCCCTCGAGCGTGTGCTGCAGCCGCGTCGGATCCGCGCGCTTGAGCTTGATCATCTCGGCCACCACGCGTTCGATCGCCGGACGGTCCTCCGGCACGAACTGGAGCTGACGATCGTCTCCCTCCTGAAAATAGGGCAGGGAGTAGTGGATCAGGTCCACCCGCATGCTCATGTCGAAGCGCTCGGCAAACGCGAGCGCGCTGTGGAACGCTTCGAGCGTCGCTGTCTGCCGCATCAGCAGCCAGTTCATCTGCAGCTCGACGGTGTCGCCGTGGCGCTCGCGCAGCGCCGTGATGCCGCGCTCGACGCGTTCAAAGAGGCCGGCGCGTTGGGTGTAGCGGTTGTACTCCTCGCCCACCCCGTAGAAGCCG
Organism: Planctomycetota bacterium; assembly: GCA_003644265.1. Next base: position 3,685 of record QNBX01000138.1, read on the forward strand.
ACGGTGATATCGCGTAGCCCGGCCCTGACCAGGTCGTCGATCCGCTGCTCCAACAGCGCCCCGTTCGTGGTCACGTACGGGCGCAAGCCGATCTGCACGCAGTACTCGATCATCCGCGTCAGGTCCTTGTGCAGCAGCGGTTCGCCGCCGTACAGCCGGATCGAGTAGAACCCCGCGGCCTTGGCATCGTCGAGCAGGTCGCGGACCATGGGCCACTCGAGTTGATGGCCGGGCATGAAGTCGCGGCCGTAGCGGCACCCTTTGCAGCGCGAATTACACTGCGCGGTGACGGCGATCATGATCTTGTACGGTCGCGGCCTGATGATCGCGGGGAAGCCGTGACCCACCGAGTGACGCAGGAGTTCGACGCGGTTCTCCACGGACTTCACCAGGTTGTACAGCCGGTCGGAGCTGCGAACCCGGTCACCCACGAACTTGCGAAGGCGTTGTTGGACCACGATGCAATCCCCCATTGGCAGCGAGCGACGGATCCCTCGCCGCGCTCCCTGGTGTCTGTCCCCAGTGTCTGTGTGACACCTGGCCCTGTACAGGCCCCGTCAGTCTACCCGACGCCCGCTGGCGCGTTGAGAAAACCAGGAGCTCGGCGCTCCCGGCCGGTGGCGTGCTGAGCAGCGCTAAGGCAACACGCTGCCAAATACAGGGCGCGTGAGCTGGCCCGATGCGTCCAACAGCTGGACGCCGACTTGCTGTCCGATCAGGTCCGGTTCGTTCGGGACCACAAAGCAGCGGCTCCCCGGCGACGCGACCACACCGAGACTCAGCAATGCCGTCGGTTCGAGGAACAACACGCCGGCCGCAGGGAGCAGCGTCGGTGTCCCTGCGCCCGGCGCCGCGAACAGCAGCGCATGTGGCCCGGGCGTGTTCCAGCGCAACGTCCAGGTGCTGCCGGCCAGAAGCGCTCCGGACGAGCTCAGGTCACCGGCGAGTTCCACGTCCAGGCGGGCGACGACCGCTGGTCCGTCGGCCTTGACGCAGCAGACGTCGATGCCGGTCTCGCCGTCGATCCAGGTCGCGCCCTGGCCTCCTGCGACTCGGCTTGCGGCGCGGTAGAGCACGTCACAGACCACGCCCGGGCCGCCCTCGCCGCCATCGGGGCAGTCGATCCCACCGGCGCCGCAGCCGAAGAGCTGGCAGAACACCGCGCCGCCGGCACCCCGGACGCGGCTGTCGAGCAGCACCACCGTGCCGGTGCTCTCGATGGCCGGGACGCCGTCGGGACCGGAGTCCGCGCAGTCGAACTCCATCGGCCGCGAGGGCTCGACCCGGCAGCGTTCGAGCAGCAGCAGTGGGATCGTGATGTCGATGCCGCGGTCGCCCGGGTACTCGCCCAACGTGAGGTTCAGCTGTGGGCCGTCGATCACGCAGTCCTGCACGAGCAGGCGATCGAAACCGCCGCCCTGGATGCCCGCCGCGGCGGATTCGTAGCTGAAGAAGTCTGCACCTCCGCCCACTGCGATGCGCGACAAGGCGACCTCTCCGCTGCCCGGTCCGGCCAGCGTGATCGGGCTCCGGAAGCCACCGCTGGGGCCGGGCCCACCGGCGACGAAGGCGCTCGGGTGGCCCACGATGTGCACGGGCTTGGTGACGACCAGCGGTCCCCAGCGGCCACCCTGGACCAGGATCGTCGTGCCGGCGGGCGCGATGTCGAGGGCCTGCTGAAGGTCGGGCACGTCGACCGGAACGACGAGGGTTCCGGCCTGCCCGAGCGGCTGCGCGACGAGGACGCAGAGCACCGAGCTGGCCAGGATGCGGTGGGCGTTCATGCTGGCCCTCCTCTCGAGCAAGGGCGGCCGGACTCGCGGGCCGGTTCGACCAGGCAGCTTCAGCCTACACCCCCGCGCGCGTGTCGTGCTGCGCCGGGCTGACGGCGGCTCTCAGGGGGGGGCCGGAACCAGCCCCTCTTGCTCCAGGAAGCGCGCCGTGGCCGTCGCCGTCAGCGCCAATCCACGCGCGTTGAGGTGGGGGTCGAACGACGCCACCTGGATCTCGTCCCGCAGCAGTCCGTCCAGAGACTCCCGCAAGTCCAGCACGGGGACGCCCGCTTCCGCGGCGACCTGTGCCACTTGCTCATGCAGCGCCGCCAGCGGGTAGGGATCCTCGTTTGTGAGCAGTGGGAAGATCACCATGGCGGCGGGGCGCCCGGCCTGCTCCAGCAACCGACGCAGATCCGAGCGGTGTTGACCCCATGCATCCGAACCCGGCAGCGCTTGCTCGCGCAGGTGTTCCGCGTAGGTGATGCGCAGGCCGGCGGCTTCCAGCTGCCAGACGATCTCGCTCTCCACGAAGCGCCACAGGTCCGAGATGAGCTCCAGGTTGTCGCTCAACAAGGGCAGCAAGCGCCGGCTGCCGAAGAACGCGATCTTCTCGTCCGGCGTCTCGCAGTCGTTGACGTAGTACCCGATCAGCACGAGATCGGGCGCCACCTCCGGCAGCAGCTCCTGCAACACGGCGGCCTCGCCTGCCGAGTCCGCGCCCGGGAGGCCCAGGTTGAGCACCTCGCAGCGGGGGGCGCCGGGTCCGGCCGCCAGCTCGCGCTCGAGCGCCGCCGGAAAGGTGTCCTCCAGGGCGGAGACTCCGAAGCCGAAGACAAACGAGTCACCCAGCACGAGGATGCGCCCCACGCCGGGGGGCGCCGGTCGGTCCCAGCGCGTCTCGCGATAGCCTCGATCATCCAGCTGAATCCGGATGCTCTGCATGAACTGATGCGAGTAGTCGCGGGCCGCGGTCGTGTTCGTGGAGCTCGAACTGTGGCCCCAGCCGAGCGCGCGTACGGCGAGCTCGGCGCCCAGCAGACCCAGGGCCAACGCGGCGCACGCCAGGACGATCCGAGGCAGCGCAAGCGGGGACCTGGCCAGCATCCGCTCCAGCGCTCGCCGCCGCAGCAGCCCGGCCGCGGCCAGCGCGCCCATGAGCGCCGCGAGTCCCCAAGCCACCCGGGCGTAGACACCCAACCAGCGCGCCGTCACGGGCCCCAGCTCCCCGTCGCCGCTGAAGTGATGCTGCACCACGTCTGGATCCAGGGTCCAGGCCAGCGCTGCCAGCCCCGCTGCGCCCAGCAGCGACGCCAGCGTCAGCGCGGCGGCCTGTCGGGATCCTGGGTGGCGCTGCGGCATGGCGCGCAGCATATCCGGCGACGATCTCCCGCAGCGTATCCGGCTCATGACGCGCAGCCGCCGAGCTCCTGAGTATCGTGGTGCGCCAGCGCCTCGCGGCCCGCTCCGAGCCGCGAGCGCCACGAAGGCATCGTACGCGCCACACCCAAGCACCCACGCCGCCCCGGACCCCGCCATGCCCGCCGCCTGCTTCACCGACTTCGTCGACGCGTACCTCGCGCACGTCAGCCGCGACCCCAACGCCTGTCTGGAATACGGCATCGATCAACGCCGGGGCGAGCTGCCCGAGCGCTCGCCCGAGGCCGCGCGTGAGCAGCAGGCCGAAGCGCGCGCGCTGCTGGCCCAGGCCCAGGTCCTGGCCGCGGCGGCCGCGGCGGCCGACGCGGCCGGTGAGCCGCTCGGCTTTGATCAGCGGCTCGACCTGGGGATGGCCATCTTGTCCCTTGAGCGCGAGCTGTTCGAGGCCAGCTACAGCTTCAACGGCGGCACGCAGCGACAGCAGTGTCCGCGCGCGGCCGACGAGCTGGGCATGGGGCTCACGCTCCTGCTGAGCAACGACCCGCACGAGCCGGCTGAGCGCCTGGACGCGGCCACGTCGCGGTTGGAGGCGCTGCCCGCGTTCCTGGATGGCTGGCGGCGCACGCTCACCACGCCCGTGGCGCGCTGGGTCGCGGTGGAGCGCGAGACGCTGGCCGGCCTGCCCTCGCTGTTCGACACGCTGGAGGCCTGGGCGGCCGAGGTGCAGTACGCCGACGCCGAGCGCCTGACCCGCGCGCGCGCCACGGCGCAGGCGGCGCTGGACGACTACCAGGCCCACCTGGCGACGCTGCCGACCCACACCGACTTCTGCATCGGGCGCCGGCAGACCGAGCGGCTGGTGGCGCTGCGCGGCATCGAGCTCTCCCTGGACGGGCTGCACACCCTGGCCACGTCGTTCCTGGCGGACATCGACACCAGCGTCGAGCAGCTGCGCGCGCGCCTGGTGAGCAAGTACGAGCTGCCCGACGACACCGACGCCGACGCGCTGCAGGACTGGCTGGCCGAGCGCTACCGCGTGGAGCTGCCCAACGACCGCTTGGAGGACGTGCTCGAGCGCTATCAAGCCGAGCACCGCAAGCTGATCGAGTTCATCCGCGCGCGCGATCTGTTTCCGCTGCCGCCTGACGACGACATCCTGATCGAGCGCACGCCCAAGCACCTCGAGGCCGCCATCCCCGCCGGTGCCATGTGGGCGCCCGCGTCGTTCCGCGAGGGCACGCGCACGAGCTTGGTGCACCTGACCTTGTCGGAGCAGCTGCTGCCCGAGCACACCGAGCTGTCCATCCCCGGCATGATGCTGCACGAGGGCACGCCCGGCCATCACCTGCAGCTCGCGTGGGCCTCGCTGCACCCGTCGGTGGTGCGGCGCCTGACCGTCGCCAGCGAGCTGCACGAGGGCTGGACCACGTACCTGGAGGACTGGATGCTCGACGTGGGCTATGGCGGCGAGCTCATCGACGAGATGCGCTTCATCGGCAAGCGCGACATCGCCCGCATCGGCGCGCGCGTGGCCATCGACCTGTTCTTCATGTCGGGCGAGCGCGACTTCCTCGACGTGGGCGTGGCCTGCGACATCTCATCGGACGACCCCTTCGTCGCCGCGGGTAACTTGCTGGCGGCCGTGACCGGCTTCGTTCCCAGTCGGGTGCAGGCCGAGCTGAACTGGTACTCGGCCGAGCGCGGCTATCCGCTCAGCTACCTGGCCGGCAACCGCATGCTCTGGGACCTGAAGCGAGAGCTGCAGGCGGCCAACGCCGAACGCGCCGAGGGGCAGCTCGAAGGGCTCGACCTCGATCGCGCGTTTCACCGCGTGTTCCTGCAGGCCGGCAACATGCCGCTGAGCTGCATGCGCCGCGTCATGCAGCACGAGGGCCTGCTGAGCGCCGATTGAGCGCGGCAGGCTGTCCGCGCACCAACGCGTCACGTCCGCCAGGCGCGCGGGCGGTACCATGGCGCCATGCGACAGCTCCTGCTCGTGGTTGCGTTGGGATGGCCGCTGGTGACCGGCTGCTCCCTGGACCCGCACGCGTCCTCGGATGCGTTGGCTACCGACGCGTCCCGCGAGCGCGTCTCCGCACAGGACGGCCCGGCTCACGGCGCCGCCCGCGGCGCCGCTCAAGCACCCGAAGGCACCGCTGCCGCAGCCGCTCGGGGACATGCTGCAGAGACCGCCGGCGCCGCAAGCAGCACGCGTGCGCTCACCAGCCTGCGCCCGCTGGGCCTGCGCTGGACCGGCGGTGATGGCCTGGGCGTGGCCGACGAAGATCGCTTCGCCGTGGTGGTGGGCGCCGATCGCTACCGCCGCGCCGACTGGGACCTGCCCTTCGTCTCGGCCAACGTGGACGCCATGACGGCGCTGTTCGCGGGCCCCGCGTCCGTGCCGCCCGACCGCCTCAGCGTGCTGCGCGGGGAGCGCGTGCACGCCACCGCCGTGCAGGAGGCCATCTTGCGCGCGGGCGAGCAGGCCTCCACGCCCGACGCGCTGTTGCTGCTGTACCTCACCGGTCATGGCTGGGTGGACCGCCGCGGCAGCCCGGGCCTGTTCACGTACTACACGCGCGAGGACGGCGCGGGCGGCTACGAGCAGCTGATCACGCGCGACGACCTGGACGGCTGGGCCGCGCGGGCGTCACTGCGCGCCGCAGAACGCGGCAGCGCCCTGTCGGTGCTGGTGCTGTTCGACGCCTGCCGCGTGGGCGCCCTGGCCCCGTCGCGTGATGCCGAGCTGCAGCCCCTGCGCACCTGGGAGCTGTACGGCACCCGCGATGGTCGCTTCGCCGCCGCGCCCGTGGGCGATCAGCCCTCGCCCTTCACCGCCGCGCTGGTCGAGGTGGTAGCCGCGCTGAGCCGCACCGCCGGCGCCGCGCCCGAGCGCCCGCTGGACCGGCTCTTCGAGGAGGTGCGCCGCCGCACGCAGGTCGCCACCGGCGGCGCGCAGGAGCCCCAGCTCATCGTGGGCGGCGCCCTCGACCGCCAGCCCGACCTGCTGGGACCGCGGCGCGTACCCATCGCCGTACGCGTGGTCGACGTGGCCGAACAGCTGGCCGTGCCCGGCGCGCGGGTGGAGATCGACGGCCAGCTCGCGCCGGTCGAGGCCGGTCTGGCGCGCAGCACCGTGGCCACCGGCGATCACCTGCTGCGCGTCACCGCCGACGGCTTCCTGGTGCGCAGCGAGGCCGTGCGCGTGGACGCCTCGGCCCGCGGCCGGGTGCTCGAGCTGGAGCTGCGCCCGCGCGTGACCCTGGTGCGCGGCTTCCTCTCGCCACCGGGCGTGCGCGAGCTGAAGGTGGTGGGCCTGACGGACCCCGGGCGTCGCGGTTTCCACCGCACCTCCACCACCAGCGCGGCCGACGGCTCGTTCGAGCTGCGCCTGCCGTATCTGGCGGAGGGCCTGGAGCTGCTGGTGCCCGACGGCCCCGAGCCCGCCCTGCGCTACCCCTTGCCCCTGCGTCCCGACCGCGTGCTGCGTGACAGCTCGGCCGGGGGCGATGGCGTGGGCCTGGTGGAGCTGGGCACGCTGCTGTTGCAGGAGGGCGCGGGCTCGGCGGTCTGGGCCCTGGCCTCGCGCCCCCTGGAGCCCGGCGACCAGGGGCTGCTGCTGCCGCTGCCCGAGGACCTGTTCGATCCGCGCGCTCCCCAGCTGGACGGGCGCCTCGATCGCAACGACTTCGGTCAGGCGCTGGAGCTGCTCGACGCCGGCCTGCTCGAGCGCGCTGCCGAGCGACTGGCCCTGTTGGCCGCGCGCACGGGCGACGCCGACGTGGCGCGTTGGCTCATGCGCGTGGAGTTCGAGCGCCTGTTGTCACTGCACGACGCGCAGGCCGTGGAGCGCAGCATCGCGCACCTGCCCCGGGTGGCCGAGCCCGCCTCCGGCCCGCTGCACGCGCTGGCCCTGTCGTGGCGCCTGGCCGACGCGCGCGGCCTGGCCGGGCAGGCGGACCTCGCCGCGCTGGACGTGCTGGTGGTGCCCATGCCCGCGGGCGTGCTGGCGGGCCGCACCCAAGACGATCGTCGCCTGCGCAACGCCGCGCGCGACCTGCGCCTGTCCACCGCCGCCACGCTGGTCTCGCGCGTGCGCGAGCAGCGTCGCTGGGCCGACCTGCTCACGATCTTCGAGCGCCTGGGCGCGGCGCCCGGCTGGGGCGGGCGCGACTGGAACGCCATCCGGCGCGAGGTGGGCACCGAGGCCCTGAGCGCCCTGCTCGACCGGGGCACCGATCGCGGCGTGGCCCGTGGCGACTGGGCGGACGCCTTGCTGGCCGCCGCGTTCGTGGAGCGTCACTCGCGCGAGGACTGGTCGCACCTGGACGAGGCCCTGGCGGCCTTCCGGCGCGAGCACGTCTCGCTGGCCGTGCGCGAGGCCTTCGCCGCCGCGGGGCGCGCGCTGGAGCGTGGCGAGTTCGAGCAGGCCCTGGCGCTGGACGGGCAGGCGCTGGCGGGCTCCAACGCGCACTACAGAGAGCTGATCAGCGCGCGCATGTCCGGCACGCGCGAGCAGCTCTACGTGCGCCGCTCGCGCGAGGCGCTGGACGCCGAGCTGGCCGGCGACAGCGAGGGCGCCATCGCCGGCTGGCTGGCGGCCCTGGCGCTGGACGACCGCGCGGCGCGGGAGCTGCGACGCTTCCGCGGAGAGCTCATCAACGTTCCCGCGGGCGATGGAGTGGCGCTGCAGCGCGCCCTGGCTGACGCGGCGCCCATGTCGGTGCTGCGCGTGCCGGCGGGCACCTACGAGGTGGCCCTGCGCGTGGAGCGCCCGCTGGTGATCGAGGCGCAGGGCGGCGAGGTCGTGGTGTCGCCGCCGTCGGGCCCGGCCCTGACCCTGGCCTCGCCGCTGGCGCTGGTGCAGGGGCTGCTGCTGCGCTCGACGTCGGGCCCGGCGTTGGTGCTCGAGCCCGGCCGCGCCGAGCTGAGCGACTGCACCGTGCTCGACGGCGGCGTGCAGGCAGACGGCGCCGGCGTGCGGCTCGAGCTGTCGGCCTGCGTGCTCTGGTCCGGGCCGCGTCCTGCGCTCACCGTGGGCGGCGGCGCCGAGGTGCGTCTGGCGGGCGGTATCCTGCGCGGCGTGGGCATCTCCGGCGCGGCGCCGACCCTGCACGTGCGCGACGGCGGCCACGTCGTGGCCCAGGAGCTGAGCCTGATGAATGCGCACGCCGGCGTGCGCATCGACGGAGGCGGGCAGCTCGAGCTGCGCAAGGGCGTACTCTCCGACCACAGCACCCACGGCCTGGAGGTGCGCTCCGGGGGGCGCCTGGCCATGCACGGCACGCTGGTGCACGACAACGGCGGCATGGGCCTGATGGTGCGCGCCGGGGGCAGCGCCGACGTCACCGAGTGCAACTTCCGCGCCAACCTGGTGGGCTCGCTGGACTGGGAGGCC
>QNBX01000139.1 GCA_003644265.1 Planctomycetota bacterium
CGCGTGATCGACGTGGTCAACATCGCCGCGCGCGTGCCGGTGGGACTGCTGATCCCCATCGTGCTGGCCTGCATGGTGCGCGTGACCGTGCGCATGCAGAAGACCCAGCCGGCCACGGGCATCCTCTACGCCATGTGCGCGCTGGTCTACCTGGGCGACCTGATGGGCAAGATGATCCAGGGCAGCGTGGGCGTGGCCCTGTGAGCCACGAGGGGCCGCATATCCCCGAGCGCGACCACAAGCAGCGCTCGTTCGCCCTGCCGTGCGAGCGCTGCGGCCAGTTCAGCGACCACCGCATCGGCCCCCGCGGCGCCCCGCTGCCGGACAGCGCCAGCTGCGAGGGCTGCGGCACACCCCAGCCCCTGTCGCTGGCCGAGCACGTCGACGACGCGGGCCGGCTCGACGGCTGCCCGCGCTGCGGCTACCACACGCTCTGCATCCAGAAGGACGTCAACGCCAAGCTGGGCGTGGCCGTGGTGGCCGTGACCTACGCCGTCATCCTGGCCCTGCGCCTCGACATGCGCACCACCATCATCGTGCTGCTGGCGCTCACGCTGGTGGACCTGGTGGCCCTGCGCCTGGCCGTGAAGCGCCTGCTGATCTGCTACCGCTGCAAGGCCCAGTACCGCGGCTTCGCGCCCGGCCCACGCTGCCGCCCCTTCGACCTGTCGACCTGGGAGGCGTTCGATGTTCCCAAGCAAGGCTGAGCGGCGCGCGCCGCCAGCGATCCAGGGCCCCTGTCAGCCACGCTCGCGCGCGCTCGGATCCCACCCGGGCTGCGTCGCCACAGACTGCTAACCTCTCGCCCATGGCGCTCCCCGACCGGCTGCAGATCACCGCTGGATCCCCCTCGCCCCTGGGCGCCAGCTGGGACGGGCGCGGCGTCAACCTGGCCCTGCCCGCCGGCCGCGCCGAACGCGTGGAGTGGTGTCTGTTCGAGACGCCCGACGCACCCCGCGAGGCCCTGGCCCTGACCCTGCCCGGGCGCACGGGCGACGTGCGGCACGGCTACCTCGAGGGCATCGGCCCCGGCACGGCCTACGGCCTGCGCGTGCACGGCCCCTGGGACCCGGCCCGCGGGCAGCTCTACAACCCGGCCAAGCTGCTACTGGACCCCTGGGCACGGGCGCTGGCAGGCACGCTGCGCTGGGACGATCTGCTGCTGGCTCATGTGCCCGGCACGCCGGCCGACGGCGAGCGCCAGCCCGACCCACGCGACAGCGCGCCCTGCATGCCGCGCGCGCTGGTAGTCGACGAGCGCTTCGACTGGCGCGGCGACACGCCGCCCGCCACCTCCCTGCGCGACAGCGTGATCTACGAGTGCCAGGTGCGCGGGCTCAGCGCGCGCCACCCCGAGCTGGCGCCGGAGCTGCGCGGCACGTACCTGGGGGCGGCCTCGCCCCCCATCATCGCGCACCTGCAGAGCCTGGGGGTCACGGCGCTAGAGCTGCTCCCGATCCACGCCCACGTCAGCGAACGGCAGCTGGTGGAGCGCGGGCTGAGCAACGCCTGGGGCTACAACACCCTGGGCTTCTGCGCCCCCGACGCGCGCTTCAGCAGCGACCCCAGCGGCCGCAGCGGCGCGCAGGTCAACGAGTTCAAGCAGATGGTCAGGCAGCTGCACGCCGCCGGCATCGAGGTCATCCTCGACGTGGTCTACAACCACACGCCGGAGGGCAACCAGGACGGCCCCTGCCTGTCGTGGCGCGGGCTCGACAACCCCGGCTTCTATCAGCTCTCCGCCAGCGACCCGCGCTACAACGTCGACCACACCGGCTGCGGCAACTCGCTGCGCACCACCAGCGGCCCGGGCCTCGCGCTCATGCTCGACAGCCTGCGCCACTGGGTCACGGACATGCACGTGGATGGCTTCCGCTTCGACCTGGCCCCCGCGCTGGGGCGACCCGGCCCCCTGGCCGAGGTGGGCTTCGAGGTCTTCCAGCAGCTGCGCGACGACCCGCAGCTGGCGCACGTCAAGCTCATCGCCGAGCCCTGGGACGTGGGCCCCGGCGGCTTCCGGCTGGGCAGCTTCCCCGCGGGCTGGAGCGAGTGGAACAGCCACTTCCGCGATGACCTGCGCGCCTTCTGGAAGGGAGACTCCGGCAAGCGCGCCATCATGGCCACGCGCCTGGCGGGCAGCACCAGCGAGCTCGGTCACGGGCCCACGCACAGCCTCAACCTGCTGTGCTGCCACGACGGGTACACGCTGCGCGACCTCGTCAGCTACGAAGAGCGACACAACCAGGCCAACGGCGAGGACAACAGCGACGGTCACGCCCACAACCTGAGCTGCAACTGGGGCGCCGAGGGGCCCACCGACGACGCCGGCGTGCGCGACGTGCGCGGGCGCGTGGCGCGCAGCCTGGCGGCGACCGCGCGCCTGGCGCTGGGCGTGCCCATGCTGCTCATGGGCGATGAGCTGTGGCGCACGCAGCAGGGCAACAACAACGCCTACTGCCAGGACGGGCCGGAGTTCCACCTGGACTGGGAGCTGGACGACGACGCGGCCGCCATGCTCGCGTTCAGCCGACGCCTCGCGCGCCTGACCGCGGAGCTGCCCTCCCTGCGACGGGATCACGGGCTCACGGGGAACTCCCACGACGGCGAGGACGGCCAGCTCGACGTGACCTGGTTGGGTCAGCGCGGACACCCGGTCAGCGAGCGCGCCTGGAAGAAGCAGGACGTACACGTGCTGGGCATGCTGCTGGCCGGGGCGCCCGCAGCGGGGCAGGTGCTGCTGTGGCTCAACGGCGGCTCCGAATCGCGCCGCTGCCAGCTGCCCCCCACGGCGCCCGGCCGCTGGCGCGTGCTGCTCGACTGCGCCGACCCCGGCGCCGAGGAGTACGATCTGGCAAGCGCTGAGGCGGCCGTGACGGTGCGCGACCGCGCGCTGCTCGTGCTGCGCTGGAGGGCTGACTGAGATGGCGACGCGGCGGCACAAGCGACCCCCGGCGGCGGCGAGCGAGCCCGCGCAGCCTGCGCCCGCAGCGGCCGGTCCCGCGGCGTCCGGTCCCGACGCACCCGCGCCCGCTGCGTCCGAGTCCGTGGCGAACAGCGCGTCCGCCCTCGCCGTGTCAGCCCGCTCGATGCCCGCCGCCGACGCCTTCGCCCCCACCCTGGGCGAGCTCGACCTGCACCTGTTCGGCGAGGGCCGCCACCTGCACCTGCACGACGTGCTCGGTTCGCACCTGCGCACGCTTGACGGCGTGCCGGGCGCCTCCTTCGCGGTCTGGGCGCCCGGCGCCAGCAGCGTCTGCGTGGCCGGCGACATGAACGCATGGAACCGCACCGACCTGCCCCTGCGCAGGCTGCCCGACTCCGGCGTGTTCGAGCGCTTCGTGCCCGGCGCGCGCGCGGGGCAGCACTACAAGTACGTGCTGACGACCGCGAGCGGCGACACGCTGCTCAAGAGCGACCCCTTCGCCCGCTGGCAGCAGCAGGCCCCCGGCAACGCCTCCACGCTGGTGGCGCCCCCGGCCCACGCCTGGGGCGACGAGGCCTGGATGACGGCGCGCCTGGCGTGCGATCCGCAGCGCTCACCGCTCTCCATCTACGAGGTGCACCTGGGCAGCTGGCTACGCTCCAAGCACGGGCCGCTGACCTTCGCCCAAGCCGCCGACACGCTGGTGCGGCGCGTGGTCGAGCTCGGCTTCACGCACGTACAGCTGATGCCGGTGATGGAGCATCCCTTCGGCGGCAGCTGGGGCTACCAGGTCACCGGCTACTTCGCGGCCACCTCGCGCTGGGGTACGCCTGACGAGCTGCGCGCGCTGATCGACGCGTTTCACCAGGCCGGCGTGGGCGTGCTGCTCGACTGGGTGCCAGCGCACTTTCCCAAGGACGACCACGCCCTGCATCGCTTTGACGGCACGGCGCTGTATGAGCATCTCGATCCGCGCAAGGGCCACCACCCCGATTGGGGCACCGCCATCTTCAACTACGGCCGCCCGCAGGTCTCCAACTTCCTGCTGGCCTCGGCCTTGCACTGGCTGAACGACTACCACGCCGACGGCCTGCGCGTGGACGCCGTGGCCTCCATGCTCTACCTCGACTACAGCCGCGAGGAGGGTCAGTGGGAGCCCAACGCCGAGGGCGGCCGCGAGAACCTGGAGGCCGTCGCGTTCCTGAAGACGCTGACCAACACCCTGCGTGCCGAGGCGCCTGGGGCCCTGCTGATCGCCGAGGAGAGCACCGCCTGGACCGGCGTGACCCGCTCCACCGCGCAGGGCGGCCTGGGCTTCCACTTCAAGTGGAACATGGGCTGGATGCACGACACGCTGGAGTACTTCAGCACCGACCCCCTGTTCCGCGGAGGCGTGCACGACAAGCTCACCTTCGGCATGACGTACGAGTACTCCGAGCACTTCATCAACGCGCTCAGCCACGATGAGGTGGTGCACGGCAAGGGCGCGCTGCCGGCCAAGATGCCCGGCGACGACGAGCACCGCCTGGCCAACCTGCGCGCGCTGCTGGCCTATCAGTGGACGCGCCCCGGCAAGCAGATGGTGTTCATGGGCACCGAGCTGGGCAGCGAGCACGAGTGGGACCACGACGGCTGCCTGGACTGGCATCTGCTGAAAGACCCCGAGAGCGCCGGGCTGCAGCGCTTCGTGACGGCGCTGGGCGAACTCTACAAGCGACGGCAGTCGCTCTGGCGCGGAGACCCGGACCCCGACGGCTTCCGCTGGATCGAGTGCGACGACAGGGCCCGCTCGGTGTTCGCCTACGTCCGCCGCTGGAAGCGCGAGCACGTGGTGGTGCTGCTCAACCTCACGCCGGTCCCGCGCAGGGCGCTGCCCATGGGCGTGCCCTCGGCCAGCACCTATGAGGTGCTGCTCGATAGCGACGCGCGCGAGTTCGGCGGCACGGGCTTCGCAGCGCAGCAGCGCAGCCTGCGCGCGCGCAAGGGCGAGTGCCACGGCTTCCCGTCGCGCCTGGACATCGACCTGCCGCCGCTCTCGGCGCTGGTGCTGGCGCCACGCTCGCGACGCAAACGCGAGACCCGCAGCCGCTGAACGCCCGGCAGCGCCTCGTACTCCAGCGCTGCCAGCACGCTCAGACGCGTCCGTGCAGCCACACCGCGGCGGACGCCACGAAGGGCATGGAGCCCAGCAGCGCGGGCACCTGCAGCCAGCGCGGCAGGCCGATGTGGTCGAGCACCTTGTAGACGCCGTAGAGCAGAAAGCCGGCCGCTCCCCAGGACGCCACGGTGTCGAGCGTCACGCCGCCCATCCAGGACGCCTCCACGCCCAGCAGCACCCGGCCGGTGGGTCGCGGCAGCGGCCAGCCCATCGCCCGCGCGAGCGACTCGAAGGGCAGGGCCAGCAGCCCCGAGAGCAGCCCCGTCAGCACGACGTGCAAGCTGTGGGCGCCCGACAAGCTGGCGCGCCGCTCCACCAGGCCCTTGGTGATCGCGGCGGCGCTGTAGACCACCAGCCCCGGCAACAGCACCACCGCGGGCCCGCCGCGGCCGTCGGCCCAGAACCAGCCGAACAGCGCCGCCGCACCGAACCAGGTGATGGCAAAGAAGGGCGAGACCTTCACGTGCGCGTGGCCCGCCGCCAGCACGGTCAAGACCACCACGAACAGGCGCCAGTGCGCCAGATGCAGCGAGATGTCGAGGTCCATCAGCCGCCCCGTCCCGAGCGTAGGTAGGCCACGGTCAGCAGCAGGGCCGGCAGGCCCGCCAGCAGCCGGCCGGGTTCGTCGCGCTGCACGAGCGAGACGTAAGCCAGCAGCGCCAGCGGTAACGCGGTCAGCAGCACGGGGATGCGCGCGATCAGACGGTCGATGGGATCGGCTCCGGTGACGAGTGGCGGCGGCGCGACGGCGCCCGGGTGACGACGAGCGCCGCGCGCACTCCAGCCTGCCCCGCACCGGCGAGCGCTGCAAGCACGGCGCGGGACGCCGGTTCTCCCCTGGAGATCGGCGACCGTGTGCGGTACGCCCAAGAGCATGGACCTGCCCAGGACTGACGCCCCGCGCTCCGGCTGGCGCCTGCTGCTGGGCCCCGCCCTGGCTGGCGTCATGCTGCTGCTGTCGCCCGGCGACGAGCCCGGTGTGGCGCGCATGGCCGCCATCGCCGCCTGGATGGCCTGCTGGTGGATCACCGAGGCCGTGCCCATCGCCGTCACGGCTCTGCTGCCCCTGGTGTTGGTGCCGCTGGCGCAGATCGCGCCGGTGAACGACGTGGCCGTGAACTACGGCCGCTCCACCATCTTCCTGTTCCTGGGCGGCTTCCTGATCGCGCTCTCGCTGGAGGTGTCGGGGCTGCACCGGCGCCTGGCCCTGGCCATCGTGCGCCGCGTGGGCAGCCGGCCGTCGCGCCTGGTGCTGGGCTTCATGCTGGCCACCTGGGCCCTGTCCATGTGGAACAGCAACACCAGCGCCACCATGCTCATGCTGCCCATCGTGCTGAGCGTGCTGGCGACGGCGCGCGAGGGCGAGGGCGAGGGCGGCACCACCCTGGCCACGGCCATGCTGCTGGGCGTGGCCTACGCCGCCAACATGGGCGGCATGGCCACACTGGTGGGCACACCCCCCAACCTCGCCTTCAGCCGGCTGTTCGTGCAGCTCTTTCCGGACGCCCCCGCGGTGAGCTTCCTGCAGTGGATGCTGCTGGCCCTGCCCTTCAGCATCGTGTTCCTGTTGGGCGGCTGGCTGCTGCTGACGCGGATCGTGTTCCGGCTGCCCGAGGGAGAACTGCTCGGCGGGCGCGAGACCGTGGCCAGGCTGTGCGCCGAGCTGGGCCCCCTGCGCCGCGACGAGCTCAGCGCCGGCCTGGTCTTCGGGCTCACGGCGCTGCTCTGGATGACCGGCGCCGGCCTCGAGCTGGGCCCTTTGTCCCTGCCCGGTTGGCGCGGGGCGCTGGGGCTGGAGGGCATGGTCGACGACGCCGTGGTGGCCGTGACCATGGCCGTGCTGCTGTTCGTGCTGCCCTCGCGCGACCGCCCCGGCGAGGCCCTGCTTACCTGGCCCATGACGCGCGACCTGCCCTGGGGCATGTTGCTGCTGTTTGGCGGCGGCTTCGCCCTGGCCGCGGGCTTCAAGCAGAGCGGCCTGTCGCACTGGGCCGGCAGCCGCTTCGAGGTGCTGGGAGATGTCTCGCCCTGGCTGGTGGTGGGCCTGGTGGCGCTGCTGCTCACGTTCCTGACCGAGCTCACCAGCAACATCGCCACGGCCGAGATGATGCTGCCGATCCTGGCCACGGCGGCCAGCACGCTGGGCATCGACCCGCGCGCGCTCATGATCCCGGCCACGCTCTCGGCCAGCTGCGCCTTCATGATGCCCGTGGCCACGCCTCCCGCGGCCATCGTCTACGCGTCGGGCCAGGTGCCCATCCGCTCCATGGTCCGGGCCGGCATCTGGTTCAACCTGCTGGGCGTCGCGCTGGTCATGGCCACCATGGCCGCCCTGGCGGGCCCCGTGCTCGGCGTCGACGTCGACACCCTGCCGACCTGGGCGCGCAGCGACCACTGAACCGCGCCCGGCGTGGCCCTCCGTGCATCGCGGCGCTCAGTCAGGTGGCGTACTTGAGCCCGCCCGAGATGTCCGTCAAGACCTCGTCATCCGGGAGCGAGCCCGGGTTGAAGTCCACCCAGCCGTCCTTGTTGGCGATGATCGCCCGGCAATTGAGTTGCCGTGGCACGTCTTTTCTCGCGCAGCGCCAAGCCTCGCTTGCCGACTGCCGCACCGGCGGCCCCCACCCGGGCTCAGCCTTCGTAGATCTCGGCCACTTCGTCGTTCTGGGCGGTGGAGCTGCCGGTCACGAAGCTGCCCAGCATGTTGGCGCCGGACGCGCTGAGCGTCTCCAGCGTCTGCTCTGCCTGGTGCCGCAGCGTGTCGTGCAGGGAGACCACCAGCACCACACCGTCCATCGTGCGCGCGGCATGGGAGGCGTCCGCGAACACGTTGCTCGGGGGCGTGTCCACCAGGATGTAGTTGAAGTCCCGCTTGAGGTGGCGCACCAGGTCGAGCACGTACTCGCTGCCCAACACCTCATTGGGCTTGTCGGTGGGACGGCCGGCGGACAGCACGGTGAGGTTGGGGTTGGCCGCGCGCTGCAGCGCCTGGCGCGGATCGACCCGATCCAGCAGCACGTCCGTCAGCCCCGGCCCACGCTCCATGCCGAACAGCTCGTGCAGCCTCGGCGCGCGCAGGTCCATGTCCACCAGGCACACGCGCAGCCCCGGGAATTCCGACAGGCTCAACGCGACGTTGGCCACCGTGATCGACTTGTCGCCATCCGGCGTCGGCGATGTAAACAGGATCGTGCGCGGCGCGTCGCCCGGGTTCATGGCCCGCAGGTTGGTGCGGAAGGCGCGGTACTGCTCGGCCTGATAGCTGTGGGGCTCGTGGAACACCACCAGCCGGCTGTCCAGCGACCCGTCCACCAACACAACCAGGTCGTCCTCAGCAGGGAGCTGATCGAGCTCCCGGTGCCGTGGACGCAGCCAGCCCAGGGGGAGGCGCATGGACGCTCGCTCGCTCACAGAGAAGAAGGGGAAACGGTCACGGGGCCCCTCGACCGGCGGGGACTCCTCGCTTGAGTGTTCCTGCAACCGGCCCGCGCTTCCAGAGACTCGCGCTGATCCATCTTGGAATCGTGCTCGGCTGCCGCCCCAGCCGATAGGTGGCCCAGCCTCTCCCGCCCGCCAGGAGACGCCGCCCCCCGCCGCCCGTTACACTCACGACCCCAAATCGGGGTGCCCGCCATGAGTCGTTCGCTCGCTCGAAACATCTACCACCTGATGCGCGGCGCCGCCCGGCGCACGACGGTGGACGAGCTGCGGAAACAGGGTCGCAGGACCGTCTCCGTGCTCAATTTCCGAGACGTCCAGGATCTCATCGAGCAGGCCGTCGAGAACACGCTCAAGCGCCGTGGGCTCAAGTTGGATGGCCGTGGCATCCACGAAGAGGTGCGCCTGGAGTTCCTCGCGCTCATGCGCGAGCGGGACATGCTGCGCAAGACGGTCGAGGACCTGCTGCATGAGCGTGAGCGGCTGGCCGAGAACCGCGAGCGCCTCGATCGGGCCCTGACGGCGACCACTTCGGAGTACCGCTCCGCCCAGAAAAGCGAGGTGGTCGAGGAGGCCGATGAGCTGGCTGCCCTGGCGGCCGAGGTCGAGGCGGCCCTGCGCGATACCCTGGCCGACACCCCGGCTGAGACCACCGAGGAGGCGGTCGAACTGGTCAACGAGGCCTTCGCTCGTCAGCGTGCTGTGACCCTCGAGCGGGCTCAGACAGCTCATGAGGCCAACCTGCATCGGCTCGAACGCCGCATGTCTCGTCTCAAGAGCAAGCTCTCAGAGACCGAGGAGATGTTGGCGCGGGCCCAGTCGGAGCCCGAGCTGGCGGCCATCCCGGGACAGCCCGTGGCGGCCGGCCTGGACAGCGCCGACCCCGCATTCGAGACCAAGACGGAACTGCTGAGCGAGATCTTCAAGCTGAACGTCGAGCTGCGGGAGATGCTCGAGAAGAACTGATTGAACCCGCGACCCTCGTCAAGACAGGATCGCGGTCCCGAACCACGGCGCGACAGTGAGCGCGTCCCCCGGTTGCAACCACCCGAGAGAGACCATGTCCAAGCAAGAGCAAGAGCAAGAGAAGGATGCCATCTACATCGGCATGGATCTGGGCACGTCCCGCACCGCCATTGCGGCCAGCAACGGCGTGCGCGAGAGCCTGCCGTCGCTCGTGGGTTATCCCAAGGACGTGGTCTCGATGAAGCTGCTGAAGCGCGACTCGCTCTTCGGCGATGACGTCGTGCGCCACCGCCTCTCGCTGAACGTGTTCCGGCCGCTCGAGCACGGCGTCATCAAGGGCTCGGGTGAGAACAAGCGGGGCATCCCGGAGGACGAGGCCGACGCCAACATGACCGCCGCGCGCCAGCTCGTGAAGCACGCCATCGCCATGGCGCGCCCGCCGGCCGACGCCCTGGTGTACTGCGTCATCGGCGCCCCCGCCGAGGCCAGCAACACCAACCGCAAGGCCCTGCTGGAGGCCGCTCGCGAGGTGATCGACTCGGTCATGTTGTGCAGCGAGCCCTTCGCCGTGGCCTACGGCCTGGACGTGCTCACCGACGCCCTGGTGATCGACATCGGCGCCGGCACCACCGACCTGTGCCGCATGCACGGCACCCTGCCTCAGACCGAGGACCAGGTCACCATCGATCAGGCCGGCGACGCCATCGACGAGCTGCTCGAGGAGCTCATCCGCAAGAACCACGCGGAGGTGCAGTTCAGCCGGCAGATGGCCATGGAAGCCAAGGAGAAGTTTGCCACGGTGCGCGAGGGAGCCGGCCCGATCCACGTGACCTGGCCGGTCGACGGCAAGCCCACCAAGATCGACATCTCCAAGGAGATCCGCGAGGCCTGCCTGTCGATCGTGCCGCACATCGTGGGCGCGCTGCAGAAGCTCGTGTCATCGTTCGACCCGGAGTTCCAGGCCACGCTGCGCGGCAACGTGCTGCTGGGCGGCGGCGGCAGCCAGATTCGCGGGCTGTCCGACGCCATCACCGATTACATGGAGGAGCACCTCGGCGGCGGCAAGGTCAAGCAGGTCGACGAGGTGGTCTACGCCGGCGCCAACGGCGCGCTCAAGATCTCCAAGGACATGCCCCCGGAGTTCTGGGAGCAGCTCTCCTGACCAGCGGCGCCTGGGGCCGCGAGCCCCCGCGCCCCGCCTTCAGCTGACGACGCGACGCGCGCCGGCGCCACGACGGACGCGTCGGCGCCGGCGGTGTCGTACGCGGGGCCGTCGCTCCACGCCGCTGCTGCTATCATCCGGCGGTCTTGAACGCCCTGCGCTACCTGCCGTTTCTGCGGCGCGGCCTCATGCGCCGCGGCCCGCCCTTGCACCTCACGCTGTTCGTGACCGGCGCCTGCAACGCGCGCTGCCGGCACTGCTTTCACTGGCGTGAGGTCGAGGCGGGCCTGCGCGGCCCGACGCTCGAGCAGGTCGATCGCCTGGCCCGCTCCGCCGCGGGCATGGGGCCGCTGCTGTGGGTCAGCTTCGGCGGCGGCGAACCCATGCTGCGACGCGACCTGCCTGAGCTGGCCCGCTCGTTTGGCAGGCACGGGCTGCGGCACCTGGCCATCCCCACCAACGGCCTGGTCGAGGGCAGCCAGCACGACACCGTCGAGGCCACGCTGCAAGCCAACCCCGACACCTACCTGAGCGTGTCGGTGAGCTTCGACGGCCCGCCCGACGTGCACGATGCCATCCGCCAGGTGGAGGGCGGTCACGCGCGCTCCATGGCGTCCGTGCGCGCTTATCGCAGCCAGGCCAAGCGGCGCCCCCAGCTCGGCGTCGGCATCATCCTCACGCTCAGCGCCGAGAATCAGCACCTCATGGCCGCGCACCTCGAGCAGCTGGTGGACGAGCTGCGGCCCGACAACGTCACCATCAACCTGGCCCGCGGCGAGGCCATGGACCGCTCCCTGCTGGACGTCGACATCGCGCGCTACCTGGAGGTCGTGGCCACCAAGCAACGCCTCATGCGCGAGGGCCGCCTGCCGTACTTCGACTTTCCGATGGCCGGCGTGGCCGTGGCGCGCGATCGGCTCATGTACCAGCACGTGGCGCGCATCGCGCGGGGCCAGCAACAGCCGCACCTCCCGTGCACGGCGGGCAGCCTCTCCGCGGTCATCTTCGAACAGGGCGAGGTGCACCCCTGCGAGATGCTGGGCCAGTCCCTGGGCAACCTGAACGACGTCGACTGGGACCTGGCGCGCCTGTGGTGCCAGCCCCAGGCGGACAGCCTGCGGCGCCAGATCAAGCACACCCGCTGCAGCTGCACCTGGGAGTGCGCCCAGGCCGACAACGTGCTCTTCAACCCGCGCTCCTGGCCGGCCCTGGCACGGCAGACCCTGGCCGTGGGGCGCCCGCCGCGCCCGGCCAACGCCGCGCCGTGAGCGACGGCCCCAACCTGGGCCTGCTGGTGCCCTGCCGCAACGAGGCCGCCGTGC
>QNBX01000140.1 GCA_003644265.1 Planctomycetota bacterium
GCTCGGACTTGAGCACGCGCACGGCGTCCGGCGAGCCCTGCTTGTCTTCGTGGGTCTTCTGCTCATCATCGCTGCGCAGCAGGCGCTTGAAGATGTTGATCAGGAAGCCATAGATGTCGTCCGGCCGCATGCCGATCAGGAACACGAAACCAAACAGGAACAGCGACGAGGGATCGCGCACGGCGCCGTCGAGCTCGACCAGATCGGCCGACAGCAGCATGAACAGGAAGACGGTGCTCAGGAACGGCGCGCAGATCATGCGACTGATGGTGCGCAGGGTCTCGTTGGGCTCGAACTTGCGGATCTGCCGGGCCCCCGAAGCGATGGCGGCGAGGCCCCAGAGGGCGTTGGCGAGCACCCCGAAGATCGTCCAGGCCACGAGGTCAAACCAACGCCACGAGCCGTACATCCAGACCCAGGGCGAGACCTCGAGCATGCCGGCCTCGGCGACGTCGCTGCGGAGGCTGGCGCGACGCGCCTGAAGGGCCTGATGCAGGCTGGCCGTGCTGCTGCTGGCAAACGCCGAGCCGCCGTCGTCCGCAGCCCGCGCCGGCGTCGCGTCAGAGCCGAGGCCCGCGTTGACCTCGGCGCACCATTGGCGCACGGCTCGCTGCTCGTCGGGCCCCAGGGTCAGCTCGCGGTAGGGCTCGGGCTGACGGCCCTGGACGCGCAGCACGGCATCGCGCGCTCGCTGCACGGAGCGGGGCAGATCGCCGTGCGTCACTTGGCCCCCGGCGGCCGCAGGCAGCGTCTCGGTGCTGAACAGGTCGGCGGACAGCAGCGCGCGCTCGAGCGCCAGGGCCAGCCCGACGCCCGGCTGCTCGCCCGCGCTGACCAGCGTGTCGAAGCTCGCCCGGGAGAGCTGCAGGAAGCGCTGACCCGTGGCGTCGTGCGGCAGGTCGACGCGTGCACCGCGCCGGCCAGGCAGCCGCGAGAAGAGCGCCAGCTTGTCGAGAAACGCCACCTGAACGCCGGCCGCGGCAGCGTTCGCTGCGGCCTGATGACGGTCGATGACGCTGCGCACCGACGCCATGTTCGCCAGCCCCAGGGGCCCCCCGCCGCCGCCAGCCGAGAGCCGATCGAGAGCCTCGCCGCTGACCGTGATCTCGAGCTGGCCGCCAGCCGACAGGTGCAGGTCGAAGCTGTCCGCGGCGTTGGTCAGCGTCGCCTCGACGCTCTGGATGTACTCAGGCTCGAGGGCCAAGTGCAGCTTGGCCCAGCCCCAGATGGCCGCGATGGCCATGGCGCAGCGCAGGATCAGGTGAAAGGTTGGGTTGAGCCACCAGCGCACCGCCAAGCTCTGCACCCGCGGCGGGCGATAGGCGGGCCGGGACCGCGTCGGCGGCGTAGGTGGCGATGTCGTCGCGGACGCCGTGAGTCCCGCCGACGCAGCGCCGACGCCCGCGGACGCCGTGACGCTCGCCGCAGGCTCCGTGGGGCTGCCGCCGGCCGCACTCTCAGCCGCGACCGCAGACGACTCCAAGGCCGGGTCCGCAGCTGTCGCCGCTACCGGCGCCGGCCGAGTCGGCGCGTCACCCGCCGGTGCGTTGCGCGTCTTCTTGCCCATCGCATCCCCGTGTCGTGCCTGCTCGGGGCATGAGACACCCGATCAGCGCCCCATCGGCGCCACTCACCAGCCTCGCCGCACGCTGGGCGCAGCGGCGACGCAGCTCCCGCCGGACACCGGCTGCGATCCGTTCGCTCGGACGCCAGAGTATCGGGCGTGCAACCCGCGTAGAGCCGAAGGGGCAGCTCCTGACTATTCGTCGGTGCGATCGGCATCCGGCTGAAGCGCCGCCCTGCCCGGCATCAGCGCCCGCGACGACGGCTCAGGTCATCGCGCTGAGCGGCCTCTTCGGCCTCGATGTCGATCAGCAGCGAGAAGGCCACCACGTACTTCTCGATGTTGCCCACGTAACGGACGGGCTCGAGCCCCACGTCTTCCTGGGCCAGCAGAGCCACGCTTCCGTGCCAGCGGTCGGCGTCCATCCCTCGTCGCGCCGCCTGCTCGCGCCAGCGCCGCACTCGACCGACGCCCGCGTTGTAGGCCGCGAGGGCAAAGCGAACCCGCTCGGCTGCAGCGATGTCCTCGCTGCCAAAGAAGTTGTCTCGCAGCCAGGCCATGTACTTCACGCCCGCGTGCAGGTTGTCGTCCGGGTCGCTCACGTCGTCGAAGCCCATGTCCCGCGCGGTGGGAGCCATGAGCTGCATCAGGCCCACCGCGCCGGCGTGGCTGCGGGCGTCGGGGTCGAGGCGCGACTCCTGGTAGGCCTGGGCCGCGATCAGCCGCCAGTCGAAGCCGAAGCGTTCTGCGTAGCGGCGAATGGGAGCCTCGAACTCACCCAGCATCCGGGCGCCGAGATCATCCTGCGGGTGTCGCAGCCAGCCGACACCGACGAAGTAGCGCTTGAAGAGCACGTTGCCGGTGAACGATCCCTTTGACACGTCGCCCGCGAACTCGCTGAGCACTTCGCGCAGCCTGGTGTCGGCCGGTCGCACGGCCCAGGCGAGCTGACCGCCCTCGCTCAGCACGAGGTCGTCGCGCACCCGCAAGCCGGGGAGCGCATCGGCCCACAGCGTGGCCAGGTGTCGGTCGCACACGGTGTGGTCGAGCACACCAGCGGAGACCAGCTCGAGCAGGTCTTCGCTCACCAGGGCGGTGCCAGGGGTCTCGATGCGCACGGGCGCCAGGCCGAGTGAAACGAGCTCATCGCTGAGCCAGCGCAGCGACTCGACGTAGCTGGAGTGGGCCGGCACGTCGACGCGCACCCCGGACAAATCCTCGAGCGACGAGAGCGGAGCGGCCCGGTTGCTGCTGACCAGCACCTCGCTCACGTCCTGCATGTAGGGCGCGCAGAAGGCCACGCGCTGACTGCGCTCGGCGGTGGCGGTCAGCAGCGCGGCCGCCACGTCCCCACGGCCGTCGATCAAGGCATCGAGCAGCTGGCTCTGCTCGACAGGCACGAAGGCCACCCGAAAGGGCGTGCCGCCGTCGAGCGTGCTGTTCACCCGTGACTCGAACTCGCGGAACATCTCCAGCTCGAAACCACGGCCCTTGCCCTTGGCCAAGAAGAACGAGGTGCGTCCGGGCACGACGAGCACGCGCAACAGCCGGCGCTCGAGGATGGTGTCCCAGTCGTCGGTCTGGCGATCCGTGACGCTCATGACGAGCACCGACTCCCGCTCGGCGGCGGCTGAGGGCTCGGCGGCGAAGTGCCTGAAAGCGGGAGCGGTGGTGGCCGAGAGGGCGATCGGGCCGGCGTCACCGCAGCTCGTCAGCGCGGACGCGAGCACGAGGGTCATGGCGAGCGCGAGCTGACGTGATGAGAGTCGCAGCATGATGGCTCCTTCGGGGCAGAGGTGCAGTCTGAAGCTGCGCCCGGTGCCATTCAACGACGTCTTCACGACTCCGTGCCGGCGTCGAGCGAGCACAGGCGCCCGGGAGCCCCCCCCCATGCTCAGCCGTCGCCCCCGAGGTAGCCGAGCGCCTGAAGTTCGGCCAGCGTCTCGTCGGACAGCGTGGCGGTCTCCGACACGCCCTGCTTGTGCAGCAGCCGCGAGAGTTCCTGCTGGCGCTCGTTCAGGTGTTCGATCAGATCAAGCAGCCGCTCGCCACGCGGCCCCTCGGCCGTCTGCGCATCGCGCTCGTACAGGTCCGTGCTCAGATCGAAGCGTTGCCAGGGCTGGTTCTTCAGGTTGCGCAGCAGCTTGTCGGCGTCGACCCGCACGCTCATGCCGCCACGCGTCCAGGGCTGCGCGTTGTAGCTCGTGATGGGACGATCCGGGCGCAGCTCACCCAGCAACGACACGCCATCGCACACCTCAGGCGCCGCCTGCCCCAGGATCTCGAGCGCGGTGGGCAACACGTCGACTCCGGCCACCGGCGTCTCCACCACACCCTGCCTGCCCCCAGGCGTTCGCACGATCAGCGGCACATGCGTGACCGCGCGATACACGCTGCCGTGGCTGAACTTGCCATGCTCCTTGAAGGCCTCGCCGTGATCCGACAGCAGGATCACGGCCGTATCCTCCGACCAGGGCGGCCGAGACAGGACCTCCAGCAGGCGACCGATCTCTGCGTCGGTGAAGTGGACGCCGCCAAGGTAGAGGCCCGCCAGGAAGCGTCGGTCGGCAGGGCTCGCATCGCCGGGGTCGCGGGGCAGGAATCCCCGCGCCAGATGCAGGCCGCCGATCCGGTCCTCAGCGACCCGCAGCGCAGCGACCTTCTCGCGCCATGGACCGGCGTACTCCGAATCGGTGAAGAGGTCGTGCTCGATGGGCGGGACGTAGGGCGAGTGGATCTCGTACGTGTGGACGAACAGAAAGACACGCTCGCTGCGATCAACTTCGGTGAGCCACTTCAGGACGCGATCGACCTTCTTGTCGACCGTCTCCGGGCTCTGTTGCCACTCGCGGAAGCCCCGGTCGAACTGCATCTCGCGCGTCAGGTAACCGCCGTCGGTGAAGGCGGCGGTGAGGAAGCCCGCCCGCTCCAGCCGCTGGGCCAGGGTGGGGATGCTGGCCGGCAGCACCGCGACCTTCCCCGCGCCCTGCTTGGCATCGCCGCTCGCGTTGAAGACGCGATGCACGGGGGGCACGAGGCCCGTGAACATCGACATGTGGGAGGGCGTGGTGCTGCTCGCCGCCGAGGTGCAGTCGCGAAACACGAGCGCGTCCTGTGCGAAGGCATCGATCTTCGGAGAGGTGCCCTTGCGGTAGCCGTAGCAACCCAGGCTGTCCGCACGCAGCGTATCGAGCGAGATCAAGACCAGGTTGCGCGCGAGCGGCGTGGGCGGCGTCGAGCCGCCGTCGGGAGCGCCCGCTGCTCCCTGCCCACAGGCCGACAGGGTCAAGCCCAGGACGAGCGCCTGCAGCAGCGGTCCCAACGGGCGCGCGGCGGAGTGACGGAGTCGTTCGAGAGCCATGGGCACGTTGCTGACAACCGAAAGGAGAGGGGCGGCGAGACGGCGAGAGGCCCCCGCAGCTCCGGTCAGGGCGCGCGCCATAACCTGGCAACAGGCGCCCGCTCGGCACGGCAGGCATCGCCATCGGCAGGCGACGCACCTCTATATCTGATCTGCCGGCGAACAGCCAGAAACGCGTGGGCGGCGTGGGCAGTCCGCGCAGTGGAGGCCCTTCCGGCGGCACGCTGAGCTGAACCAGGCCTGCGACGAGAGCCAGCGGACGAGCCCTTCGCGACCGGCGACAGGTCCGCGACTCACTCAGGCCAGCGCGTCATCCGCCACGTGGTTCTGGGGATCTTCGATCACGTTGACCTCCACCAGGGCGCCCGCTCGCTTGAGCAGTCTGCGACAGTCGGGGCTGAGGTGCCGCAGGTGCAGCGTCTTGCCGGCCTTGAGGTAGCGCTCAGCCAGACTGTCGATGGCCTCGATGGCTGAGTGGTCAGACACCCGGGCGTGCTCGAACTCGATGATCACCTCGGCCGGGTCGTTACCGGGCTCGAAGAGTTCGCCGAAGCTCTTGGCCGAGCCAAAGAACAGCGGCCCCCGCAGGGAGTAGACCTTGGTCCCGTCGGGTTGGGTGCTGGTGATGGCGTGGATGACCTTGGCGTGTTTCCAGGCGAAGACGAGGGCCGAGACGATCACGCCCACCAGCACGGCCATGGCCAGATCGGTCAGGACGGTCACGGCCGAGACCAGGATGACCACGAAGACATCGCTGGCCGGCACCTTGTTCACGATGCCCAGGCTCGACCACTCGAAGGTGCCCAGCACGACCATGAACATGACCCCGACCAGGGCGGCCACGGGCACCATCTCGATGATCGACGAGGCCACCAGCACGAATGCCAGCAGCACCAGCGCGGCGGTGATGCCCGAGAGCCGGCCGCGGCCGCCCGAGTTGATGTTGATCATGCTCTGACCAATCATGGCGCAGCCGCCCATGCCACCGAAGACGCCGCAGGCCACGTTGGCGGCGCCTTGAGCGACGCACTCCTTGTTGCCCCGGCCGCGGGTCTCGGTGAGTTCGTCCACCAGAGCCAGGGTCAGCAGCGACTCGATCAAGCCCACCGCCGCCAGGATGATGCTGTAAGGCAGGATGATCCGGAGCGTGGCGAGGGTCAGCGGGACCTGGGGCAAGCCGAACACGGGCAGGCCTCCCTTCAGCGACGCCTCGGGGTCGCCGGTCATGCTGCGCAGGGAGTCCACCACGCTGGGCGAGTTGAGGTCGAGCCCCTTCACGGCGAGCGTAACCACGACGATGGCGGCGAGGGAGGACGGCACGGCCCGGGTGAGCCTGGGCAGGAAGTGAATGATCGCCATGGTCCCCGCCACCAACGCGAGCATGGTGTACAGCGGCGTTCCGCTCATCCACTGCTGCGCCCCATGGGCTCCCGCCGTCTTGAACTGCCCCAGCTGGGCCAGGAAGATCACGATGGCCAGTCCGTTGACGAATCCCAGCATCACCGGGTGGGGCACCATACGGATGAACTTGCCCAGGCGCAGGGCCCCCGCGATGACCTGCAAGACGCCCATCAGCAACACCGCCGCGAACATGTACTGAACCCCGTGCTCGGCCACCAGGGCCACGAGCACGACAGCGATGGCCCCGGTGGCTCCGGAGATCATCCCGGGGCGCCCGCCCAAGACGGCCGTGATCACGCCCAGCATGAAGGCCGCGTGCAGCCCCACCAGCGGGTCGACCCCGGCCACGAAGGCGAAGGCCACCGCCTCGGGAACCAGCGCGAGAGCGACGGTGAGCCCGGACAAGAGGTCCGACCGGGCGCTGAACTTGAGCTTGGCGGCGAGGTCGAACACAGCGCTTCGGGGGCTCCATCTGATTTGAGGCAGCGCAGGGTAACGATGTCGCCACAGGATGCTCGGCCTATCTGAGCGCCAGCCTGCCGGAGCCGCTGGAACAGCTCATGAGCGCGTCAAGAGAGGCGCTGGGACGGGTGGCAGGCCGGGCCGCTCGCGCGTGGGGACGATCTGATCGTCGATGGCCGTTTCGTTGCGCAACTCGCGCCTCCCGACGCGCCGTGGGCGAGCATCGCTTGTCGCTCCACGGCGCCACCACGCGCTGTTAGGATGGACGCACGACGCGGGAACGCCCTCGAGGGGGGCGCGTTTCCACGCGGACACCCAGGGGGGCATCAGCATGCATGCATTCAGCAGCTCAAGCGTTGGTCGCGTCTGGACCCTGACCCTGTTCCTGAGCGTCGTTCCGCTCCTGTCGCCGGCCCTGGCTGCCGGGGCCTGCGAGTGCGACAACGCGGAGGGGCCGAGCATGTGGTCGGCCGACACCAGGTTCAAGTACGAGACGATCTCCTGCAAGGGCGACGTGATGGTGACCCAGAACACCATCAGCAGCGTCCTGGTGGGCCAGACGGTGGTGAACTGCAGCGTGGCGACGCTCAACGTCCCCATCCTGCAGACGATGACGTACGGCGTGAGCGGCACGGTCTCCGCCTCGGGAACGCTGTCCATCTCGAACACCGTGAGCGCGGAGGTGGCGGCCGCCGCCATCGGCAAGATCGGCGCGTCCACCACAGCCTCGGCGAGCGTCACGGTGGGCGCATCCGGGAGCTTCAGCGAGACGGAGTCGGTCACCGACGGCTGCACGTGGGTGGTGCCGCCCCAGCACGAGGGCACCTGCAAGGTGCATCAGAAGACCACTCAGTTCGCGACCTCCCAGACCTTCACGACCTGCACCAAGGCGACGGTGACTGCGTCGCCATCGAACCCGGGGTCGGTGGGCAGCTCGGTCATCTACAGCTCGTCCGTGAAGACGGCGACGGTCACCGTCACGGGCACGGCCAACAAGGAGAAGGCCTGCAGCGACACCCTCGTGAAGTGCCAGCCGAGCGGACAGGACCCTGAAGTCGATGAAGGCGATGCGGGCGTCGGACCCGACTCCGACGAGGACGGCATCCTCGACGACGAAGAGGCGGCCAGCGGGAGCAATCCGGACAACAAGGACAGCGACGGCGACGGCGCCGACGACGGCATCGACCCGGACGACAACGACAGCGACAGCGACGACGACGGCATCCCGGACGGAGGCGAGACCCACGGGACCGGCACCGACCCCCTCGACGACGACACGGACCATGACGGCACCCCGGATATCTGGGATGTGTTCCCGCTCGACAATCCGGACCCGTTCATCAACCTGCTCGAGCCCCTGCCCGGCGGCAATGCCCTGGCGCTCGGCTCAGGCATTGAACTGACGGGGATCCTGTCTCCCGCCCCGCCGGTGCTCGTCCTGCGGATCGGCGACCTGCTCTCCTTCACGGCCCCCAACGCGGACGGCTCGTTCTCGTTCCCCAACGTTCCGGTCCAGCCTGGGGGGCAGCTCTTCACCCTGTCGACCGTCTCGGCCTTTGGAGACAGCGATCACGAGCAGCTGATCGACACGTTTGGCGTGCATGTGCAGCCCGGGCCGTGGGACGACCTCGGCAGCGGCCTCGCCGGCGTGGACGGCACGCCGCTGCTCGTCGTTGCGGGTGACCTGCTGGGCAACGACCCGGTGACGATGACGGTCGCCAAGGCGGCTCCCAACAGCCTGGCGGGTCTCGTGCTGGGTGTCGGCCTGCTCAACCTGCCGTTCAAGGGCGGCACGTTGCTGCCCACGCCCGACGTGGTCCTGTTTGGATTCCCCACCGGGCCCAACGGCACGCTCCAGCTGGTGGACAACTGGCCCCCAGGCCTCCCGCCTGGCCTGCCGTTCTTCTCCCAGTTCTGGATCCAGGACCCCGCCGGCCCCCATGGCTTCAGCGCCAGCAACGGTGTGCAAGGCACGACGCCCTGAGCGGCGCAGGCCTGTCGTGCTGCCCGGCGCTGGCGCGCGGCTCGGTGGCGATCTGACCCGCGACGGCACGGCAGTCCCGTCGTCCGGTGTGCACTGCGAACCTTACCACCCGCACGACCCGCTGCTCGGGTGGTCTGGGGTCGTAGCGCCGCCGGTCAGCTCGCGCTGAGCGAGACGCTTGGCCACGCTCTCTACTCCCGGGTTGGAGCGGCGTTCAGTTCTGGCTCGGGAGCGGATCCACCGTCGCGGCCAGGAAGAAGCGGCCGATCTTGGCCTCGAAGGTCGATCCGTCGTCGCGCTGCATGACGAAGTGGCCCTCCATGGTGCCCCAGCAGGTCTCGAGCGGGCAGCCGCTCATGTACGTGTGGACCTGACCCGGCTCGAGGCGTGGCTCCTCGCCCACGACGCCGGGACCCTCGACGATCTCGACGGCCCCGTCGGCGTCCGTGATCACCCAACGGCGCGAGCGCAGGGTCACGGGCTCGTCGCCACCGTTGGCGATCTGCACGCGATACGCAAAGACGTAGCGGAGCTGCTCAGGCGACGACCGGTCGGGCAGGAACAGGGCGGCGGCCTGGACGCGCACGCCGTGGGTGACGACGTCGGAGTGGCCGGACTGGTGCGTGGTGTCGGTTGGATTCATCGTGGTTCGGGTGTCGCCTGCGGATCGAGAGCGGCGCCAGTGTACCCATGGCCGGCTGCTCCACCGCCAGCGCGCCCTGCGGGAGGGCCTCGCCCTGCGCCGGCAGCTCCGCGTCCGCCGGGTCGTGGCCGTTCTCGACTGGCTGTGCTCGAAGACGCAGCGTCGGCGGGCCGCACAGTTAGCGCCCCAGCCAGCTCTCCACAGCCTCATGGGGCACCCGCACGATCTCGAACAGCGTCGCGACAAACTCACGCTGCTCGCCCGCGCGGTACGGGCTGATCCACTCCCAGACGATCTCGCCGGCGGGCGTGACCTCGAAGGCACGGCCAGCGGTCGACTCGGTGATCAACGTGTTGCCGTTGTCGAGGCGCTGGTTCGAACCGCAGATCCCGCTGAAGAACACACCCGGCGTCTCGGACTGGTAGCGCCAGGCCTCAGCGCCTGTCAGCGGGTCGATCTCCAGGATGCTCGAGCGCCCGGGCTTGCCCATGTTGTCGAAGACGAGCATCGTCCCGCCTTCCAGCAGGACCGGCTCGTGTTGGCGGCGCCACGAGCCGCTGCGACTCCAGACGACACGGCGCGCCTCAGGATCGAGGATCGCCAGCAGGTGCAACTCGCGCATGGAGATCAGCAAGTTGCCGCGCGCAAACACGGGAGAGCGGTGGGCCAGGCTGCCGTCAAGCCACTGCAGCGTGTTGGTGTGGAAGACGTCGGCGCGAGTTGGCTGGTCGGGCGACCAACCCTCGAGGACGTGTTGCATCGACGAGTTCTCGAGGCACTTGGCGATCGAGATCTCGTGCCGCACGCTGCCATCGGGCGCAAAGACGATCACGACGTCGTCGAGGACGCGCTCGGTCGGGTGGATCCACGGGACGAGGCGAACGCGGCGCGCGAGCGCGAGCAGCGCGCCATCGCCGTCGAAGTCAACGTCGTGATGTGCGGTGGTGAGGTGGCCCCAGACGACGTTCGAGTCGCGGTCGAGGCGGGCGATGCCGAGCCCTTCCCAGACAACAATGAGCTCGCCGCCTTGCAATAACCGTGCGCGTCGCCAGAAGAAGCGCTGCGATAGATCGGGCGCGATCGAGTTGCCGGGGAAGGCCTCGTCGAAGTCGACTCTCCAGCGATGGACGACTCGGCCGGCCATGTCCATGAGCACCACCTCGGTCGCGTGGCCCGAGAGCACGAGATTGAAGCCCGGCTCCGCGCGGGTCTCGTCGTACACGGTGACACCCGCGGTCGCGCCCGCGACCTCCGAACCCGACGTATAGCCGATGGCCTCCAGCATCTCGCGCGAGATGCCGCTGCCCGCGCCCGCGCCGGGGTCCGCGCCCGCGCCGGGGTCCGCGTCCGCGCGCGTCGTGGCGCCCTTCGTCAGCGCCCAGTGCCCGAGCATGGGCGCGTCCGAGGCGTCGGCGCCCGCTCCCTCGGCGCCCGCAGGAGCCTCGTCGTCAAGCGGCGCGGCAGTCTGCGTCTCGCTTCCATCCGCGGGAGCGCACGCCAATGCAAGCGCGAGCAGCAAGCAGACACACGACGCGCTCACCATGGACATCGGGATCCCTCGCTGCGCCCGCGGGCCGCGCGCCGGCGCCAGAACATAACAGATGCAACGGGAGCCGCCCCACGCTCGGCAGCTCATGTCATGGCACCAGCGGAGAGACACACCCGACCGCGGGTGGACAAGGCCCCGGGTGTCTCCCGAGCCTCCGCGCGGCCGCGGCCCACCTGTCGCCCGCGACGAAAGCGCGCTAGCATCAGGCAGTTCGGCGCGAGAACCCCTCTGAGGATGCCATGTCTTCGTTGATCGTCAGCACCCACGTGGCAGCGCCAATCGAGCAGGCCTTCGAGGTCTTCACCGATCTTGGCAAGGCCGTCGAGCGCATCCCCGACATCACCGCCCTGGAAGTCCTCAGCGATGCCCCCCCTTCGGCGAGGGCACACGCTGGCGCGAGACGCGCGTGATGTTCAAGAAGGAGGCGGTCGAAGAGATGTGGGTCACCGGGTTCGACCCACCCCGGCGCTACACCGTCGAGGCCAACTCCTGCGGCATGCTCTACCAGACGCTGTTCGAGTTCGTTCCCGAGGGCGACGGCACCAGCGTCAGCTGGACCTTCAAGGGCACGCCGCAGACGTTGATCGCCAAGCTCACCGGCCCGATCTTCGGTCTGCTCTTCAAGGGCACCATGAAGACGTGCATGCAGCGCGACCTCGACGCGCTGCGCGACGCCTGCGA
Source organism: Planctomycetota bacterium (assembly GCA_003644265.1). Next base: position 11,646 of record QNBX01000140.1, read on the forward strand.
GGGCGAGCGGGCGATCGCCGCAGCCGAGTCGGCGCCCGCCTGACGGCCGGCGGACCGTCGGCGTTTCCTGCTGGGTTCCGCAAGATCTGACAAGCCGTCCGTGCCGGGAGCGGGCATGCTAGCCCGCATCTCTCACGACGGACATAGAAACAGGCTGCCCCGGTTGGCATAAACGGTGTATCGAGCAACGCTTACACGCCATCACGGAGGCAGCCTGTTGAGCACAGAGTGTACCGGCC
>QNBX01000141.1 GCA_003644265.1 Planctomycetota bacterium
CGTCGCCGTAGCGCGTGTAGCGGCCGGGGTGCTGATCCCAGCGGGGCGCGTCGAGCGAGTCCCAGACGAACAGCTCCTCGTGCTCGCCGCTGGGGTCGGCCAGGCGCGCGCTGAAGCCGCGGAAGGCGAGCTCGGCGACGCAGGCCTCGACGGCCGTCTGCACCAGGGGCGCGTCGTCGTCGTCGAGCACCACGCGGATGGCGTCCCAGCTCAGGGCCAGGGTGGTGTCGAGGCGCAGGCGCGGGTCTGCGTGGTCGATCAGGTCGGTCACGTCCACCAGCATGGTCTTGGTCTTGCCGGCTACGAAGCCGATGGGCGGGCCCACCGCGCGCCAGCCGTCGCCGTCGGGCACCGAGAGACGCGGCGGCTCAAAGGCGATGTCGGGATGGCTCGCCGCGGACAGGTTCACCGACGCGTCGCCCCACAGCAGCCAGCCGGTGAGAGCCAGGCGCACGCGCGGCGCCGCGGCCAGGGCGGCGCGCTCGTCGGCGCTCTGCGCCAGCTCGATCTCCAGCGACCAGGGCTCGGCCAGCCCGCGATAGCGCGCGCCGCGTGGCGTGAACGGGCGCGCGTGCCGCCCGTCGATGGCGGACACCAGCTCGGTGACGTCCTGCCCGGTGCCGGCCGTGACCCGCGCGGGCGCCCGCACGTCCGACAGCGTGTGCACGTGATGAGGCAGGAAGGGCGGCAAGGTGAAGGCCTCGTTGGGCTGGATCTCGACGGCCGCCGGGTGGTCGATGGCGTGCAGCTGCACCCGATCGAGGTAGGTCACCTCGCGCAGCTCTTCGGTGATCACCAGCTCCAGCCGACCGTCCCGCGGCACGAGCTGATCGCCGCGCACGCGCACCCACTCGTCGTGGTCGAAGGGCACCATGAGCCCGGGCGCCATGGGCAGCCCCAACGGCGCGGTGCCCAGCACGTCCGAGATGAACTCGTAGGTCTCGCCGTTCCAGGTGTAGAGGAACGGGCAGCTGCCGGTGAGCCCCTCGTCCTGGGGCAGGCGCTGCAAGGTGCCCGCGGCGAGGTCGAAGGCGCGCTGGTGCACACCGTTGGGCCAGCGGATGAAGAGCACGTCGGCGCGGGCCTGGTCGCCCAGCCCCAGCACCATCGGGCGACCGTCCCACGACAGGCGCTGGTAGCGGTCGCCCACGAGCAGCTCGACCGTGGCGCCCACGCCGCGCGCGTTGTCCTTGTGCCCCTCGAGCACGAGCGTGAAGGCCTGGCCCGCGGGCGCGCCGCCCGTGACCTCGACGCAGGCCGAGGGGCCGGCTAGCAGCAGGTCGAGGGCCTGGTCGCCGTCGCCGTCGGCCAGGGCCAGGAAGCTGCCGTCGTTGCCGCTGTGCAGGGCGGCGGCGGTCAGCGGCGCGTCGCGCCCGAGCAGCGGACCGCGCCAGGCCAGCACGCTGCCGTCGGCGTCGCGGCCCACCAGGTCGAGCACGCCGTCGGCGTCGAGGTCGGCCAGGCGCAGGCTCGCGGGCAGCTCGCGGTCGAGCGCCACGAGCAGCGGCGCGGAGAAGCCTCCCGCGCCACCCAGCCGCGCGCTGAGCCCGTCGCGCGTGGCGATCAACAGGTCGATGCGGCCGTCGGCGTCCAGGTCCTGGAGCCACAACCCGTCGTCGGCCGTGCGCGCGTCGACGCGCACATCCGATAGCCCCCAGTCGTCCGTGCGATCCTCGAACACGCCGCCCCAGAGACCGGCCAGCATCACCAGGCGCTGGTCGAGCACGGCCAGCAGATCCACGGCCTGGTTGGCGTCCACGTCGGCAGCCAGCACGTCGCGGCAGTCGCCCAGGGCGAAGAGCGCCGGTGTGGCGTCCGAGAAGAGCAGCCGGCCCGCGTCCTCGCGCGCGTCGTGGCGCATCCAGGTCAGGCCGCGCTCGGTGGCCAGCACCACGTCCAGCCCGCCGTCGTGATCGAGGTCGACGAACACGGCGTCGCGCACGGCGGCGTCGTCCGCGAGCTGCAAGCCCGGCACCGCATGCCAGCGGCCGTCGGCGCCGCGGTCCAGCAGGCGCGCGCCGTCGCCTTGCAGCACCAGCAGCTCGAGCGCCGGCGCGTAGCCGGGCTGGTCCGGGTCGCCGCTGTCCAGGTCGGCCGGGAGCACGAGGCGCGCGCCGCCGTTAGCGATGGCCATGCGCTCGGAGCCTGCGCCGACGCGGCTGATGCCGTCCGCGCCCCAGACCAGGCGGTCGAGCGCGCCGTCGCCGTCCAGGTCGGCCAGCGCGGCGCCCAACGCGGCGCCACCCAGGCTCGCGCTCTCGCCAAACGAAGGAAAGTCCGGCGCCCGCGGCGGGCCGTCCGCCAGAGGCCGCGGCGGCGTGGGACGCACGTGCCCGTAGCGCCCGAGCCAGAGCGTGGTGTCGTCGGCCGACTCGATGCCGCCCTTGGTGAGGCGGTCGTACTCCATGCGCAGGTCGGTGGCGACCTGGCGCTGCTCGTCATCCCGCGCCAGGCGATACAGCGTCGAGAAGAGCTTGTACGTGGCCTGCACATAGAACGGCCCGTTGGGCCCCAGCCCCAGGGCGCGCACGGCGTGGTACTGCTCGGTGGAGCTGTCGAGATCGCCCAGGGCGGAGGCCACGTCGGCCAGCTGCAGGCGCGCCGCCGCGTCGCCCGGATCGTGCTCCACCAGGAAGCGGAAGTCCGCCAGGGCCTGCTCCAGCTCGAGCTGCCGCCAGAGGGAGTTGCCGCGGATCCAGCGCAGGCTCAGGTCGTCCGCGCCGAGCGCCGCGGCGCGCTGCACCAGCGCTTGGCCGACCTGCTCGTCGGACAGCATGTCGTGAAACTCGACGATGGCGGCGCGCACCAGGTCGTCCTGACGCGCGTCGGGGCGGCTCACCAGGGGAGCGAGCGCCAGCCGCGCTTCGCTCAGATCGCGGTGGGGGCCCGGGATGAAGAAGGCCGCCGCGCGCGCCCGACGCAGGTCGTCCGCGATGTCCGTCGGGGAGGCACCGGATGTGGAGGGGCCGGAGGCGGGCTCGCTCGCGTCGCACGCCATGAGCAGGGCCAGGGCCAGGGCCAGGGGGATCGAGGCCAACGCTGACATCCAGCGCGGGTGACGTCTGACACGGGCTGCTTGAGGGGGCGTTCTCATGGTGTCCATCTTGACCTCGCGTCGGGGTCGGGCCAAGTCGGGGTCTGGGCGGCCGCGCGCCGCCGCCCGGCCTGTCCGGTCCGCGCGCCGTCGCTCAGCCTGTCCGGTGCGCCCGGTGCGTCCGGTGCGCCCGGTGCGCCCAGTGCGTCCAGTGCGTCCAGTGCGTCCGGTGCGTCCGGTCCGTCCGGTCCGTCCGGTCCGTCCGGTCATGACCCCGTTGGCTCCCTGGGGCATACTGCGCCGTCCACCCCACCGTTGGCTCCGGCTCCCGATGATGCTCTCCCTGCGCTGCCCCCGTCCGCTGGTTCTGTTGGCCTCCTTCGCCGCGCTGCTGTGCGTGGCGGGCTGCGGAGGCGATGAGCCAGCGCCCGCGACGCCGCCGGGGACAGCGGGTGCGACGCCGCCGGGCGCAGCGGGCGCCGCGCCGGGGACAGCGGGCGCCGCGAGCGAGCAGGCGCAGGCGGCGGCGCGGGTCGAGGCCGACCTGCCGACCTCGATCGACGTGCCGTCCCCGAGCGACCCGATCACCTCGCTCGACGTGGTGGAGGACATGTCGGAGGCGGTGGCCAACTCCTTGGTGGAGCTGGCCGCGGTGCTGCGTCGGCGCGACTACGGCCAGGTCGATGACTGGCTGGCCAAGGGCTTCGCCGGGCACGCGCCGGCGTCCCTGCCCGCGCTCGAGCCCGAGCTGTTGGCCCTGGGCGCGCGGCGCGACGGCTACGACCCGGCCGGCGCCGCCATCGTGGGTCCCGCCGGCTTCGTGGCGTCGCTCGAGCAGCTGCTCTCGGTCTTCACCATGCTCGAGTCGGTGGTGATCAAGGTGAAGGGCGCCGAGTTTCAGCGTGCCGCCATCGAACAGGGCCGCGTGCGCCTCAAGCTCTCGGCCTTCGGTCTGGCGCAGGGCGGTCGGCCCCTGGCGCTGACGCTCTGGGGCCACGCGGGCGTGGTGCGCGAGCGCGGCCGCTGGCGGCTGCGACGCTTCAGCGCAGAGAGCCTCTCCGCCGAGCACCGCAGCGAACCGCTGTTCGTGGACGTCACCGCCGGCGCCGGCGTGGCCAACCGCCGCGACATCTTCGGCAAGGACGGCCAGACGCTCTTCTACTGGAACGGCGCGGCCAGCGGCGACGTCAACGGCGACGGGCGCTGGGATCTGTTCGTGCCCTCTACCGGGCGCAGCTTCCTGTACCTGAGCGCGGGCGACGGCACCTTCAGCGAGTCGTCCGAGGCCTGGGGCTTGAGCGCTGAGCGCGACGGCACCGGCTGTCTGTTCTTTGACTCCGACGCCGACGGCGACACCGACCTGGTGGTGAGCCACGTGGGCTGGACGCGCTCCGACGGGGCGCCCGGGGGCGACTCCATGCGCCACTACCGCAACGACGGCGAGGGCTTCACCGACGTCAGCGAGGCCAGCGGTCTGAACGGTCGCCACGTGGCCTTCAGCCTGGTGGGCGGCGACTTCGACGGCGACGGCTGGGTCGACATCTACGTCTGCAGCTACAACCGCATGGACGCCATCTACCCCGAGAGCTGGTACCACGCCGAGAACGGCACGCCCAACGCGCTCTACCGCAACCTCGGCGACGGCCGCTTCGAAGACGTGGCCGCGGCCTGGGGCGCCGACGACGCCCGCTGGACCTTTGCCGCCGCGGCCGCCGACTATGACGAGGACGGCGACCTCGACCTCTACCTGGCCAACGACTACGGCGAGAACGCGCTGCTGCAGAACCAGGGCGACGGGCACTTCGTCGACCGCGCCGCCGAGCTGGGCGTGCTCGACCCGGGCAACGGCATGGCCACCGCCTGGGGCGACATCGACCGCGACGGCCGGCTCGATCTGTACGTGGCCAACATGTCGTCGACCGCTGGCAACCGCATCCTTTCGCGGCTGGTGCCCGAGGACGACGCGGGCGTGGGCAGTACCTTGCAGAAGCTGGCCGGCGGCAACTCGGTCTTTCGCGTGGGAGACGACTTCAGCTTTGAGCGTCAGCCCGCCGAGGCCGGGGCCACGGGCGCCGCCTGGGCCTGGTCGAGCTGCTTCCTCGACGCCGACCTCGACGGGTGCCAGGACATCTTCGTGGCCAACGGCTTCATCAGCGGCGAGTCCGCCGCCGACACCTGAAGCTTGTTCTGGCGCCACGTGGTGGCGTCTTCACTCGACGAGGTCGATGGCGTAGTGGCCGACGACGCGGGCAGCGAGACCTACCAGACCGAGCACATGGGCCTGATCTTCAGCGAGGGCTTCTCGTTCAGCGGCTTCGAGCGCGACCTGCTGTTCATCGGCGACGGCGCGGGGAGCTTCAGCAACCTGTCCGCGGTGTCGGGCCTGGACGATCCGAACGACGGCCGCGCCGCGGTCGTGGCCGATTTTGACGACGACGGCGACCCGGATCTGTTCGTGCACAACATCGCGCGCGCGCGGCATCGGCTGTACCGCAACGACGCACGGCGCGAGCGCAGCGGCGACCCGGGCTTCGTGAAGGTGCGTGTGCAAGGAACCACCGCCGCCGCCGAGGCCCCGGGCGCGGTGGTGCGCCTGACCCGCCCCGGCGGCGAGGTGCTGGCGCAAGTGGTGGCGTTGGGATCGGGCTTCGTGAGCCAGTCCGCGCCTGAGCTGATCTTTGGATTGGGTGTGGCGGGTTCGGGCGAAATGGGCCAGGGGCCAGCGGGCCTCGGCGAGGGGGGACAAGCGGCGGGCGGCCTCGGCGAGGGGGACGGGGGGCAACTCTCCGTGACCTGGCCGGGCGGCGCGCTCGAGCACTTCGGCGCGGTGACCTCCGGCGCCCGGGTGCTGCTGGTGCAGGGCGAGGGCACGCCACGCGTGGTCCAACCGCGCCCGTCGCCCTTCGCCGATCCGGCGCCGCCGGGATTGCGCGTGGACGTGGGCGCCGACCTCGCGCGCGTGGTGGCCCTGGACGTCACGGGCGCGGAACACGAGCTCGACCTCAGCTCCGACGGCGAGACCTACCTCAACTTCTGGGCCACCTGGTGCGCCGCGTGCCGCCAGGAGCTGCCCGACCTGGTGCAGCTGGACGGCGAGGACGGCGCGCGCGTGGTGACGGTGAGCGTTGACTCCCCCGACGACCGCGCCCGCGCCGTGCAGGTCCTGGCCGAGCAAGGCGCCGACTTCGAGTCGGTGTTCCTGAGCCCGTGGATGCTGGAGCACCTGTTGGACGTCGATCGCCTGGCCCTGCCCACGACGCTGGTGCTCGGTCCGGACGGCGAGCTGCGCCGCGTGATCCAGGGCGCCATCGAGCGCTGACGCGGCCGCTTCGGGCGGGCGCTCTCGCCGCGTCTCCTGAGTGTGTGGTGTAGGGAGACTCCACCCGAGCCCTACGGCTCCGAAGGTCCATGCTGCGCCAGGCGGATGAACATTCCCGGGGGGCGCAGGGCTGCGGCACGAGTCTCAACTCCACACCAAGCTGGTTGTGACTATCGCCAGCCCTGACTTCGAGCCCACGTCGGGCCGCAGTCGCTGCGCTGCGTGAATGGCCCGCCGGAGTGAATCGGCCTAAGCCCGTCGAGCGACGACGCCAGGTCCTGCTCGAAGTGTCGGATCCCATTCGCCGGCAGCTGGAGTTGGAACACGACACGTCCGTCCTCGGTGGACAGTCCTAGCCGGGCTTGCCGACCGCCCTGCATGACCTGGGCCCAGGGGACCAGCGCCTGCGTGAGCCTGGCATCCCATTCGTGGGGGTCGATCGCATCGGGGCTGACGTCGGCGATCACGGTGGCTGGCGCGGGGCTCGGGCCGTAGCGCAGGGGCAAGGAGGCGATCGCCGCAAGCCAGGCTCTTCCCACTTCCGGTTCGAGCGTTAGCGCTACGAGGGGGATAGGCGGTTGCTCCCAGGTGATTGGGTAGGGGTACTCCAGGTCACAGAGGCTTCCGGAGATCCGGCCACCTGAATCGGGTAGCCAGCACCAGTAGCCCTCCCCGGTGCGCATGTGCAGGGACCAGCGCTGGCCATGCTGCGTGGCGTCCCGGCGGGCCAGGCGCAGAGTGGTCGCCCCTGGCGCGGGCAGGTGCAGCACAGGAGGCCAGGGGCCCTCGGGGATCGTGGTGTTTGCGCAGGCTCCCAGCGCGACACTCACGGAGATGGCCAGTGCCCGGCGAACGCAACGCAGGTCGATCGTCATGGAGCCACCGAGGTCGGATGAACGAAGTTCCGGCTCCCGCGGGGCAACCGGCATCCCTTCCGCAAAGCGGGATTGGAGCTTCAGGATTGACCCAGGCAACCACGCTCGTATTCCCACCTCGACCGAACGCCGCTCCTCCAGCCTCGGCGGTTCAGCCGGACCTCTCTCAACCTGGAGCTGACAAGCCTCCAAGCTCCTGCTCCCTCCAGAACGCGGCCAGCCGCTCGAACGCTCCGCCAAGATCGGTCTCAGCAAGCTGCACATGCTGGGCGAGCGCCGCGTAGTCGGAGGCCCACTCGGGCGGAGGCGGAGGCAGCACCCGTGGCACGGGGTGACTGCAGAGCCGCCCGAAGACCAGGCTCAACGCCTGCACGAGCGCGTCTCGGTCCGTCAGCCCAAGCTCTATCAAGAGCAGCAGATCGATGAGATCCTTGGTGCGCGTGTTCACGCGCTCGCCCCAGGGGCGGGTGTAGGCGTGGAGTTTCTCGGCGAACTGGCGCTCGCGAGGCACGAGCAGGACTCGCGCGGGCGCCACGCCAGCGAAGCCCAGGTGGTCGTCGCAGGTGGCGGGTTCGGGTCGCTCGGTTGGCTCGGCGTCGAGACCGACGTCCACGTGAAAGCCTACGTAGCTGCGGCCGCCGAGCGTGACCGCGACGGAGAACCGGAACCCGCCCGCCTGTCCACCGGCCAGAGCTTCACCGGGTCCGGCGACTGCGAACTCGAGGAAGTCTCCGAGATCGAGCAGCGCGGCATCTCTCAGCAGATCAAGCAGCAGATCGTGCGCCCCGGCGGGGGACGGACCCATCGGCGGCACCGCCAGGTCGAGGTCCCGGGTGGTGCGTGCGCGCCCGCCGAGGCGCAGCTCCATGGCGTACCCGCCCTTGAGGCGCCACGCTGCGCCGCGCTCGCTGAACAGCCGCGCCAGCAGGCGCTCCATGACCACCTTCTGGCGTAGCGTGTTGAGCGGGACGCCGCGTTCGTCGGCCGTTGCTTTGAGCCGGGCTTCGAGCGCCTGTCGGAATGACGCGCCGTCGGCGTACTCCCGACTCACGGCTTTCCTCGGCTGCCTGTGACCGTGTCGAGGGCGAGGACGAGTCTCCCTGCCGGGTCTGCGGCGGCGCGTCGCGACATCTCCTTGGCCGTGACCAGCCCTCGCCTCAGCGCCTGGGTGACGGCTTGGGTGAGCAGCTCTGTCGTGACGGTCGCTGAGTCTGCGGCGTCAGCCAGCGTGCGGCCGGCCGTGGTCACCGAGAACACCGTCCAGGGCCGCAGGTCCGACGCCTCGACTCGGGCCACGTGCAGGACGCAGTTCTTTGGCGTCGGCTTGCGGAACTGCGGCGGCACGCTGAGGTGCGTCTGTCCCGGAAGCACATCCGAGAGGTCGTGCAGCAGCAGCGCCGTGTCGTGGCTGACCACCGCCCGCGGCTGGCCGCTCCGATCGCGACTCCACAGCGCCAGCCGGATCAGCTCGTCGTGCTCATCGAGGGGCATGGCCCGCACGCGATAGAGGCCGTGTCCGACCCGCTCCAGGTGCCCGGTGCCGAGATGATAGGAGAGGTGAGAGTGTCCGTAGCCCGCGCCGCGAGCCTGGGCGCTGGTCACATAGCCCCCCTGGCGCGCCGCAATGGCGTGCAGGGCATCGCGGGCAGCCAGCGTGTCTCGATAGGTCACGGCGCAAGAACCTTCAGATTATTTGAAGGATTATGCGCCGTGCAGCGGGCGGAGGGAAGGGGATTGGGCGGGGAGTCCGGGTCCTCGGTGGTGTCCAAAGCGCACGGCCCACCAACCCGCCCCCGGCGCTGCCTGACAAACGCCGGCTGACGACACGTTCTCAAGCGACGGGCGCTCGGCAGTCCCCTCGCTCCGAGAGCACGACCCCCGCAGCAACCGCCGCCAGGCAGCCGATGGGGTTGAGCCAGAGCCAGGCGATGTCCGCAGACTGCGCCACGCCCACGGCGGCCATTCCGACGAACAGGCCCCAGAAGGCGCCGCGGCCCGTGGCGCGCGGCACCGCGAAGGCCAGCACGAACACGCCCAGCAGCGAGCCGTAGAAGTAGCTGCCCACGGTGTTCACGGCCTCGATCACCGAGCCGAGGGCGGCGGCCTGCAGCGCGAAGGCCGCGGCCAGTAGCGCCCAGGCCACGGTGGCCAGGCGTCCCACGCGCACCAGGCCGCGCTGGTCGGCGTCGGGCTGCACATGGTGCTGCCAGATGTCCACCACGGTGGTGGTGGCCAGGGCGTTGAGCTCGCTGTCGATGCTCGACATGGCGGCGGCGAACACGGCGGCCACCAGCAGGCCCACTAGCCCCAGCGGCAGGCGGTTCACCAAGAACCAAGGGAAGACGTGGTTGGTGTCGTCAGCGTTCTCCACCCCGGCGCGCTCCGCCAGCGCCAGGGTCTCGGCTCGCGCGGCGTCGACCTCGGCCTGGGCGGCGAGCCAAGCGGCCTGGTCACGCCCGTCGGCGGACGGGTCCCAGCCGGCGCGGGCGGCGGGCAGGGCCGCGGCGTGGCGCGCCTCCAGGGCCGCTGCGTGTCGCTCGCGCAGCGCGTCCAGCTCGGGCCCGAGCCCCGCGGCCTCGATGGCCGGCTCCACGCGCCCGTCGAAGTGCAGCGGCTGCTCGTCGTCGAACTGCAGGGCGCCGAACAGCAGCACGCCCACGAACAGCACAAACAGCTGCAGCGGGATCTTGGCCAGGGCGTTGAGCAGCAGCGCCCGCCGACCGTCCGTCAGGGAGCGCGCCGCCAGCAGCCGCTGCACCTGGCTCTGGTCGCAGCCGAAGTAGGCCAGGAACAGAAAGGTCCCGCCCAGCAGCCCCGACCACACCGTGTACTTCTCGCTGGGCTCGAACGACCAGTCCAGCAGCTGCGTGCGCCCGGAGGCGCTGGCCAGGTCGAGCACGCCCGACAGGTTCGCGCCGGCGGGCAGCCCGTTCAGCATGAGCGCGGCGGCCAGCACCAGCCCGCCCAGCACCAGCGCCATCTGCAACACGTCGGTGACGATCACCGCGCGCAGGCCGCCCACCACGGTGTAGCCCAGCGCCACCAGGGTCATGGCGCCCACGCAGGCCGGCGTGCTCCAGCCCAGCAGCAGCGACAGCACCACCGACGGCGCGTAGATCACCACGCCCAGGGCCAGGCCGCGAGACGCCAGGAACAGGATCGCCGTGGCCAGGCGCGTGCGCTCGTCGAAGCGCTGCCCCAGCAGCTCGTAGGCCGTGGTCACACCCGCGCGCCGAAACAGCGGCAGCAGGGTGAAGGCCAGGATGACCATGGCCACGGGCAGCCCGAGGTAGAACTGCGCGAAGCCCATGCCGTCGGCGAAGGCCTTGCCGGTGGTGCCGATGACCGTGATGGCGCTGGCCTGGGTGGCCATGATCGACAGGCCCACGGTCCACCAGGACATGGAGCGACCGGCCAGCAGGTACTCGTCCGCTGCGTCGGCGCCGCCGGCTCCATCCGCGCTGCTGGTCGCGGCGCCCCGCACGTGTCGGCCGGCGCGCACGCCGATCCACATCACCAGCGCCAGGTACGCGCTGAAGACCGCCCAGTCGATCGGGGTCACGCCGTCGCGTCCTCAGCGCGCCGGCGTGCGTACGGTCGGGGGCGTGTACGCCGTCGGCGGCGGGCGGCGTCGGCCATGTCCGCGGCCCTGCCTACTTGGCGGCCTTCTTCCGGGTGCGCTTGCGCGTGGACCGCTTGGGCTTGGGAGCGGCCGCCTCTTCCGTCGATTCGGTCGGCTCGGTCGGCTCGGTCGCCTCGGTCGCCTCGGAGACCTCGGTCACCACCCAGGTGCCGCTCTTGGGGTCCTTGGCCAGCTCGATCAGGCCGCGCTTGCGCGCCTCCTCCAGCAGCTTGTTGAACGACGAGTACCCGTGGAACTCCTCGGAGAACTGGGGCTGCTTGCGCTTCATGGTCTCCTTGACCAGCGAGGAGTGCATGTTGCGCCCCTCGCGCTGCAGGGCGGCCACGGACTCGAGCAGCAGCTCGAAGGCCTCGCGGGATTCTTCGGGCAGGCGCGACAGACCTCTGCTGCGCTTCTTGCGGCCGCGCGCCAGGTCGTCGTAGATGATGAACTCGTCGCAGGCGTTGATCAGGATGCGACTGGTGCTGGCCTTCACGCCCACGCCGATGGTGTAGCGGTTGTTCTCGCGCAGCTTGGCCACCAGCGGCGAGAAGTCGGAGTCGCCGCTGATCAGCGCGAAGGTGTCGATGTGCGGCTTGGTGAACGACAGCTCCAGCGCGTCCACCACCATCTTGATGTCGGCCGAGTTCTTGCCACGCGAGGTCGAGCTGGGCATGTCGGTGAGTTCGACGCCGGAGTCGTGCAGCGGGCGCTTGTACTCGGCAAAGCGGCCCCAGTCGGCGTAGGCCTTGCGCACGATGACGTTGCCCTTGTCGAGCAGGCGCGCCATGACCAGGTCCATCTTGAAGGTCTCGAGCTTGGCCTCGCGCACGCCGATGGCCACGTTCTCGAGGTCGATGAACACGGCGATGTTGGTTGAGGTGGCGGCCACGGTGGGCTCCGGTGAGGTGGTGTTCGACGATACCAAGCGGGCGCGCCCGGGCGGCTCAGTACTCGGTACCCTGGTGCGCGCC
>QNBX01000142.1 GCA_003644265.1 Planctomycetota bacterium
CGCCAACGGGGGTGGGCCAGCAGGGGCGCCAGCCGTGCTCCGGCTGCGTCAGGCCCCAAGGGGGAAACGACGCGCGAGCGGTCGCGGCTCATCTGCGGCGCTGCCTGGTTCGAGTCGGCTGATCGTGGGGCCTACCGACTGAGGGCCACAGGTTGATCGTGTGTGACGCGGGCGCGCTCGCCCGCTCCACCGACCGGCTGGCGCAGCTCACTCCCGCGGTCGCCCGCCTTGCCGCCATTCGGCCTGCCACCGCCCGCCCCGGCGCTACCCGCCCCGGCGCTACCCGCCCTGCCACCGCCCGCCCTGCCACCGCCCGCCCCGGCGCTACCCGTCCTGCCCCGGGCTCGAGCTCTTCTTCGGCAGCCCGTCCAACCGGTACGGGTCCAGGTAGCCCTGCGGCCCGTTGCGGTACCTGCGATACCGCCACAGGTACTGCTCGGGGAACTCGCGGACCATCTGGCCCACGGCGGCGTTGATGGCGACGGTGGCCTCCTCGAGGTCCTGGGAGTAGCAGGCCTCGGGCGCCTCGCGGAACTCCAGCTCGAGGCCGCGGCCCCAGGGCAGGCGCTTGGCGCGGCCGAGCAGCACCACGGGGTTGTTGCGGGCGATCAGGCGCGCGGCCAGGGTGCCGGTGTTGGCGGGCGCGCCCAGAAAGGGCACGAAGATGCCGTTGCCGGCGCCCGGGTCCTGGTCGGGCAGCAGCACGCAGATGTGCCCGGCGCGCAGCCCGCGGTGCAGGCCGCGCACGGCGTCGTAGCCCGCCGCGACCAGCGTGGCACCAAAACGGCTGCGGCCGACGCGCAGGGCGTCGTCGAGCTCGCGTACGCGCGGTGGTCGGTACATGCCGGTGACGGCGTGCTGCATGGAGGCCCAGATGCCCACCATCTCCCAGCAGCCCAGGTGCATGTTCAGCAGCAGCACGCCCCGGCCCTCGGCGACGGCCTGTTCAAACAGCTCGCGGCCGATGACGCGCTTGACCAGGCGGTTGATGCGCGCGCGGCCGGCGCCGAACATGAGCCCGAACTCCATGCCTGCGCAGCCCACATGACGCAGGCTGCGGCGGGCGAGCTGCAGGCGCTCGGCGTCGCTCAGCTCCGGCAGGGCCAGCTTGAGCGTGATGCCGGCGCGGCGCATGGAGCGCCGGGCCATGCGGCTGCCGACCCAGCCGACCAGGTTGCCCAGGACGTGCAGCACGGGCATGGGCAGGTGCGCCAAGCCATGCAGCAGCGCGAGCGAGACGGCGGCCGTGCGCGGGCGCGAACGGCTGGCGTGATCGATCGCGGGGCCGCGCTGACTCACACCGTGACCTTCGGCTCCTTCACCGCGCGCACCTCGTCGGGGCGCCCGATGATGCGCGTGTGGGGCGCCGTCTTGAGCGTCTCGGGGCGCGTGTCGCACTCCTCGCGGATGGTGGTCATGATCTCCACGAAGCGGTCGAGGGTCTGCTTCGACTCGGTCTCGGTGGGCTCGATCATGAGCGCCTCGGGCACGATCAGCGGAAAGTAGATCGTGGGCGGGTGGACGCCGTAGTCGATCAGGCGCTTGGCGATGTCGGTGGTCTTGACGCCGTTGGGCAGGTCCCTGCCGGTGGCCACGAACTCGTGCATGCAGGGTTCGTCGATCCAGCAGGTGAAGATCTCGCGCAGCCGGACGCGCAAGTAGTTTCCGTTGAGCACGGCGCTGTCGGCGATGTCCTTCAGGCCCTCCGGCCCGTTGGCGCGCATGTAGGCGTAGCTGCGCACCATGACGCCCGCGTGCAGCATGAAGCCTCGCGTGCGGCCGATGGACTTCTCGGAGCTCTCGACCACACGGAAGCGATGCCCGCCCGCGCCGTCGTCCTCACGCGCGATCTTGGGCACGGGCAGGTACGGCGTGAGCTTGTCGCACACGGCGATGGGGCCCGCGCCGGGGCCGCCGCCGCCGTGGGGCTGGCTGAACGTCTTGTGCAGGTTGAAGTGCATCACGTCGACGCCGAAGTCGCCCGGGCGCGTGCGGCCCAGGATGGCGTTCATGTTGGCGCCGTCCATGTAGACCAGCCCGCCTGCGTCATGCACGGCCTGGCAGATGGCCGCGATGTTGGGCTCGAACAGACCCAGGGTCGATGGGTTGGTGATCATCAGGCCGGCGATGTCCTTGCCGTCGCCGATGACCTGCGCCAGGTGACCCATGTCGACCCGGCCGCGGGCGTCGCTCTTGAGCTCCTTGGACTTGAAGCCGGCGATGGTGCAGGAGGCTGGGTTGGTGCCGTGAGCGCTGTCGGGCACCAGGATGACCTGCTTGTGGGCGCCGTCGTTGTCGTCGAGCCAGGCGCGCATGCACATCAGCGCGGTGAGCTCGCCGTGGGCGCCCGCCGCAGGGTGCAGCGACACGGCGTCCAGCCCGCTGACGGCCTTGAGCAGCTCCTCGGTGCGCCAGCACAGCTCGAGCATGCCCTGGACCTGGTCGTCGGGCTGCAGCGGGTGCAGGCTGCCGAGGCCGGGCAAGGCGCAGACCCGCTCGTTGATGAGCGGGTTGTACTTCATGGTGCACGAGCCCAACGGATAGAACGAGTTGGCGATGGAGAAGTTGAGCGTGGACAGGCGCGTGTAGTGGCGCTGGGTGTCCAGCTCGCCCACCTCGGGCAGCTCGGCGGGGTCGCTGCGCCGCGCGAAGTCGGGCAGCACGCTGGCGGGATCGACCGCCGGCACGCCCGCGGGGGGCGGTAGCACGCCGCGGCGACCGGGCACCGTCAGCTCGAAGATGGTGAGCGGCGGCTCGCCCAGCTCGGGCACGTCGGGGTTGGTGTTGCCGCTGCTCTCGGGGCTCGGGCCCACGGCGGGTGAGGGCGTGAAGTCGTGCTGGCTCATGGCGAGGCGGCCGTGCTGGGTGTCGGATGCGGATGCATACAGGGCGGATGGCTTGCCGGCGGCGATGCGCTCATCGGCGGGTGGTGTCGAGGTGCTCAACTCAGCGCTCCAAGCGCGAGCACCAGCGCGTCGATCTGCTCGGCGGTGTTCATGTCGGTGACGGCCAGCAGCAGCTCGTGGTCGCGCGCGGGGTCCACGCGCGCCATGTCGAAGCCGCCGATGATGCCGTGCTCGTCGATCAGGCGCTGGTTGATCTCGGCCGCGGGCCGCGGCGTGCGCACCAGGAACTCGTTGAAGAAGGCGCGCTCGGGGAAGACCAACTGATAGCCGTCCAGGGCCGCGATGGCGTCGGCGGCGTAGTGCGCGCGGGAGAGGTTGACCCCGCCCAGCTCCACGAAGCCGCGCTTGCCCAGCAGCGCCATCCAGATGGTGGCGCGCAAGGCCATGAGCTGCTGGCTGGTGCAGATGTTGCTGGTGGCCTTGGCCCGGCGGATGTGCTGCTCGCGCGTCTGGAAGGTGAGCACTACCGCTCGGCGGCCCGCGCGGTCAACGGTCTCGCCGGCGATGCGCGCGGGCATCTGGCGCACGTCCTGCATGCGCGCACACAGGTAGCCCGCACCGGGGCCGCCGTACCAGGGCTGGTTGCCCATGCAGGAGGCCTCGCCACAGACCATGTCGGCGCCTTGCTTGCCGGGCGCCTCCAGCACGGAGAGGGCCACCGGGTTGGCGGACACGATGGCCATGGCGCCGACCTCGTGGGCCGCGTCGCAGGCCGCCTTGACGTCCTCCACCACGCCACCGAAGTTGGGGCTCTGGATCACCACCGCGCCGGTGTCGCCGGCCTCGCCGGCCGCGGCGCTCAGGCTGGCGGCGTCCGTGGCGCCGTCCACCAGCGGCACGGTCACCAGCTCGATCTTGAGCTGCTTGAGGTAGGTGCGCAGGCAGCCGATGGCGTCGGGGTGCGCGCCCTCGCTGACCACCACGCGCGTGGCCTTGCGCTTGATGCGCAGGGCCATCATGACCGCCTCCACCACGGCCGTGGCGCCGTCGTACAGGCTGGCGTTGGAGACCTCCATGCCCGTGACGCGGCAGATCATGCTCTGCCACTCGAGGATGGTGATCAGCGAGCCCTGGCTGGCCTCGGGCTGGTAGGGCGTGTAGGCCGTCCAGAACTCGCTGCGCTGCTGCAGGTTGTCCACCAGCGCAGGGCAGAAGTGGTGGTACGCGCCCGCGCCCAGGAAGCTGGGGTGCGAGTCGGCCGAGATGTTCCTGTCGGCCAGTTGCTTCAGGTGCCGAAACAGCTCGTCCTCGGTGAGCGAGCGCTCCATGGGGAGCGGGCCGTTGAAGCGGATGTCTTCGGGGATGCAGGCCATCAGGTCGTCGACCGAGTCGACACCGATGGTGGCCAGCATGGCGGCGCGGTCGTCCGCGGTGTGCTGCACGTAACTCAACGCTCTTCTCGCTTGGTGGCCGGCGTGCGGCCTGTGGGTTCGGCTTGCGGTGTCTCGATGTTCGTTTGCTGCCTGATGCGTACGCCATGCGCCGGTGAGGGCCGTCGCCCGGCGGCGGCGCGCTCAGCGATCGACGCTGGCAGGCAGGCTGTGGCGGCCTCTGTCAGCGGCCGACACGCTGCTCAGCTGGCGGCGGCGACGTGGGCCTCGTAGGCGGCGGCGTCCATCATGCCGTCGAGCGAGCCGCTGAACTTGATCTTGACCATCCATCCCTTTCCGTAGGGGTCGGACGCGACGTCGGTCAGGTTGTCGGCCAGCTCGTCGTTCACCGCCACGACCTCGCCGTCCATCGGCGCGTTCAGATCGGAGACGGCCTTGACCGACTCGATCTCGCCGAAGCTCGAGCCGCTGGTGAGGTCGTCGCCCACCTCGGGCAGGTCGATGAAGACCAGGTCGCTCAGGGTCTGTGCGGCGTGGGCGGTGATGCCCACCGTGGCTACGTCGCCCTCGATGCGGACCCACTCGTGGTCATCGGTGTACTTCAGGTCGGTGGGGTTGCTCATGGCGTGTCGCGCTCCAGTGAGAGGCCCCGGGTGCGGGGCGCTGCGGTCTGTGATGCGCCGAGGTGTCCGCGGCGCGTGGATCGGGTGCTGTGCGTTTGAGTGCGCCGCGAGCTGTACGGCGTGTGGTCCTGTGTGTGCTGCCTGCTATGCGCCGCGAGCTGTACGGCGTGTGGGGCGTGTGTTTCGGGCCTGCGGTGTGGTGTCCAGTCGTCGCCGTCAGCGCTCGCGCTGGTAGAACGGCAGGGCGTGCAGCTTGATGGGGTGGCGCACGCCGCGGATGTCCATGGCCAGCTCCGTGGTGGGGCTGTCGTGGGGCACCGCGACGTAGGCCGTGCCGATGTTGATTCCCAGGGTGGGGGAGGGCGAGCCGGAGCAGACCGTGCCCACCGGCGTGTGGTCCACGGTCACCAGGTCGTAGCCCTGGCGCGGCACGCGCTTGGATTCGGTGGTGAAGCCCACCAGCACCCGCTCGGGCCCGGCCTCCAGCATGGCCTCGATCGCCGCGCGCCCGCTGAACTCCTTCTTGTGCGGCAGCGCCTTGAAGATCACACCGGCCTCGACCGGGTTGGTGCTGTCGTCGAGCTCGTGGCCGTAGAGCGCCATGCCCGCTTCGAGCCGCAGGGTGTCGCGCGCGGCCAGGCCGATGGGCGTGACGCCGAAGGCGCTGCCCGCTTCGAGCAGCGCGTCCCAGATGCGCGTGGCCTCGGACGCGGCGAAGTACAGCTCGTAGCCGTCCTCGCCGGTGTAGCCCGTGCGCGAGATCATGGCGGGCACATCGCACACCGTGCCGCGATAGAACTTGTAGTACTTGAGCGCGCCGGCGTCGCCGCTGCACAGGGGCGCCACTGTCTCCGCCGACCGGGGCCCCTGGATGGCGATCATGGCCAGCTCGTCGCTCTGGTCCTCGAGCTCGCAGTCGTAGCGGGCGGCCACGTCGCGCATCCACTCGATGTCGCGGGCGCGGTTGCCGGCGTTGATGCAGAAGAAGACCTCGTCGACGTCACGGTAGATCAGCACGTCGTCCATGGTGGTGCCGTCGTCGCGGGCCAAGACGCTGTAGCGGATGGCGCCGTGCTTCATCTTCTCGACGTTGACGTGCACCAGGAACTGGGCCGCCTCCTCGCGCCGATCGCCGGTGATGCGCACGCGGCCCATGTGGCACAGGTCGAACAGGCCGGCCTGGCCGCGCACGCGCCGGGCCTCGTCCATGATGCCCTCGTACTGCACCGGCATGGCGAACCCGGCGAAGTCGACCAGGCGGGCGCCGGCGGCCTCATGGCGGCCGGTCAGGGGAGTGCGCTTCAGGTCAGCTGCGGCGGCCATGGGGGCGGGCTCACGAGGGGCTTAGAATGTCCACCGATGATCCCAGAAAGACGGGGCCGCTGGCCAGCCTGTCGCGCCCGCGCTCGCGACAGGCTGGTTCCGCGGCGGGGACCTGCGTCCTGCTCGCTCGCTCGAGGCTGCGGGAACCCGGCTCGGAGACCGGCAGCAGGTCAGTCAACCCACCTGTCGCGTGAGCCGCGAGGGCTCAGTCGTCGAACAGGCCGCGGGCCTCGGCGTCCCAGTCGACCTCGCCGCCCTCGCCCGGCTGGATGGCGGGGCGATCGCGCAGCCGGGCCTCTTCTTCGGGTGAGGCGTAGGAGGCCTCGGGGCCGGCGGCGCGCGGAGCCGCCACGCGCTGGCTGCGGCGGGCGGGCCGGGGCACGCCCGTCTCGATCTGGATGCGCACCCGCAGCGGCGGCAACTGGTTGGGCTGGTTGCGCAGGGTGGCCAGGAAGTCGTCCGGGAAACCCTCGAGTTGGAAGCGCGCCGGGTCGGCTTCACGGGCGCGGTGAAAGCACTCGGCGGCGCGGCCGAGGTCGCGCTCGCGCCAGGCGATCTTGCCTGCCAGCAGGAACGCGGTGAACGACTCATGGCCGTGCGAGAGGGCCTCGTCCAGGTGCCGGCTGGCCGTGCGCACGCGACCGTGGCGGTAGGCCCGCAGCCCGCTCCACATGTGGTAGCGAGCGCGCAATCCGGTGATGAGACGGTTCAGTGATGCAGTGGCCATGTGCCCGCTCGACGAACTTGGAGACACTTCAAGACTAGCATGGATTTGCGAGACCGTCAGGGCGGCGCAGGGCCTGCTCGGCGGCCCTCAGCGCGGTGCGGAGAGCGTGAAGGACTAGGGATCCTGGCCCAGCACGATGGTCAAGCGGGGCTCACCGCCGGACAGCTTGATGTTGGCCTGGTGGACGACCTCGCTGCCGCGCAGCACCGACAGCTCGTAGGCGCCGGGCAGCACGCGACCCACGCGGATGTGCCCCGCTTGCGCGCCCGCACCCAGCAGCTGGTTCATCGACACGAGCTGCGTGGGCAGCCGACCGTCGGGCCCGAGCACCAGCGGGAGCAGCTCATAGGGATCGTAGGGCCCCGGGTCGACGAACACCTCCACGCCGTCTTTCAAGGTGACGTCGCGGGTGGCCTCGCTGCCGGCGTTGACGATGATGCCGCTCACCAGGGTGAGCGCATGGGTCTCGCCGCCCAGGGCCAGGGTCCAGCTGCCGGCGCCCAGGCTATTGAGGCTGTAGCTGCCCGTGCCGTCGGTGGAGACCTCCGCCAGGTTGGCCAGCCACTGGCCGGTGGCGTCGTTGCGTCCCCAGACCGGCACGCCGCTCAGGTGCTTGCCGCGGGAGTCGCTCACGCGGCCGCTGATGGCGCCGCCGGGCTCCAGCTCCACCTTCAGGGTCAGGCCCACGGAGCCGTCGCTGACGCTGATGTTCTCGACCCGCCGGGTGCCCCAGCCGGCCTGGCCCAGCCCCACGATGTTCTGGCCGCCGGCGATCACGGTGTAGGAGCCCGTGGGCAGGTGCTGGAACTGGAACTCGCCGCGGGCGTTGCTCCAGGCCTCGCCCACGCGCCCGCCCAGGGCGTCCATGAAGCGGCTGGAGGGTCGGCCGTCGTCCGTGCGCTCGAGCACCACGCGGACGTTCTCGAGCAGTTCGCCGCCCTGGGCCGCCAGCACCAGGCCGCGCAGCACGCCGCCCGGTACGTCGACGTCGAGGCGCTGGCTGGGCTGTCCGCCGATCACCACCGGCTCGATCACGGGGGAGCTGGGCTGTCCGCCGCCGCCGAAGGTCTCGCCCGATGGCAGCACCTGCAACAGCCAGCGCCCCGGCTGCAGGTTGTCGAAGTGGTACTCGCCGACGGCGTTGGTGCTGCCGAAGCGCGTGGCCGTGCCGCCGGTCTCGCGCACGATCCAGACCACGGCGTCGGCCTCGGGTCCCGCGGCCGACGACACCAGGCCTGCGAGGCGCGTGCCGCCCTCGCGGACCTTGGACAGGTCGACGCGCAGCTCCTCATCGGCGGCCAGGGATGCCGTCTCAAAGAGCATGTCCTGCATGAAGCCGGCGGCGCTGTCGCTGTCCATCGACATGCTGAAGTCCATGCGAATGACGCTGTAGCTGCCGGGCGCCAGGCCCTCCACGCGATACATGCCTTGCTCGTCGGTGGAGTCGCGGCGCATGGACTTGCCGGTGGCCTCGGCGGCCATGATGCTGACGCCGGGCTCGGGCCTGCCGCGCTCGTCGGTGACGCGGCCCCAGATGGCGCCGCCGGTCGACAGGCGCACCAGGCCGACGTCGAGCTGCTGGCCGGGGCGCAGGGCCAGCTTCTCCATGGTCAGCGGCTGGTGCGTGCGGTGGCTCACGCTCAGTGACACGGGCTCCGTGCCCAGGCCGCTCAGTTCGAAGCGCCCCTCGGTGTCGCTGCGGGCGGAGAGCTTGCCGCCCTCGAAGGCGTCGGTCCACGCGCTCATCATGTCCGTGCGGCCCGTGCTCACGGTGGCCTCGGCCAGGGGCAGGCCGCTGCGGCTGGAGATGACGGTGCCGACTACGCTGGCCGCCTCCTGCACCATGAAGATGACGCCGCGAGCGCCCTCGCTGGGCAACACCTCGACCTCGAGCTGCGACGCGCGGGCGAAGCCCTTGGCGCTGACGTGCAGGTCGTAGGTGCCGGGCGGGACGGCGGGCATCGAGAAGCGACCCAGCGCGTCGCGCACGTGCAGCGGGGCGATGCGATTGGTCATGCGCTCCTCCATCTCGAGCATGGCGCTCATGCTGAAGAGCCCCCCGGAGGGCGTGGCGCGCAGGGTGTACTCGGTCAGGGGTTCGCCGTCGACCAGCGACATGGCGATGCCCGAGATGGCGGTCTCGCGTTGCATCTCGAGCACGATCTCCTCGCCGCCTGCTTGGGCGTCCAGGTGCGTGTTGACGAAGCCCGGCGCCGTGGCCCACACGCGCACCTTCTCCGGCTCGTAGCCGCTGAACGAGAAGCGCCCCTGCTCGTCCACGGGCACCTGCGGGCGCAGGCCGCGCTCGGTGCTGGCGCGCATGCTCATGAAGCTCGGCGGCGCGGCGGCTCGGATCAGGGCGCTGGTGATGGGCTCGCCGTCCGCGTCCAGCACGCGCCCGCGCAGCGTGGCGCCGAGTTCGGCGAGCAGCAGGATGTCGTCGCGTTGCTCGCCACCCGATACCTCCAGCCGCTCGCTGCGCGTCAGCAGATAGTCGGTGCTGCCCAGCATGATCAGGTAGGCGCCGTCGGGAAGCCCCGTGAACGCGAAGGCACCGGCGCTGTCGGTCTCCTGCTCGTCGTTGGCCACGCGCCCCAGCTCGTCCAGGCGCGAGAGGTTGATGGACGCCGGCTGCAGGTGCACCGTGAGCCCCTGCACGGGCGCGTCCTGTTCGTCCAGCACTCGACCGGCCAGGGTGCAGCCCGCGACCAGGGTGACCTCGACTTGCCAGCGCTCACCGGGCGCGAGCTCGGGCACCTCGACCAGCGCCGACTGCAGCGCGCCCTCGCGGTCGCCCACGTGCAGCTTGAGGCTGATGCCCACGGGTACGGGCGCCATGCGGAAGAGGCCCTGCTCGTCCGCCTCGACCCGGGCCAGCTCCACCACCAGCATGCCCTCGTCGAGGAAGGCGTAGGGGTCCACGCGGTTGATGCCCTTGGCGGTCGCGCCCGCCAAGGGGGAACCGTCGGGCCGGCGCACCGTGCCCTCGATGACGGCGGCGCGCGTGAGCAGCACCAGCAGCTCGTCCTCGTCGCCGGCGTAGCGCAACGGCTCGGGCTGGTAGACCAGCTCACTCTCGACCTGGATGAAGGCGCCGTCGAGCGGGAAGTTGGGCATGACGAAGCTGCCGTCGGCGTCGGCCTCGATGCGCGTGGCTCGGGTGATGAGGTCCGAGGTGTCACCGAGCGACAGCCCGCGCTGTCCCTCGGACATCTGATCGCCCAGGGTCTGCATGCTGATGCGCCGCACTTCGGGGTCGGGGCGCCACGTCCGGGCGTACAGCGCCAGCGCTTCGGGCGGGCGGCCGCCGTCGCGCATGACGAGCCGGCCGGGGATCTCGCGCCGCGCGTAGTCGTTGAGCGCCAGCATGTCTGCGATGGCCTGGGCCGTGGCCAGCTCGTCGCCCGTCGCCAGTTCGTCCGCGAACTCGTCGGGCGCGAGCCGCTCGGTCTGGGTCACCGGCATGCCCGGTAGCTGCATGTCGGGCGCGCCGCCGCCGACGCCGCCCACCGCGCCCGCCGGACCGCCGTCGCCGCCGGGTGAGATCAGTAACCAGGCCACGGCGGCCAGCAGCCCCAGCACCAGGGCCAGCCCCAGCAGGGATCCGAGCGCGCTGCCGACCTGGGGCTGCGTGAGCGCCGTCTGCCGGCGTCGCCGCGAGAGCCCCGAGCGGGCGCGGCTGCTTGTGGCGATGGCCCGTCGCGCCGCGCCTGGCGGGTGGAGCGGACGGGGAGCGCGCGCGTGGGGGGCGCGTGGGTGGGGGTCAAACGGGCCGGGGGTCACGACACGGTCCTCCGCCGGCGAGCGGGTTGCGGGCGGGGTCGGTTCGCCGGGGCCGGGATCCCGCGTGCTGCGGCCCCATTCTCGCGCCCACGCCGCCCGGGCAGCGTGTCGTATTCATGGCCGTGGCGGGCGGCACCCGCGCGGGATGGCGGCCACATGCGCCCCGAGCGGATGGTCCCTGCCCCCCGTCTCCGGGCCTGCCATGTCACCCGAGGGGCGATCCCGCTGCTACGCTTCATAAGGAGTCCACCAGCTGCCATGACCGTCCGTCTGATCCTGCTCGCCACCCTGGCCGTGGCCCTCGTGCTGGGGGGCGCGCTGCTGCTGCTCGATGACGCGGCGCCGGCGCCGAATGTGGCCGCTCCCGGGTCCGCAAGCGCAGCTGCGCCCGATGGGGCCATGGAGCTGCCCGCGAGCTCCGAGGGTCGCCCGGACGCCGCCGACCGCGGCCCCCTGGCCGAGCTGGGGGGCCAGGCTTCGCCGCTGAGGGGCTCCGCCATCGATCCCCAGCTCGCCCTGGCGGGCCCGGGCACCACGTCCACCGTCAGCGGCAGGCTGTTCGACGTGAGCGGTTCGCCCATCGCCGGTGAGCCTGTGGGCCTGTTGGCGGACGACGATCACTGGCAGGCCCGCCTCGCCAGCCGGCTGGGTCCGGACGTGCTGGACCGCTCGCGCTCGGGCGCCGATGGGCGCTTCTCGCTGGCGGCGCGCGCGGGTGTGCGGCTGGTGCTCGTGGCGGGCGGCCAGCGCTACCCGCGGCTGGTGCTGGATCCCGTGGCCGCGGGCGACGCGCTGGTGCTGACGTTGCAGCCCGGTCTGTCCATCTCCGGTAGCGTCGTGAGCGCGGAGAGCCTCATGCCCGTGCCCGACGCCTACGTGGGGGTGGCCTCGGGCGACGATCAGTTCCGCGCTCA
>QNBX01000143.1 GCA_003644265.1 Planctomycetota bacterium
CAGCACAGCCAAGAGCGTCGATGTCGACCTGGATCTGCTCGACAGCTACGACGAGATCATCCGGGGCATGGAACTGTTCCTCGTCAACCGCGCCAAGGAGCACGACGTCAACGCCTTCCATCGGCTGCGCTCGGTGCCGGGCATCGGCAAGATCCTGGCGATGACGATCCTCTACGAGATCCAGGACATCGCGCGCTTTCCGCGCGTGCAGGACTTCGCCAGCTACTCGCGGCTGATCAAGTGCGCCTCGGAGTCGGCGGGCAAGCGCAGCGGCACGTCCGGCGCCAAGATCGGCAACGTGCATCTCAAGTGGGCCTTCTCCGAAGCGGCGGTGCTCTTCCTGCGCAACAACGAGCCGGGGAAGAGACTGCATGCCCGTCTGCAACGCAAGCACGGCAAGGGCAAGGCGCTCAGCATCCTGGCGCACAAGCTCGGCCGCTGCGTCTACTTCATCCTGCGGCGCAAGACCGCCTTCGACATGGAGCGCTTTCTGGCTGCCTGACAACACACCAAGGAGGAGGGCGCGTGAGCCCGTTTCCTAACTCGAGCCACATGGGCCGAGCCGCCATCAGATCCCAACGCAGCACGACAGGTCATGCGGCCTCGACCGCGCCCGTGGATCTTCGGCCGAGCGCCCGGCAGCCCGATGACTTGATTCGACACGCGCCCTCTCTCCGTTTCGCTTACTCGATCTGATCTCAAAGGACTCTGCCCCTCCCCCGAACCCGGATCTCACTGGACAGCCGCACTGAGCCAGCAACCTTTGAATGGGACGGCACGAGGGAACCGATGTGTTTCTAGGACGCTCCGGGCACACACGCCCGGGGCTACGCCGCCCCGCTGCAGCACCGCGGGGACCACGGCTACTGATCCTCAATAAGTGTTTGGTGCAGCGTCCCAGCGACCCGCGCCTGATGCCCGAAACGAAGCCAGGGACCACCAGATCAATCGCGCACTCAACGGGAGGTGACACGCCTCGCGACAGATAAACTCCGCCTATTGACGCTGGGGGGCCTCATAAGTGTTAGGCGATCTAATCGTCGAAGTTCCAAGTCTCTGTCTCGTTCTGCCACGAGTAGTATGGGTACAGCATATCGTAGAGCGGGAGCTCAAGGCCGAAGACCAACGAGTAGCCACCATCTGCGAGCAATCGGTAGTCCCACTCGGTTCTGCCCGCCTCAGGGGGAGGGACTTGCGCGAGATACCCTGGAGCCAGGTCGCTCAGAGCGCGTGGATACTCGCCCCGATCAACTTCAAACTGCTCGATCGCAGCCGCAATCGTAGCGCCAAGTTGCTTAGTCCGAGCGACCGCCTCGGTGTCGTTGAATGAGATTCTTGCAGCGATGCCCGCTTGACGCTTCTGCCACAAAAACGCGCCCACAGCCAACACCAGGGCAGCGAGGAATAGGGCGAGCCACCTTCGGCCTTGAGCACGACCTCGGTTCTCCGCGGCTTGCGCGAGGCTCCCTTCCAAGTTGGCAGACTGCGTAGCTTCGATTGGGCGCACGCTGATTCGCCTAACGGTTCGGTCGTTCAGCGGCGGGCCGCGCAGCGGACCGTCCGCTGCAACGACTTGATCCTCATCAAGGCCCTCCTGAAGCTACCGGACCGCCCGCTAGCCTGGATGCGACCACAATCACCACATCCTCCAGGAGGACGCATGAGATTCTACACGATGCGGCACAAGCACACCTGCGGCATCGATCTGCACGCCCGAACAATGTACCTGTGCATCCTGGACGCCGAGGGCAACGTCCTGCTGCACCGCGACATGCCGACCGATGCCGAGGCGTTCCTGGCCGCTATCGAGCCCTTCCGCGACGACCTGGTCATCGGCGTCGAGTGCATCTTCACCTGGTACTGGCTCGCCGACCTCTGCGCTCGGGAGGAGATCGTCTTCGTACTGGGCCACGCCCTGTACATGAAAGCCATCCACGGCACCAAGTCCAAGAACGACCGCATCGACGCGCTCAAGATCGCCAAGCTGCTGGCCAGCGGCATGCTGCCCCACGCCTACGTCTACCCGCGCGAGATGCGCGCCACCCGCGACCTGATGCGCCGTCGGCTGCACCTGGTCCGCAAGCGCGGTCAGCTGCTGGCCCACATCGAGAACACCTACAAGAGCATGCGGCAGCCGAACTTCATGGCCAAGAGGGAGAGGAGCCACTGTGGCCCGCCCTCCACCACCTCCCCACCACACGTCCGGCCACCCCCACCCCGCTCACCACCCCCTACTCCACCAGCTTGACCACGTACACCGGCGGCAGGTGCTCGCTCAACGTGCTCCAGCTATCGCCGCCGTCCTCGCTGATCCAGAGCGAGCCGGTGGTGCTGCCGAAGACCAGCGTGCTGCCGCTGGCGTCCACGGCCAGGGCGTGGCGGTAGACCAGGTCGTAGGCGTGGCGCTGGGGCAGGCCCTGGCGCAGCACCTCGAAGCTCTGGCCGCCGTCGCGGGTGCGCGAGACCACCACCTGCCCGGAGCCGGGGAAGCGCTGGTCGTCCTTGACGGCAGGAACGAACCAGGCCGTGTCGGGGTCGTTGGGGTGCACCGCTACCGCAAAGCCGAAGTGGGTCGGCTTCGCGGTCGTGATCTCCTGCCAGCTGGCGCAGCCGTCGCCGCTGCGGAAGATGCCGTTGTGATGCTGGGTCCAGTAGACGTCGGGCGCGCTGGGGCACTGCACCACGCGGTGCGGGTCCTGCAGGTTGGGTTCGTGCTGCTGCTCGGGCGGCAGGTACTCGGCGCGCATGCCCGTGGCGCGGCAGGCCCAGGTCTGGCCCGCGTCCTCGCTGAGCCACACGCCGCCACATGAGATGCCGATGACCACGCGCCGGCTGTCGCGCGGGTCGACGCAGACCGAGTGGATGCCCGGCCAGTCCGCGCCGCCGCCGAACCACTCTCTGCGTTCGGGCATGTTCCAGAGCGACTCGACCAGCTGCCAGGAGTCGCCGCGGTCGTCGCTGCGGAACAGGCCGCCCGGCAGGGTGCCGCACCAGAGCGAGCCGGGCCGGTCGGGGCCCGCGCTCTCCAGGGCCCAGGTCAGCTTGAGCGCCCAGGGGATGGGCGCGCGGTCCTGGGCGCCGAGGTCGTCCTCGCCCTCGGGCTTCTCGGGGTAGCTGGGCACGCCCACCTCGATCCACTCGCCGCCGGCGTCGCGGCGGTGCAGCTTGGAGCCGAAGTGTCCGTGGTCGAGGGCCGCGTAGTCGGCGCCGTCGCGGGCGTCGTGGTGCAGCATGGGCACGGGCACGCCCAGGAACGCCACCTCGTCATCGATGGCCCAGGCACCGTCCACACGCCGCAGCGTGAACAGGCCCTTGCGCGTACCTACCTGGATCCGCTCAACCACCGGCCGTCTCCTCGTCCGTCGGGGGCAGCGCGGCGGCGATGTCGACGCTGTGCACCTCCACCCGGTGAAAGCGCACCGAGGCGTCCCAGGTGGCCAGGCCGATGCGGTCGTGGGAGCGGGGCAGGGGGTCGCCCTCCACCACCGTCAGGACCTCCTGGCCGTCGATCAGCAGGAAGCTGCGCTGTCCGGCGCGGCCCACGATGATCTCGTAGATGTGACCCGGGTCCATGGGCCCCGCACGCACGGTGGCGGCCGG
Source organism: Planctomycetota bacterium (assembly GCA_003644265.1). Next base: position 3,601 of record QNBX01000143.1, read on the forward strand.
GCCGTTGGGGTGGCGCTCCAGGCCGTGACGCGAGGTCCACCAGCCGAAGGTGCCGGCGATCAGGCAGGGCTCATCCAGCGTGCCGGTGCCGAACAGGTAGACGTTGAGGTCGCTCTTGTGAGGCGGCACCGCCTGGGCCCAGACGCGCACGATCACGTCCCCCGGGAAGGGGCGCGTGCACCACAGCGCGGCGGGGCCCTGGTGCTCACTGGTGCCCACCACGCCGTGGGGCCCCGGCTCCCAGCTGCCCGACTCGACCTCCCAGTCGTCGAAGGCGCGCTCGCGGATGAAGTCGCTGGCGTAGATCAGCGACTGGCCGTCCAGGCGCACCTGCTGCAAGCCGAGCTGGAACACGGTGGGTCCTTGCTGGGGCATGGGACGGGGCTTGGGGCCGATGCAGCCGCCCAGGGTCAGGGCCAGCAGCGCGCCCGTGAGCCAGCGCATGCAACGGCTGGTTGTCATGTCCACTCTCCGCCTGTCGCGCGTGGTGATGTCGACGCGCTCATGGGTCCATTCGGCTACCCGTCTGACCACGTTCATCCTCCACTCAGGGCCTGCATGACGTAGACCTCCGACGAGCCCTGCAGCGCGTCGCTGAGGCCCTCGCGGTCATGGATGGGCGCGCCGTCAACAAACACGAGCATGTGCCGACGCAGCCCGCCCGACTCATCCAACACGTACCCCAGGGCGCGGGGGTTGTCGGCCAACGCCGCCGCCAGCGCCTGCGCCACGGTGCCGCCCTGGACCTGCGCCGGCGGGCACGCCACGTGCCGCTGCAGGTTGGGCGTGAAGCTCACACGGGGCATGGATGCGGCTCCTGCGGCGGCTGGCTTGCCGTCCGGACGCGGCCGCGCGCCGGACAAGAGGCAGCATCCCGGCCCTCTGAGCCGGCGTCAAGCCAGCCGGGGCGCCACCCGGCATTGCCAGCTCGCCCCCCGCGCGGTCAGGATGGGGCCGTGAATGCACAGACACTGCTGACTTGCCTGGCCCTGCTGCTCTGCCCCACGCTGGCCCCCGGGATGACGCTCCCGGCGCCAGCGGCTGCGCTGACGCCGCCTGCCCCGCCAGCGCGCGCGACGCTGCCGGCGGTCGCGGCACCGTCGGCGCGCCCCCTGCCAGCGGCGCTCCCGCTCCCGCTCCCGGCCCCCGCCACGCTCGTGCCGGCCCAGGACCCAGCGGACGCCCAGCCCGCCTCGCCGCAGGAGCCGCTGCCCCCGGGCGCCGTGGCCAGCCTGGACGGCGAGCTGGTGAGCGAGGCGGCCTTTGTGAACTACCTCGGCAGCGCCTTCGCGCGCCAGCCGGAGGGGCACCAGGCCCTGCAGCAGCTCTTCGTGGAGGCCCTGCTGGCGCAGGAAGCCAGCGCGAGAGGCCTGGTGGTCGACCTCGAGCTGACCAAGGCGCTCTTTGATCGCTACGAGGCCCAGGCCCGCGCGGCCAGCGGCGGCGCCACCGGTCTGCTGGAGAACGCCGGCGGCCCGGCTGCGGCCGACCTGCTGGAGGCCACCCTGCGCCTGGCGGCCTTGCAGCGCGTGATCGTGGCGCACGAGGACGGCGTGGACGACCCGCTGGACGTGACCGACGCGCGCCTCTCGGCCTGGCTGACCGAGGCCCAGGAGCGCTGCGAGCTGAGCGAGCGCCGCCCCAACGACAGCGTGGCCGCCAGCTGGACCGGGGGCGAGATCCCGCGCTCGGTGGTGGGCCTGCGGCTCATGCGCATGCTGCCGCCGGAGGTCGTCTCCGGGGTGCTGACCGAGCTGCTGGGCATCGTGGCCATCAGCCGCGTGGCCGCCGCCCGCGGCATCGAGTTCAGCACCGACGCCGCCGTGGCCGAGCTGACCGAGCGCGAGCGCCTGGTGACCTCCACCCCCGCCGCCACCGGCATCAGCTACGAGGAGTACCTGCTGCAGACCGAGGGCCTCAGCATCGAGGAGCTGCTGGCGTCGCCGGGCTTCCGCGCCGAGGTGCTCATGGTGGCGCTGGTGGATGCCGACTGGGACGCCGCCCAACTGGCGCTCCTGTTCGAGGAGCTGCGCGAGCCGCTGGCCGAGCGCTTCGGCCCCGACGTGACCCTCGACCAGGCCCTGCCCACGCTGCTCAAGGAGGCCCGGCAGCGCGCCTACCGGGACGTGCTCGGCTCGGTTACGATCGTGCGTCGCTTCTGAGCCTCGGCCGCCCGCCGTCGCTCCGCGCGCCGGGAGCCTCACCCATGTTCATCGGCAAGGTCGTCGGCACCGTGGTGTCCACCATCAAGGACCCCAAGGTGACCGAGCTCAAGCTGCAGGTGGTGGCCGAGCTCGACGAAGCGGGCCTGCCCCGCGGCAAGTACGTGGTGGCCGCCGACACCGTCGGCGCCGGACACGGCGACCTGGTGCTGTTTGCCCAGGGCTCCAGCGCGCGCCAGACCGTGCTGACCGACGGCCGCCCCATCGACGCGGCCATCATGGCCGTGATCGACAGCTGGGATGTCGAAGGTCGGCTCGTCTACCAGAAGGAGGGCCTGGAGGCCCTCGGCCTCGATCCGGCCGAGGTCTGAGCGTGCACCTCGGGCGCGTCATCGGCCGGGTCGTCGCCACGCGGCGCAGCGATGGTCTGCAAGGCCAGCGCTTCCTGATCGTGCGCCCGCTCGATGAGCGCGGCGAGGCCTGCGCGCCCACGCTGGTGGCCTGCGACGTGGTGCAGTCGGGCCTCGGCGACGTGGTGCACGTGTGCGACGGGCGCGAGGCCACCCTGGCGCTGGAGACCAGCTTCGTGCCGGTGGACGCCACGCTGGTGGGCCACGTCGAGCAGTTCGCCCACGAGACGCCCACGGCGAAGCGACGCCCATGAAGATCGGACGCGTCATCGGCACCGTGGTCACGCCGGTGCAGCACCCCGCCTACGACGGCATGACGCTGCTGGCCGTGCGCCCGCTGGACCCCGACGGCAGCGAGGCCGACGAGCGCATGTTCGTGGCCGTCGACCGCGCCCAGGCCGGGGTCGGCGATCGCGTGCTGCTGATGGCCGAGGGCAGCTCCGTGCGCGACGTGCTCGGCATGCCCCACGCGCCCATCCGCTGCGCGGTCGTCGGCGTCATCGACGAGATCGAGGTGGACGGCGCGCGCACCTATCCCACAACTCCCGGACACGAGGCCTGACCATGAGCGATCGCTGGAGCCGCGGTGGCAGCCCTGACGACCTGCCCACCTCAGACATCGACGCCATCCCCAGCGCCTGCGATGCGCCGGCCGTGCAGCCCCAGCGAGCCGGCAAGCCCATCGGCGTCACGCCCTGGCAGGCCCCCGTCGCGCCGCCGCTGCGCCACGGCGTGCTGACCGACGCCGCCCGCGACGACAAGGCGGCCCTGGCCAAGCAGATCTGCGACGTCATGCGCCTCATGTACGAGCAGGAGGTGGTGGTCGCCAACGACGGCAACGTCTCCTGCCGCCTGCCCAACGGCAACATCCTGATCACGGCCAGCGGCATCCTCAAGGGCTTCATGACGCCCGACGAGATCATCGAGTGCGACCCCGAGGGCAACAGCCTCGACGGGCGCCGGGTGACCAGCGAGATCAAGATGCACGTGGCGGCCTACCAGGTGCGCCCCGACATCCGCGCGGTGGTGCACGGCCACCCCATCTTCGCGGTGGCCTTCAGCCTGGCGGGGCTCTCGCTGGCCGAGTGCAACATCCCCGAGATCATCGTCACCATGGGCGCCATCCCCACCGCGCCCTACGCCACGCCCGGCACCTACGATCTGCCCGCCGTGCTGGCCGGCCACCTCGCCAACGGCGACGCCGTGATCATGGAGCGCCACGGCGTCGTGACCGTCGGCAGCGACATCTTCGACGCCTTCAAGAAGATGGAGATGGTGGAGCACACCGCCAAGATCATGCACGCCGCCCAGACCCTCGGCGGCCAGGTCAAACCGCTCAACCAGCAAGAGGTGCAGGAGCTGCTCGACAGCCGCAAGGCCCTCGGCATCACCACGACCAACACGATGTGCTGGAAGTGCGGCGCCGACCAGGAGTGCGAGGCGCCGGATGACTGAGTCGGAATGGAGACGACTGTGCACTCATTGCCGACGTGCTTCGCTGGCGTCCTGTGCACATCCAGCTTGTAATCACACAAGGCCACTGAGATGACAGACTCGACGTTCATTGAGCGAGTAGCGCTGCGCAATTACAAGAGCATTGGCGCTTGCGATGTCAGGCTTGGAAATCTCACATTCCTCGTCGGTCCAAACGGGTCTGGAAAGAGCAACTTCCTAGATGCACTGGAGTTCCTTGCCGACGCCACAAGGAATTCCCTCGACCATGCCCTCAGAGGACGAGGCGGAATCAACGAAGTCCGTCGTCGCTCAAAGGGCCATCCAACTCACTTCGGCATTCGAGTCGAATTCCGAATCCCCAATATCGCAGTAGGCCATTATGCGTTCTTGCTAGGAGCCAAGAAGGACGCATACATAGTCCAGCGAGAAGAGCTCGCCTTCTCGGAACTTACCGCGCAAGGAACCATCTACCATCGGTATTTGGTTGAGAATGGGGAAGTAGTTGAATGCACAACCCCCGCACCACCCGCCGCGTCTCGAGACCGGCTGTACTTGGTGAATATCTCTGGCCTTCCGCAGTACAGACCGATCTACGATGCGTTCTCGCGAATGGGGTTCTACAACTTGAATCCGGATGAGATGCGCGATCTCCAGCCGCCCGATCCAGGGGACTTACTCAAGAGCGACGGGAGTAACCTCCCAAGCGCACTTGCCGCCCTTGCGAGGAGGAACCCGAGAGCGAAGCAACGGGTTTGTGAATACCTTTCCTCCGTCGTCCCTGGTATTTCTGACTTCTCAACGATTACACAGGGAAATAAGGAGACGATCGAGTTCCGGCAACTTGTTGCAGGCGCACCCCAGCCATGGCGTTTCACGGCATCAAGCATGTCCGATGGAACACTTCGAGCACTTGGGATCCTGACAGCCCTATTCCAGAACACGCGACCGGGCTCTAACCCCGCGCATCTCGTTGGGATAGAAGAGCCCGAGACAGCCCTGCACCCCGCTGCGGCGGGCGTTCTGATCGATAGCTTTGAGGAAGCGTGCGAACACGTCCAACTAATCGTAACTAGTCACAGCCCTGAGCTCCTAGACAACGAGGCCATCGGCAACGACAATCTACTTGCAGTAGTGTCAGATGATGGGAACACCCACATAGGCCCGATTGACAATGCTGGTCGATCGGCGCTCAGAGACCATCTCTATACAGCGGGCGAGTTGCTGAGAATGGACCAGCTTCGCCCGGACCCGCAGAGCAGAGTCACGCCAGAGCAACTCGACTTGTTCAGGAAACTACATGCGGATCGCTAGTATCGTGGAAGGGAAGGGCGACGCAGAGGCATTCCCTGTCCTCCTTCGTCGCATTCTCCACGACGTGTGCCCGCGCGAGCACCATGACGTACTGCGGCCCATTCGCATTCCGCGCAGCAGGCTTGTTCGCCCAGGCGAATTGGAACGAGCGGCAGACCTAGCGTCCCGAATGACCGGCCCTGGTGACGCCGTGGTAGTCCTCATTGATGCAGACGATGACCGGCCTCAGTGCCTTGCACCAGAACTGCTCCACCGTTTGACTCGAAGGGACCGAGTTTACCGCGTAATTCTAGCCAACCGTGAGTTCGAGGCTTGGTTTCTCGCTGCAGCGAAATCGCTTCAAGGAAGACGAGGGCTTCGCGACGACATCACAGCCCCCTCGAATCCAGAGGACATTCGTGACGCCAAGGGCTGGCTCCGCGAGCACTCAGTTAGTGGATCGTCATATCGACCCACTGCAGACCAAGCAGCTCTCTCAGGCGTCCTAGATCTAGATCTCGCCATGCGCGCGCCGTCCTTCGCGAAGCTAGTTCGCGACATCCGCTCAGTCACTGAAGGAACAGCAACGTAGAGTCCGACCAGTTTGGGTAAGTCGACTCGCCTTCGCCGCTAAAACATGACGGATTCCATAGGCGGAGTCTGTGCGCAGGGACTAAATGGGCACTTGCCTCGGAAGAACGCCTTTGCCTTACCCCGTCACCCGCCGCGCCGCGTCCAGCGACTGCGCCGCGCGCACGCGCTCGCCGTGCTCTTCGAAGCCGGGGCGACCCATCAAGCCGTAGGTGACGACCTTGCCGGCCTCCACGCCAGGCTGATCGAAGGCGTCGACGCCGTACAGCTCGCCGCCGTAGGCCGTCGCGCACATGTTCCACATGAGGAACTCGCCCACGTGGGCGGCGTCCACGCGCGGGAAGTTGATCGTGGCGTTGGGCCGGCCCGCGTCCGTGAGCGCCTGGCGCGTGGCCACGCACTCGGCGTCCAGCAGCTGGCCGAAGCTCTTGCCGCCCAGGTACGACAGGCCCTCCAGGCCCGCGGGCGGCCCGGGGATCTGCACGTCGTCGGCGTGCTCCTCGACGCGCACAAAGGTGAAGACCTTGTCCTGCGGGCCGTCCACGAAGAGCTGCACCTGGCTGTGCTGGTCGGTGGCGCCCACGGCGCTGTGCGGCAGGGGCCCCACCCGCGTGCCGTCGGCGGTGCGCTTGCCCAGGCTCTCGGCCACCAGTTGCACGTTCCAGTCGCCCAGCAGGCGCAGGCGGTGGCTGTACGGAAACAACACCTGGATGCCGTGGTCGAGACGCGTGTCCATCAAGTGCCCGCTGGCCGCCATGAGCGCGCCGGGGTTGCTGGCGAAGTCGTCGCGCAGGCAAGCATCACGCCCCCTGGCCGCACCAGCCAACAGCGCCGCCGCGTCCCACCCCATCAGGCAGGCCGGCAGCAGCCCCACCGGCGTGAGCACGCTGAAGCGCCCGCCCACGTTGGCCGGCACCACGAACGACGCCAGCCCGTGCTCCTCGGCGAAGGGCCGCAGAAAGCCCTGCTCGGCGTCGGTGGTCACCACCACGCGCTCGGTCCAGCCGTCTCCCAGCTGCGCCTTGAGCGCCGAGAAGAACAGCAGAAACTGGCTCATGGTCTCGGCCGTCGAGCCCGACTTGGAGATCACGTTGAAGAGCGTCGTGTCCAGGTCGACCACCCGCAGCACGTCGGCCACCAGAGCCGGGTCGACGTTGTCGATCACCAGCAGCCGCGGCGAGCCGTTGCCCGGGTCGAGGTCGTGCAGCGCCGGCGACAGCGCCGCATGCAGCGCCCGCGTGCCCAGCGCCGACCCACCGATGCCCATGATCACCACCGTCGAGACGCGCCCCACCACCTGCGCCGCGTACTCGGTGCACAGCTCCAGCGTGCGCAGATCGTCCGGCACATCAAAGAACCCATGCGTCCCCGCCGCGCGCTTGGCCGTCAGCCCCCCCAGGTGCCCCGCATGCGCCGCCGCCGCCTGCTCCAGCCAAGCGGGATCAAGCCCCACCTCACCCTGCGGACCTCCGCGGATCAGCGCTCCGTAGTCATAGGTCAGCGGCATGACAGCACAGGCTCCAGAGGGCGATGCACCAGCCCTCGATCGTAGCCAACAACGCCACGTCGTTCCCCCTCCGAACGCCGCGCGATTCCCACCCCAAGCCGCCAACGGCGTCGCACCTTCCAGCCCACCGCAAGCCCCGCCCCATCGCACCTGCCAGCACGCCCCAAGCCCCGCACCGTCCCACCAGCCAGCACGCCCCAAGCCCATACCTGCCGCCGCCTCCCCACCGCCGCAGGCGGCACCAGAGGATTCGCCCCGCGAACTCCGCATCCCCCAAACACCCCACCCCGGGGGGGAGCCCCTCCACCCCCGGAGGCCGGTGCGAGCGGCTGGTTCCCGCAGCGAACCACCTGCGACCGGGCGGCCCCGCCGTCCCGGTTCAGGTGATCGAGCGAAGGGAACCAGCCGCTCGCACCGGCCGGACGCCCCCAGCCCCCAGCCCCCACACCCCCACACCCCGCCACCCCCCAGCCACCCATCTCCCCCCACACCCCCGTA
>QNBX01000144.1 GCA_003644265.1 Planctomycetota bacterium
CACCAAGGACGTGGTCGACTTCGCCCACGCCCGCGGGGTGACGGTGGAGGCCGAGCTGGGCTGCCTGGGCGGCATCGAGGACGGCCACGGCGCGGGCCTCAGCGGCGAGGAGGCCATGGCGCACCTGACCGACCCGGAGGAGGCCGGGCGCTTCGTGGCCGAGACGGGCTGCGACGCGCTGGCGGTTGCCATCGGCACCAGCCACGGCGCCTACAAGTTCAGCAAGAAGCCCACCGGCAAGGTGCTGCGCATGGACGTGATCCGCGAGATCCACGAGCGCATGCCCAACTGCCACATGGTCATGCACGGCAGCAGCTCGGTGCCCAAGGAGCTGATCGACATCATCAACGCCCACGGCGGCGAGATGCCCGAGACCTACGGCGTGCCCGTCGAGGACATCCAGGAGGGCATCAAGCACGGCGTGCGCAAGATCAACGTCGACACCGACAACCGCCTGGCCATCACCGGCGCCATCCGCAAGGCCTTTGTGGAGGGGCCGGCGGAATTCGATCCGCGCTACTACCTCAAGCCTGCCCGCGCGGCCATGGCCGAGGTCTGCAAGGCGCGCATGATCGCCTTCGGCCAGGCCGGACACGCCAGCGGCGTCGCGACCCGCTCACTGGACGAGATGAAGCAGTTCTACGCGGCCTCACCGGCCTGATTTGACGCTGCGCCCCCTCCGCTGACGAGGCCGCTGGCTCAGGCCAGGCCTCCGATCACCGATAAGTGGGGAGATGTGGGCCTTTTCGGACCCTGATCCGATCTGCTCATGGATTGATCCCAAGTCAACCCGCGCCGCGTGGCGTGGCGCGGCGTGGGGCATCACCCCCATGGAGAGAGCACATGAAGCGTCTGATTTGCGCATGCCTGCTCTTCGCCGTCGGTTGTGCGTCGGTGGAGAACAGTCAGCCCCCCGTGATGCTGGAGCTGGACAGCGCCGAAGCCTCCGCCCAGGAGCACGTCGACGACCCCACCAAGCCCCACGGCATCCAGACCTGGATCCCGGGCATCTTCTCGAACTTGTTCGATATCTTTGACGCGGACATCGGCGGCGACTACGGCTTCGGCGTGCACCTCTACGCCACGAACTTCGCCCGGGTCGGCCTGTTCGATTACGCCGACTTCGGCGTGGTGGGCATCGAGTCGTCCATCTTCGAGGGTGAGTACGTCAACCCGCTGGTAGACGAGCGTTGGTCCCGCGACTCGGATGACCGCTGGGACGAGGCTCCCATCCTCGACCTGCGCGCGCGCTTCGGCATCGGTGTGGGTGTGTACTTCGGGTTCTACACCTGGGAGGTGTTCGACTTCGCCTCGTCCATCGTGGGCTTCGGCTACTGGAGCCTCGACGACGACTGAGCCTCGCTTGGGAGCCGGCCACGGGTCGGCTGCGTGAGTTCATGACGGGCCGTTCCCGCGTCGCGGGGGCGGCCCGTCTCGTTTTCTTGGGGCGTGGCGCGCTGCCGCTGTTGCCCTCGCTGTCGGACCGCCGTGTCTGTTGATTCGGCTCGGAGCAGACTGGCCCTGCGCCTCGCTGGCGGCGCCCGCGTCCCAGCGCTACCCTCGGCGCTCGACCCGCAACGGACCACCCTTCAAGAGACCCATGGCACACACCCTTCCTGATCTGCCCTTCGCTCCCGACGCCCTGGCCCCGGTCATCTCGGCCGAGACGCTGGAGTTCCACTACGGCAAGCATCACCAGGCCTACGTCACCAACCTCAACAAGCTGATCGACGGCACGCCTGACGCCGAGAAGAGCCTCGAGGACCTGATCAGGACCTCGTCCGGCGGCGTGTTCAACAACGCCGCGCAGATCTGGAACCACAGCTTCTACTGGAACGGCCTCTCGCCCAAGGGCGGCGGCGAGCCCAGCGGCGACGTCAAGGCCGCCATCGACGGCGCCTTCGGCTCCTTCGCCGACTTCCGTGAGCAGTTCAGCGCCAAGGCCGCCACGCTCTTCGGCAGCGGCTGGTGCTTCCTGGTCAAGCAGGCCGACGGCTCCTTGGCCATCCAGCAGCTGGCCAACGCCGGCTGCCCGCTCACCAGCGGCGACACCGCCCTGCTGACCTGCGACGTGTGGGAGCACGCCTACTACGTCGATTACCGCAACGCCCGTCCCAAGTACATCGAGAGCTTCTGGAAGCTCGTCAACTGGGACCACGTCGGCGCCTGCCTGGCCGGCTGAGCCGCGTCGCGCGGTGCGAGCAGGCCATCGCTCGGGCTGCCGGTCGCCGCGACGTGTTCAGACTCCCCGTGCCCCGCGAGGCCCCGCGAGGCCTCGCTTGGCTTCGTGGGGCGCGTTCGTTGGAGTAGGGACCTGTTGGAAGTCTGGGCGCCCCGCTCTTCGTCATCCATGTGGCGGGTGTTGTCGCGGAAGGCAGCCTCTCGGGTGTAGCGGTGCGCGGGTCGCGTGCTGACCGAGCGAAAGGTGTCCTAAACACTCCGCGCTTGCGTCATGAGAAGGTTCCGTCGCCCGTGCTCGTCCTTACACCGCCCCGGATGTACAGCCGGCCCGGTGCTGGGCGCCACCCGCGAAGTGCTTGCCCACACGCTTGTAGAGCGGCACCTCGTCCGTCAGGAACCGCGCTCCAGCAGGCCTCCAATGCGCGGTGCCCTCGGCAACTTCTCGCGGACGCCCTTGCCGCCGACGTAGGCCCCGTCGACCTCTACCGTGCCCTTGAGCCGATGTGTTGCCCCGAGGCGGGTGCCCATGTCGAGCTGCTTCGCGAAGGGCACCAGGGGTAGATGATTGGGTTTTAACCGGCTTATAGACCACCATTGGTCAATGGCGCGTCGGCCGCGATCATTATTTCGATTACGTGATTAGCGGTTGGACGGAATCCGTCTAAGCGCTATTGTGTACTCGTCCGTCTTGGTGTACCTTTTCTCGCCATGAAGGTGAGATTCCGAACGGCGAAGTACGAGCGGCTCTACCGAGGCACCGCGTCTGGCGGAGGTTGGGACCATGGCATCGTCAAGAGCTTCCGGATGCGCATTCAGTTCCTGGAAGATATCGATGACGAGCGCAGCCTTCGGTCCATGAAGGCATGGCGGTACGAGAAGCTCAGTGGCAAGCGATCACATCAACGTTCGATCCGCCTGAACGATCAATGGCGGCTCATCATCGAACTCGAACAGGAGGATGGCGAGAAGGTCGTTGTCGTTCACGGTATCGAGGACTACCACTAGGCAGGCGCTCATGGTCACACCCCCGACGTTCTATCCGCCCGGCGCGCACATCCGCGAGGAAATCGAAGCTCGTGGTTGGTCTCAGGCCGACCTTGCTGACGTGCTCGGCGTCTCAGCCAAGACGGTGAACGAGATCCTCACGGCTAAGCGGAGCATCACCACTGAGACTGCTCGCGCTTTGGGCGAGGCGTTCGGTACTGGCGCGGAGGTTTGGCTCCGCCTTGAGGGCCGCTATCAGCTGTCAAGGCTCGCTGAGCCCGGAGATGCCGTATCTCGGAGAGCGAGGTTGTACAGCAAAGCGCCCGTTGGTGAGTTGCAGCGGCGCGGCTGGTTGATGGAGGCGTCGTCAATCGTGGATCTTGAGTCGCAGGTTTGCTACTTGCTGCGCATCGAGCACATCGATGCGGAACCGACGCCATTCCCTCTCGCGGCCCGCGCAAGCAACTCTTCTACGGGTGACTGGACTCCGTCGCAGCTTGCTTGGTATTGCCGTGCTCGACAGCTCGGCGAGGGCATCGAGGTGTCATCCAGGTACACCCACAAGAAGCTGGACGCGGCGATCGCTCGCCTACGCGAGTTGATGCTTGCGCCAGACGAGGCTAGGCACGCGCCTCGGATATTGAGCGAGGCGGGGGTGCGGCTTGTCATCGTCGAGCCGCTCGCCGGTACAAAGATTGACGGTGTAGCGATCTACGATGTGAAGAAGCCCATTGTCGCACTCTCGCTCCGATTCGACCGCATCGATTACTTCTGGTTCACGTTGATGCACGAACTCGCGCACATCCGGTGCGAGCACACAGGCCACCTGGATCAGAACAAGGACGGCGGAGGGGCCGCCATCGACGACGGAATCGCGCCCTGGGAGCGTGAAGCTAACGACTTCGCCGCAGCTGCGCTTGTCCCGCAGGACAAGTTGACTTCATTCATCAGTCGCGTTCAGCCGTTCTTCTCCCGCAAGAAAATCGAGGGGTTCGCGGTCTTGCACGACGTACACCCAGGAATCGTCCTCGGGCAGCTCAAGAATCGTAAGGCTGTGCCGTGGCGAAATCTTCATGTCCTGCACGCCAAGGTACGGGACACCGTGACCGCCTCCGCTCTGTGCGACGGATGGGGTCACTTCATGGGAACGGAAGAATGACGACACTTGCTGAGCAGAATCAGCGGATTGTCCAGCGGTGGAAATGATCTTCTGAACTTGACCCACCTGATCAGCGAAAGCTGACCCACCTCGAGCCCCATATCCGGAAGCTGTTGATGTCAACGTCACCAGCGATCTGGAGAAGGAATGCTCGAGGTGAGCCATGTTCTCAAGTGTAAGCAGCTTCACGCCCAAGGGGCATCGATTCGTGCCATTGCCCGCGATCTCGACATCTCCCGCAACACCGTTCGGCGGTACGTGCGGGGCGAGCGTCAGCCGGGCGAGTACCGGCAGTCAGGGCAGCGCTGCCAGCCGGCGCGGGACAAGATCCGCAGCGAGGTGGAGGCCCTGTTGAAGGCCGAGCAGACAGCCAAGACGCCGCGCAAGCAGCGTCTGACGGCGGCTCGGGTCCACCGGCTGCTGGAGCGGCAGGGTCTCACGGTGAGCGCTGTGACGGTGCGTCGCCTGGTGGCGACGGTCAAGCTGAGCCTGCGCGATGCCTTGGCGCAGGCCTACTTGCCGCTGGCCTATGACCCGGGCCAGGACGGCCAGGTCGACTTCTTCGAAGGCGTGGTGCAGGACGAGTCCGGGGTGCAGACCAAGGTCTTCATCCTGCTGGTGCGGGCCTGTTTCTCGGGCCGCACCTTCGTGTACGCCGCGCCGAATCAGACGCGGGAGGCTTTGCTCGAAGGATTGACCCAGGCCTTTGAGCATTTCGGCGGGGTCTTCCGTCGGCTGTGGTTTGACAATCTGACGCCAGCGGTGCGCAAGGTCTTGCGCGGTCGGGATCGTGTGCAGCAGCGGGGTTTTGAGGTGTTCGTGGCGCACTACGGCTTCGAGGCCGTCTTCTGCGCGCCGGGCGCTGGCTGGGAGAAGGGTGGCGTCGAGGGAGCGGTGAAGTACAGCCGTCACGAGATTCTCTCGCCGATCCCGATCGTGACGGGTCGGCCGGGGCTCCAGCTCTTGTGCGACGCTTTCATGGAGCGGGAGCTGGCCCGCCGTCCGGTCCACCGCGAGCAGACGATTGGCGAGCTGTGGGAGCACGAAGTCTCGGAGCTGATGCCCATGCCGCGGGGTCGCTTCGACGCCAGCCGCGCACGGGAGACGAAGGTGACCAAGAGCTCGTGGGTCTGCTCGGGCACCAACTTCTACTCGGTGCCGGTGGCCTGGGTGGGGCATCAGGTGCTGCTGAAGCTCGATGCCGAGCGGGTGCTGATCATCGGCCCCCAGGGCGAGACGACCCGCCACGAACGCTGTCATGGTCGGCACCAGATGCGGCTGCAGCTGAGCCACTACCTGCCGCTGCTCCGGCGCAAGTCTCGCGGTCTCGACCTGGCCGTCCCCGTGCGGCAATGGCTTGTCGAGCAGGCTGCTTGCTGGTCAGAGCTGCTGCGTCGGCTGCGCAGGCACCAAGGCGAGGTCCCTGGCAGCAAGGCCTTCGTGGACGTGCTCGCGCTGTGCGAGCAGCATGACATCGCGTCGGTGGAGGCGGCGATCGCAGTGGCCCTGAGCCACCCGGAGGTGTCGCGTGAGACGGTGCGCTACCAGCTGAGGAGGCAGAGAGCAGCGGACAGCCCGCCTCCCGCGCAGGTCGTCTTTGCGGGACCGAGCATCGAGCAGGGCAGCGCTGCGTCCTACGGATCGCTGGTCCATGGCAACCCTGTCGCCAAGGAGGTGCTCGGTGTCTGAGCCAGTCATGAAGGCCCGCATCGAGCTGCTGCTGGTGGAGCTGAAGCTGCCGTCGATGCGCAGGATGCACGAGAAGATCGCCAAGGAGGTGCTGTCCGCCGGTGGCGACTTCGGCAGCTACCTGCACAGCCTGCTCGAAGAGGAGGTCAGCGAGCGTCGCTCGCGGCGCGTGCAACGCCGGATGAAGGAGGCACGCTTCCGGCAGATCAAGACGCTGGACGAGCTGGAAGAGCAGGAGCTGCCGAAGGGGGTCACGATGCAGCTGCTGCGCGAGCTGGCGCAGGGCGAGTACATGGACACCGCCACGAACATCCTGGCGCTGGGTGGCAGCGGAACCGGCAAGAGCCATGTCTGCACGGCACTCGGAGTGGCCGCGTGTCGCATGGGCAAACGGGTGCGCTTCTTCACTGCGGCCGAGCTGGTCTCCGAACTCGAAGCGGCTCAGGAGAAGCACACCCTGCACCGCTACCTGAAGCGCTTCGCCAGTCTCGATCTGGCCATCATCGACGAGCTGGGCTATCTGGCCATCGGTGAGCACGGCGCGGACCTGCTCTTCCAGGCGCTCAGCGAGCGCCACGAGCGGCAGAGCATCATCCTCAACAGCAACCTGGCCTTCGAGGAGTGGGGCAGCATCTTCGGCACCGAGAGGCTGACCGTCGCGCTGCTCGATCGGCTGACCCATCGAGCCCACATCCTGGAGATGAACGGGCCGAGCTACCGGCTCAAGTCGGCGCGGCGCGCGGGCGGCAAGCCGGCCGGGACCAAGGCGAGCTGAGCATGACCAGCGCCGCCGTCGGACACGATCAAACGGCGACGGCGGCGCGGCCCCCCATGGGGGGGCCAGGCAGGGCCTGGCGGCCCTGCAACAGCAACCAACCAACCAACCACCTGGCTCGGGGAAACCTCCCGCTCGGCCCAGGCCCTGATCACGGGAGGAACCCACCGCTCGGGGTGGGTCAACTTTGGCTGATCAAGTGGGTCACTTTTGGATGGACATCTCCAAAGATGATCTGGGACGACGTTCGCACCGCGCCACGCGCCCACATGGTGCGGGCGTTCAAACAGCGTCGCGACCAGATCGTCGGTGACTGCCGACAGCTCAAGACGGACGCCGACAGCTATAGCGAGAACTCGTGCCCGGACAACCCGATCCAGCTGGTGTTCGACTTCCGCGAGGATCTCGCCGAGTTGGAGGCCGTGAACTAACAGGTCGTCGCCGTCCCGCCCAGTCTTGCAACACGTCCTTACTCCTTTAGCTCTTGGGAGCGTGCCGGCTGGGCGTCACAGACGGGCTGCTGCCTGCGTCCCACGGGACTGACGGTCCGACGGACGGGATGTTTCGCCGGGTCGGCCCAGAGGTGTCGCGCCGCGACGCTCCGGCCGGCGCCTGAGTCCACGGGTACCATGGCCCCTCCGGCGCGCCTGAGCGTGGCGCGCCAGCCCAAGACCAAGCCCCATGCGCGTGCTTCTCGTCAGACCGCCGTCCGTGCTGGGGCGCATGAGCCGCCAGAACCTCCAGCACCCCACCAACCTGGTGGGCCTGGCCAGCGAACTGAACGCCCGCGGGCACGCAGCGACGGTGCTCGACCTGGAGGTGGAGCCCGCCGGTTTCGACGCCTTCCGCCGCGCCCTGGCCGAGCAGCGCCCGGAGCTGGTGGGCGTGTCGGTGGTGACGCCCCACGTGCCGGCGGCCCAGGAGCTGCTGAGCATCTGCCGCGTGGAGCAGCCCGCGGCGTTCACCATCGCCGGCGGGCCCCACGCCACGGCCCTGCCCGACGACCTGCTGGATGAGATCCCCGCGCTGGACGCCATCTGCGTGGGCGAGGGCGACGACTCGCTAGTGGAGCTGTGCGACGCGCTGGATGGGGGCGGCGAGCACGGTGGTGGTGGCGAGCACGGTGGTGGCGGTGGTGGTGGTGGTGGTGGTGGTGGTGGTGGTGGTGGTGGTGGTGGTGGTGGTGGTGGTGGCGCTCACGGCAACGGCAACGCGGCGCCCGCCCGCGCGGACGTCGGCGACGCCCTGCGATCGATCCCCGGCCTGGTCCTGCGCGACGGCGGATTCACCGGTTGGCGCGATCCCATCGCCGACCTCGACCGGCTGGTTCCCATGGACCGCAGCCTGCTGGACTGGCAGGCCTACAAGCGCCTGGCCGGCTTCAAGGGCGTGGCCTCGCCGGGCATCATCCGCAGGGGCATCGAGGCCGCGCAGGTGCACCTGTCCCGGGGATGCTACGCGCGCTGCGTGTTCTGCGCCACCAACGCCGTGTGGGGCCAGCGCGCGCGCCCCGGCATCCGCCGCCGCTCCGTCGCCTGCGTGCTGGAGGAGATCGACCGGCTGGCTGCCGAGCGCGGCGTGAACCACATCAACTTCGAGGACGACGTCTTTCCGCCGACGTTGCGCTACCTCGAGGAGCTGGGTCAGGAGCTCATCAAGCGCCCGGTCACCTGGAGCTGCAACGCGCGCGTCGACGGCCTGAAGCGCGAGCACTTCGAGCTCATGGCGGCGTCCGGCTGCCTCAAGATCGACTTCGGCGTGGAAAGCGGCTCCGAGCGCATCCTCGAGCTGAACAAGAAGCTGGTGACGCGCGAGCGCGTGCGCTTCGTGTTCGACGAGGCCCGGCGCGTGGGCATCCTGCGCACCAGCTACCTGATGCTGGGCAGCCACGTGGACGAGACGCCCGACGAGGTCGAGTCGACCTTCCGCCTGGCGCGCGAGATCCGACCCGACTACGCCACCTTCACGATCGCCTGCCCGTACCCCGGCACCGAGCTGTGGACCGAGTGCAAGCAGCGCGGCTACCTGGAGCTGCTGCCCAGCGGCCGCCCCGACTGGAAGCGCTACGGCTACTACCCCGGCCTGCCGCCCTGGCGCTTCACGCACTTCTCACCTGAGCAGATGATCGCCACGCAGAAGCGCTTCCTGCGGCGCTTCTACATGAACCCGGCCTTCGCTTGGCGCACGTTGAGCCGCGTGCGCAGCGCGAGCCAACTCGGCGCGTTGGTGACTGCCGGGTTGGACGTGACCTGGTTCCTGGGCAAGCAGGTTACGGGCAAGGTGATGGGGCGCGGCGCGAGCTGACAGGTCGGGCCCAGGCCGGGCCGGCGCCTGTCGGCGCCACAGGCACCCCGCCCTGACTTGGCGCAGCCTGTGCCGCGTGCGCGGCGCTGCACGTTGTTCCTACAATGGCGCCATGCTCACGACGACCCGCGCTGCGCTGCTCAGTCTCGGCCTGCATGTCCTGGCGTGGACCGTCGCATCAGGGCTGTTCGGTCTGGTGCGCTACTACGGCCTCGGCAGCATCGAGGACTTTGCGGGCTACGGCATCCAGGACCCGCCCGTGGGTTGGTTCGTCTCCCAGGTGGCTTTGGCCGGCGTCGTGCTCGGCCTGCCCTTCGGTCTGATCAGCCTGGCGTTTCATCGCCCTCGCTTTCGGAGCGTGTCCTACGCTCGGCTGATCGGCCTGCAGAGTACTGTTCACGTCGTCCTGATCGTGGTTGTGCTCGGCGTCTTCCGGGCCCAGGGCTTCGCCGAATTGGGCCAGCCGTTCAGGGTCGATGTGTGGTTCGGCCGCACCTTCTCCAGCAACACCGTCGTCGTGCTGATCTTCTCGGCGGTCACGAGCGTGATCATCGGTTTCGTGCACCAGGCCAACCGCAAGTTCGGCCCGGGCAACCTCTGGAAGATCTTCCTCGGCAAGTACCACCACCCGCGCGTCGAGTCCCGGATCTTCATGTTCCTGGACCTGCAGTCCTCGACCACTCACGCCGAACGACTCGGGCACGTGCGCTACAGCCGCCTGATCCAGGACTGCTTCCGCGATCTGGCCGTGGTGCTCGCGGACCACGCCGAGGTGTACCAGTACGTCGGTGATGAGGCGGTCTTGTGCTGGGAGACCGAGCGGGGGCTGTCGCTGGGGCGTTGCCTGCGAGCCTTCTACCGCTTTGACGCCGAGCTCGTGTCGCGCGAGCAGCACTATCAGCGGGAGTACGGCCTCGTGCCTGTGTTCAAGGCGGGCCTCAACGTCGGTGACGTGACCGTCGCCGAGGTGGGCGAGATCAAGCGCGAGATCGCGTACCACGGCGACGTGTTGAACACCGCCGCGCGCATCCAGGCTCGCTGCAACGAGCTGGGCAAGCGCGTGCTGATCTCCGAAGATCTGAAAGACGCCCTGGGCGACCTGCCCGCGTTTGTCTTCGAGCGGCTCGGCACCGTGGCTCTGCGCGGGCGGGGCCAGACCGTGGACATCTTCGCGGTGGAGCCGAGCGCTGCGGGCGCCGCGCTCAGTCAGCGCTGACGATGCGGAAGCCGCACAGGGCCTGGGCCCGTGAGCCGTCCTCGGCCGTGACCACGGCGCGCAGCACCTCGCTGCCCCGGCCCGCCGAGATGCTCAGCTCAAACGCCATGCTGTCGTCCGGGATCTCCAGCACGCCCACCGCGCCGATGTGGTCGTCGCCGTGCATGGCGTTGGGGAAGAAGCGTGCGCTCTGGCCCTGCGCGTCGAGCCACTCGAGCGAGAGCGTGCCGGCCCGGCCGCTGCGCACGAACACGCGCATGGATTCGCCCGGCGCATAGGACGCGCCCACGCCGCGATCCGTCCACAGCTCCAGCGCGAAGGCGGAGCGCGGCAGCTCCCGCTCCCAGGCGGCGAGCGTGGCGGCGATGCGCTCGCGGTTGGAGGGCTCGGCCGACAGGTGGCGTGGCAGCGAGGCGCGTGGCAGCTCCAGCGCGGCCGCGCGCGTCACGCCCGTCTCGATCTCGGCCAGCTCCAGCGAGAGCCGCACCCGGGGCGGGTCGTCCAACTCCACGAACGAGCAACGCAGCAGGTGGCTCGCGCTCTGCAGCCGGCCCAGCTCAGGCAGCGAGTCGGGGGCGTAGGCATCCGAGGTCCACATCACCAGCAGCGACAGGATCTCGTCCTGCGCGTCCCGGCTCACCAGCGTCACGCCCGGCCGCGCCGACGCCGCCTGCGACAAGAGCTGATGCAGATGGGCCGCCAGGCTGCCCGCCACCGGGCTGCCCGTAAGCCGCACATGGTCGATGACGAGGCTGGTGTCGCCCGCAGGCAGCAGCTCGGCGAGGGCGCTGGGCAGGTCGCGGGCGGGCGCGAGCCCGGGGGCGGCTTGGGTGGAGCTGTCGGAGGGTGCTCGCGCTGCGGGCGTCGCCGCGGCCTGGTCGCTGGCGTCGGGCTGCTCGCTGGCAGCGGGCTCGATGACCCCAAGCTCAGACGCGTCGTCCGTCGCCGCGCAGGCGCAGGTGAGCATGAGCGCCAGCAGGGGCAGGGCCCTGCCCGCTCGAGCGAGTGCTGCGGTGGGCATGTCAGCGGTCTCCGGGGTGGTCATGGAATGCGCGGGGCCCACCCGCTGTCCGCTTGCTAGCCCGCATCTCTCACGACGGACATAGAAACAGGCTGCCCCGGTTGGCATAAACGGTGTATCGAGCAACGCTTACACGCCATCACGGAGGCAGCCTGTTGAGCACAGAGTGTACCGGCC
>QNBX01000145.1 GCA_003644265.1 Planctomycetota bacterium
CGCCGCGCACTGTAGACGCGGCCCATGCCGCCCTCGCCCAGCAGCGCCTCCAAGGTCCAGGCGCCCAGCGTGCGGCCCAGCCAGGGGTCTTTCCCCGACGCTTCCAGCGCCTCGGAGAAGACAGCGGCCGAGGGTGTCAGCGTGGCGGCGCCGCCGGCCTCGGCCTCTGCGTCCGCCGCCAGCAGCTGCTCGACCTCGGTGCGCAGCGCGGCGTCGTCGCCGCAGGCCGCGGCCAGGAACGCGGCGCGCTCATCCGACGCCCGGTCCAAGGCGTCGAAGAAGAGCTGCTCGATCCTGCGCGCGCGGTCGCTGTCGGTCACGGGTTCCAGGGACTCCCGACGCGAGGATGCCAAGCGGACCGCGGGTCCGTCTATCAGCGGCCTCAGTCCATGTCGATCACGAGGGTCTCAGGCTTCACGAGATCGACCACGGTGAACGGGACGTTCCGCTCGGCTCCGTCCCCACTCCACACCTTCAGCTCGTAGCTGCCCGGTGCCAGGCTGACGACATGGCGGGCCGTGCCGCCGAAGACGACCTGGGCCAGCCACTGTGAGACGACCTGCCCGCCGAGCGCCTTGAGCGTCCATGAGTACTGATGCCGGAGCTGCTCTCCCCCGGACCAGCGGAGGTCGATGCGCTGGCCGACACCGGCGCGCACCTCGACCTGGGCGAAGGCCACGCCACCCTGCTCGATCAGCACGGGAACGAGCGTGATCGCGACACCCTTCCCGCTCAGGGTCAGCGTGCCGGGCCCCGCCGCGACGGGAGGGCTGAGGGCCTTGAGACCATCCCGCGGGATGTGCGCCCGGGCGCCGTCGGCCGCCTCGATGAACAAGGCCAGCTTGTCCAACGGCACGTCAGGCGCCGCCGCGATCTCGACCCGGACCCGCCCTCCTGCGAGCAGACGCAGCACGCCGAGGTCAGTCGTCCGGCCCGGCGCGATCTGCAGCGGCACCGGCGCCAACCCGCCTGTGCCGGGGACGATCGCGCGGAGCGAGTACTCCCCTGGCATCAGCTCGTCGATGGTGGCGCAACCGTCATCGCCCAAAGACAGCTCGATCTTCCACGGTGCGCCGTCCGTCCGTTTCAGCAGGAGTCGCCCTGATGTGGGCGACTGACCCTGCGCGTCCAGCAGGCAGGCGCTGAAGGCGCCCGACTCCTGCCCCCGCGTGGTGACCAGCAGCTTGATCGGTCCATCGCCGAGGGCCACGTCACGTCGCTCCACCACCGGCTGCAGGCGCGCGCCCTGCGGATCGTAGACGCGGAGATGAAACGGCCCTGCGCCCAGGCCGGGCAGCACGAAGCCTCCCTCCACGTCGGTCATGTCGCTGTGGCCCCGGCTCTCGTCTTCGTCGGTGTTGTGTGCCACGACCAACCAATCCGGGACGGGCTCGTCGCGCATGGCGTCCCACACCTTCCCGGCGAGGGACGCGCCCCGCTGCAGCACGAGGTCGCACGGCGTCGGCCGCTCCGGCGTCAGCTGCACTTCGGCCGTGACCACGGCTCGACACTCGTGATGCTCCACCGCGACCGAGCTCTGTCCTGCGGCGAGCCCGTCCAGCAGGTAGCGCCCAAAGGCGTCGGTGACTCCATCCCGACCCAGGTGGCTGGCCCAGTCGCCCCACATGACGCTCGCGCCGGCCATGGGCCTGCCCTGTTCGTCCGTCACCACACCGTGGACCTCGCAGCCGGGGGGGAGCGACAGCTCGACCTCTGCGGGCGCCGTGGCCGACAGGTGCACCGAGCGCGTGGCCGCCGCGTAGCCCGTCGCGCGGCAGAGCACCGACGTCGTCCCGATCGGCAGGGCCTGAAACGCGAAGCGCCCGTCCGCCGCGCTGAAGCCAGTGACCGCGGGCGTCCGCTCCCCCCGTGCGCCGGGCGGCGCACGGAATCCGTTCTCCCAGCCGACGACGACCCGGGCGTCCGAAACAGGCGCGCCCTGGGCGTCGACGACGCGCCCACGGAGCTCCGCGCCCGCGGGTCCGAGTGTGAGCGTGATGAGCGCGTCGGCGTCCGCGTCGTCGTCTAACCGGTGCAGCGCCGAGGGGCTGTCAGGCGGGCGGATCGCGCCGACCTGATGCCACGACCCGACGGCCTCGATAGCGAAATACCCGCTGCGGTCCGCCTGGGTCACCACGGCGCCCTCCGTGTGGTTGGCTGCCGCCGACAGCCAGATGTCCGCCCCCTCCACCGGGTCCCCCTGAAGGTCAACGACCTGACCGCGCACGAGGCGCCCAGCCGGAATCACCAGCTCCAGTTCGGCCTGCTCGCCGGGCTCGATGCGCCCGGTGACCGCCCCGCCACGATCTCCGTAGGCGCCCACGTCGCCGCAGCGCAGCGCGTCGAAACGGGCCTCGCCCTGGTGGTCCGTCCGCTCGGTTCGCATGGCGTAGTCAACGCTGCGCCCGGGCGACTGGGTCATGGCCCGAATCACCACGCCCTCAGCGGGGCGCCCATCCTCGAAGCGAGCCCGCACGAGCAGCGAACCCACGGGCGGCGCGTCCAGATCGATAGGCGTGGCGTCGATCGTGCCGGTCGTGTCCTTCGCGACCCGTCCATAGCCAACCAGCGCCTCGACCTCGTGCACGGTGCGTTCGGGCGCCCCGCTCGGTTCGGGATGGAGTTGGACCGGTTGATCGCCGCGGGACGACCGGTCGGCGGGATCGCTGACGACAGCGCCCCCCCCCTCGCCGAGCCACCACGCCAGGCCGAGCAGCACCACGATCACACCGGCGCACGCCGCCAACAGACCTCGTCCGCCCATGCCGCGCAGCTCCCCACGACTCGATTCCGGGCTCGCCGGATCGACAACTCGAACCCGGCATCGGGGTCTAGCAGCCCCTACGGCGTGATCGCCCTCGCCGCCCAGCGCACCCACGCCCGCGGGCCGCTCGTGCGAGCTTGCTTCCCGCCGGCCTCAGTCCATGTCGATCTCGAGCACGTCGTTTCTCACGCCGTCGGCCAGCTTGAAGGGCACGCGGAGCTCCTCCATCGCAGCGCTCCATACGATCAGCTCGTAGTTGCCGGGCGCCAGCCTGATGACGGCCGTATCGAGGGGGTCGTCAAGCATGCATCGCGGGCGACTGATGACGACGCGTCCGCTGTGCGTCTGGGCCCGCCAACCATATCGGCGCCGCTCATTTCCGCTGCCTGGCCAGCGGAACGCGACGTGCTGCACCACGCCGCGACGCACGTCGACTTGTACGAGGGAATCGCGGCCCTCCTCGATGACCACAGGGAACCGGTCCTGGGCGATGTCATTCCCTCTCACGGTCACCGCTCCCGTGCCCGCCGCGACGGCAGGGCTGAGCGCCGCGAGGCCGTCGTGCGGGATGGGCACCGAGCGGCCGTCATCGGCCTCATACCACAGGCGCAGCCGGTCCAACGGCACATCGGGCGCAGCCGTGAGCGAGACCCGGACCCGGCCCCCCGCGAGCAGGCGCAGCACACCGAGGTCGGTGGTGCGGCCCGGCGCGACCCGCAGCGTCATCGACGGCACTCCTCCCGTGTCAGCGACGTGCGCGCGCAGCGCGTACTCGCCCGCCGCCAGCTCGTCGATGGTGACGCATCCGCCGTCGTCCAGGTTGCCTCCTCTGCTCGAGGACACACCATCGATGCGTTCCAGCATCACCTGCCCCGCCGTCGGCGGCTGATCCTCCGCACCTAGCAAGCAGACGCTGACGGCGCCGGTGTCGTGGCCGCGTGTGGTGACCAGGAACTCGAGCGGGCCATCGGCCGAGGTCACGTCGCGCTGCTCCACCATCGTCTGAGGGAGCGCGCCGGAACGCGTGTCAACCACGCGCACCGTGAACGGCCCGGCGCCCAGGCCGACGAGTTCGAACTCCCCACTGGCGTCCGTCTCGGCGTCGCGGCCCCAGTTCTCCTGCTGGTCTGATCGATGGGCCACGACCAGCCAGCCAGGGATCGGCTCATCGCGCACGGCGTCCCAGACCCTGCCGGCGAGGGAGGCGCCGCGTTGCAGCACGAGGTCGTACGACCCGGGCTGGCCCGGCCTCAGCTGGAGGCGGACCGACGCCTGCCCGAGGCATGCGCCGTGCGTCGCCTTGAGCCAGCTGCCGCCCGCATCAAGCCCGTCCAGCAAGTAGCGTCCGTGGGCGTCCGTGACGCCGCGCCGGTCCATAAAGCTGTACCCCTCGCCCCACAGCACGACGGCGTCGGCCAGGGGCTGTCCCTGGCCATCCGTCACCACGCCGTGGACCTCGCATCCGGGTGGAAGCCGCAGTTCGATCTCCGCCGGTTCGTCCACCGACAAGCGCTCCAGTCGTCGGATCGCCGCGTACCCCGGTGCGCGGCAGGTCACCATCACCTGCTCCCAGGGCAGGGCCTGGAAGGCGAAGCCTCCGTCCTCGCCGCTGAATGCAGGCTCAGGCGGCGGCCCCGTACCCGGCGCGAGCAGCGGGTTGAACACGCCACCGTCCCAGCCGACGACGACCCGCGCGCCCGCGATGGGCGCGCCCCGGCGATCGACGACACGCCCGCGGAGCTCCGCTCCCACGGAACCCAGGGCGAGCGTGATCAGCGCGTCGGGGTCCGCGTCGCCCTCCAACGAGTGCAGCGGCGAAGGCGTGCGGGGTGGCTGCATCGCCGCGACATGACGCCAGCGCCCGACCGCCTCGATGGCAAAGTAGCCGACGCGGTCCGACTGCGTCACCACGGCGCCTTGCGCCGCCAGCCCGAGACCCGACAGCCAGATGTCGGCCGACCCCACCGGGAGGCCCTGTGGATCCACGACCTGACCCCGCACGAGGCGACCCGCGGGGAGCACGAGCTCCAACTCGGTGAGGACCCCGGGCTGCACCTGCCCGCTGACTTCCCCGCCGCGCACGCCGTAGACATCCACCGAGCCCATGCGCAGCGCCTTGAAGAGCGCCTCGCCCTGCTCGTCCACCCGCACGACGCGCGGCGCCTGATCGACGCTGCGGCCTGGGCCCCGGCTGAAGGCCTGGAGAGCCACGCCCTGTGCCGGGCGGCCGTCCTCGAAGCGTGCCCGCACCAGCAAGTCCCCCACGGACGGCGCGTCCAGGTCGAAGAGCCCCGGGTCCCCCGTGCGACCTGGCTCCGCGGCCGAGACGCCGTGACCCACGAGGGCCTCGGCCTCCTGCACGCTGGGCGCAGGCACCGCGTCCAACTCGGGCGGGAGTTGGCTGGCCTGCTCAGCGCGCGGCGCCAGCACGACGGGGTCGCCCGCGTCGACGCCGCCATCGATACCGCCCCACTCGCCAAGCCACCACGCCAGGCCGAGCAGCGCGGCGACGACGGCCACGCCCGCTCCCGTCCACAGCGACCGACCGCGCATCTCCAACGCCTCCCGTCGACACAACCCGGGGCTCGGCGGACTCGCCACCGAACCGAGCGAGCATGCTACCAGCACCCTGGATCTGTCAGCGCCCGCAGCGCGCGGCTGCCTACGGCGTGATCGCCTGCACCGCATTACTCAGCGACACGTCCTGCGACGCGGCGTGGTCCGAGAACGCGAACTGGAACCAGAGCTCGGTGTCGGCCGGGACGCC
This sequence comes from Planctomycetota bacterium, assembly GCA_003644265.1. The sequence goes on from QNBX01000145.1 coordinate 5,532, forward strand.
GGCGGGCCAGAGGCTGTCGAGGTGGATCTCACCCAGGCCGTCGGTGAACAACAGCAGCGGTTCGAGCAGCAGCGGGATGGGGTAGAGCTCGCCGCCCTTGAAGGCCACGGGGCCCGCATCGCCGCCGATGAACAGGGCGGCCAGGGCGTTGTCGGCGCCGTCCTGCGCGTCGAGCGTGACCACGGTGTTGGCCGTGAGCGGGCCGCCGCCCACCAGGTCGGGCTTGCCGTGGATGCCGGCCTTGGCGCCCGCGAAGGTGGCCCAGGCGCCGCTCACCACGCCGGCGGCGCCCTCGATCTGGTTGCCGTGCGGATCGGAGGTGGTGATGTCGACGTGGGCCTGGATGTCGCTGGGCAGGCCGGGCAGCGTGGCGCCGCCGCCGCTGTCTGTGTAGGCCTCCACCTGGAACAGCGGCGGGTCGCCGGGGTGCAGGCCCGACTGGAAGGCCGACACCAACGCGCCCACCACCGGGCTGCCCTGATCGTCGCTGACGCGCACGTCGAAGCTGCACGGGCCGCCGCCCGGCGGGCAGGTGGGAATGGTCTGGGGCGCAAGCAGCGTCAGCGGCGTGGGGTTCACGCGCCGGATGTGCATGGAGGGGTCGCCCAGCAGCATGTACATCCAGCTGTTCTTGCCGGGCTCGAGCTCGGCCATGCGCGCCTCGGCCCAGGCGATGGCCTGGCCGTGCCGCGTGAGCCCGAGGTCGTACACAGCCTTGAACATGCTCTGGTTCAGCACGTGGTTCTGCGCCGTGCCCGACACATGCGTGGAGCCGTAGTGCGCCACCGCGCCGGTGCCGGGCCGCTCCATCCAGGACTCACCGATGCCGTCGACCAGACCGGTGCCGTAGTCGAGCCGGTTGTTCCAGCACGAGAACGACCACATCACCACGCTGTCGGCCACATCGGGGATGACCAGGATCTCGTTCTTGTGGAACAGCTCGTTGAGCGTGTTCCACTGCCACCATGAGGTCGAGCTGCCGTGGCCGCGGTAGGCCACCAGCCCCGTGCCCTGATGGATGGCGCTGCGCACGTCGGCGTTGTCGTTGCCCGGCACGCTGCCGTAGAGCTTCTCGAAGCTCGGCGGCACGGCGTAGCTGGCGTTGGCCACCGACTCGTGGTTGCCCTCGTACTTGCCCGGCGCGTCCTCCAAGTTGGCCACCAGCAGGGCCTCGTCGAAGTGCTGTGCGGTCTGGTTCAGGTGGTACTCGATGATCTTGTCGAGCTGGCGCGAGAGGTCGTCCGCGTCGTCCACCGACAGGCGGCCCACGAAGATCTCCTCGTCCAGATCGCCGTCGCCGGGCGAGCCGTACAGGTCGTCGCTCACGTACTGCGGCGCCGACGGTGACGAGCACATGGGCAGGGCGTCGATGTCTCCCACCAGCAGGCAGTAGTGGTCGTCCCAGGGGCTGCCCGACTGGTACCAGGCGTCGATGGCCGCGCGGATGTTGCCGCAGGTCAGGAAGGCGATGGACTCCAGCTCCAGGATGTCCACGTCGAAGCCCTGGCCCTGCTTGAGGTTGATGAAGGGCTCGAGCGTGGGCAGATAGACCTGCGACGTGACGATCAGGTAGTTGCCGCCGAAGCCGCTGCCGTCCACGGGCAGCGCGAAGCTGTGGGCGCTCCAGTTGTCGAACGTCGCCGCGGCCAGGCCCGCGCGGTCGGGCGTCATGCTCGGAAAGGCCGCCGTCACACCGGCCGCCTGGAAGTGCACGCGCAGGTGACCGCTGGCCGAAAGCAGACCCGTGCCGGGGTCCCAACCGAAGGGGGAGATCTCCACCCGGGCCGAGGGCAGCGAGTCCATCCAGGGCTGCACAGGGGCGCTGCCCGTGGCCGGGGAGGCGGGGAAGACCGCCGTGCCGCCGTACACAGCGGGGTCGATCACGAACTGCTCGGGGCTGCCGTCGAGATCGCCGGGGCCCGGGTCGAGCGTGGGGTCGAAGGCCTCATCCGTCTGCTGCACACCGAAGGGCAGGGGCAGCGACGCCGGGACCACGTGCGGGTCGAGGTCGGTCACGGACATGAGCTGCACGCTGGTGGCCGTGTTGGTCACGGCCAGGCGCAGGCGCGCCACGGGCAGGTCCGGCGCGCCCTCCTGGCCGATGCGGCCCAGCCCGGGCACCGTGATGCGCTGGTAGGTGTTGCCGTCGCCCGGCGCCACCGACTCGCTCCAGTAGCCGTGCACAAACACGTCGAAGAAGGAGTCGGCCTGGGTCGAGCTGCCGCTGTCGAAGACGACCTCGGCGGGCGTGCCGGCCGGTGAGCTGTCCAGCCTGTTCCAGACCTGGGCGCCGGCGGCGGCGGGCAGCAGGGACGCCGCCAGCAGGGCGGCAGACAAGCGGCGCGCGCCGACGGTCGCGGCACGCCAGGCAGCGCGACGGTGGTGGGAGCGACGCAGGGAGTGGACGTTCATGCTGACCTCGAGTGGTGTGCGCGACCGGGCGCGCCCGCCCGGACCCAGTCCGAGGGGCGCTCCAGTCTAGATCGGAAGCGGGGTGACGGCGCGATTGTTCGCCCTCTACGGCGTGGTGGCCACCAGCGCGTTGCTGGCCGCGTAGCCCTGGGGCCCGACCGGGTCCAGGATCCACCACTGCATGTAGGTGGAGAAGCCGGACGGGAAGCCCAGCGGCCACGCGCCGGCCAGGCCGATGACGCCCGCGCCGCCGGTGGGCAGGGGCAAGAAGTCACCGGGCGGCGAGGGGTCGGGCACCAGCACGCCACCCTTGAAGGGCGCGCCCAGTTCGGAGATCCCCAGCACCAGCCAGGCCGTGCTGTTCTCCAGCGCGTTGCTCAGCACGAGCGAGACCGGGTCGCCGCCGATGAGCGTGCCCTCGCCGAGGGTCACGGGGTCACCGTGGGTTCCGGCCAGCGCGTGGCCCAGGTCGAGCCAGCGGCCGACGTCGGGCTCTTCGTCCTCGTCAAAGCCGGGCAGCTCGGGCAGGGCGCCGGGCTTGGGCACCAGCACCACGTCGAGCACGTCGCCCGGTCGCACCTGCACGCCGGGGATCAGGATGCCCAGGCTGTCCGTGGACACGCAGCCGCACGCCCCGCTGTCGGGGTCGAGCTGGCAGCGCATCTGGCTGATGATGTTGCCGTCGCACTTGATCGTGCCGCAGATCGAGCCGTCGCACAGGTCGCAGGCGCTGCCGGGCGCGGCGAACCATGGCCCGCAGGGCGTCTCGTACGCTCCCACGAACACGCCGTTCTTGTGCAGCTCGACCTGCGGGCTGATGTCCAGCTCGTCGCTCAGGCCCGAGGTGGAGAAGGCGACCTCGACGAACACGTCGAAGAAGCTGTCCGCCGCCGTGGACGACGGCTGCAACTCGACGTCCCGCAGCTTGCGGTCCCAGGCCACGCTCATGCCGCCGAAGATCAGCCGGTCGATGTCGTCCGTGTGGTCGCTGTCGGGCAGGGCGCCGGGCGCGGGGCGTAGCAACACCATGATCTCGTCGCCGGGCTGCATCGGCGTGCCCGGGAAGGAGCTCAGGATCGAGGGGAAGCGGCACTCGCAGCCGGCCGAGGGGCCGCTGCCGTCCTCCAGGCACAGCAGCGTGTTGATCGCGCCGTCGAGGTATCCGCTGCCGCAGCCGCCCGTGCAGCTGCCGCAGTCGCCCGCGCCGCCGTCGGCCGTGACAGTCATGAGCACCACGGCCATCTCGACGCCGTCCACCAGCAGCACGGCCTCCGTCGAGAGATCGATGGGCGAGCTGGTGAGACCGCCCAGCTCGACGGTCCAGGCCAAGTGCACGTCGTGCTGACCGGGCGCGGAGCCCGGCAGCACGGCCGTGCCCAGGACGCGGCGGTTGCCGATGGGGCCGGCGCCCTGGGCGTCGGCGGGTGCAGACAGGCCGGCCACCAGGGCCAGGGCGCTGAGGGCTGCGAACGAGGTCTTCATGGGTCTCTCCTAAAGAGTGGGCGCGGCGCGTGACAACGGCGTCAGGCCCGGGGATGTGTGACCCGCCCTCCGAGGAGCGCCTGCCTCAGGCGTCAGCGCCCTGTGTTCGGTTGGCGGTCACTGACTCCCGCCCGGATGGCCCCTGGCGACCGACAGGAAAATCGAAGCGCGGTCGCGGGGTCCCTGGCCCAGCTGTCCGCCCGTCGCCATCAGAGCCTGCCGTCCGACCCAGACTCAGCGGTCACTCCCAGACCGTTGCCGGAGCCCTCAGCCCTCAGCCCAGAGCCAGTGCCCGGAGCCCTCAGCCCGCGGGCGCCAGCTCCCGTTGCAGCCAGGCGCGGGCCAGGCGCCAGCCGCGCTCGGCGGTGCGCGTGGACACACCCAGCACCTGAGCCACCTCGGCGTGCTCCAGGCCGGCGAAGAAGCGCAGCTCCACCATGCGGGCCTGCTCGGGGTGGGCGCCCGAGAGGCGACTGAGGGCCTCGTCCAGAGCCAGCATGTCGCCGCTGCGCCCGGCCAGCTCCGTGGCGGCTTCGTCCAGCGTGACCTGCTCACGCCCGCCGCCACGCTTCTCGGCGTGCTTGGAGCGGGCGTGGTTCACCAGCACGCGCCGCATGACCGTGGCCGCGATGGCCAGGAAGTGACTGCGGCTCTCCCAGTTCTGGTCGCGCTGATTCACCAGCCGCATCCAGGCCTCGTTGACGAGGGCCGTGGCCTGCAGCGTGTGATTGCCGCGCTCGGCCGCCATGCGCCGCCGCGCCAGGCTGTGCAGCTCGTCGTAGACCAGCGGCAGCAGCTCCTCAAGGGCGCCCTGCTGTCCTTCGCGGGAGGCCGCCAGAAGCTCGGTAACCTGCACGATGTTCGGGGAGCGCTCGTCCATGGTCGCTGATTCTACGCGACGAATTGCCCGCAACGTCGGCCACTGCCCTCGTCAAGCCCAGGGACCGAGTCGCCGGTGTCGAGACCCGGTGTGACGCCTCATGGGCGCCAGGAGGCCTGCTATCCCTGCGCCGCTCGACGAGGCGGACGGGCACGGGGCTGGTGCCCATGCGATCAGCGTGCGTCCGTACAGCTCAATAGAACGTGACCCTCAGCCCGTTGCTCGCGGCGAAGCCCTGGACGCCGGCGGCGTCCTGGACCCACTGTTGGAGGTAGACGGTCGTGTGATAAGGGACGCCCTGCGGGTACGGCGCGCTGATCTGCAGCTGGCCGACCGCGTCGGTGGTCAGGCCTCCGATCAGGATGTCCGGTGACGGGATGAGCACGCCCCCCTTGAAGGGGGACCAGACATGCTGGAGCCCGATCACGAGCGTGGTCGGTGCGTTGGGCGCCCCGTTGTTCAGGGTCAGGTGCAGGGTCTGAGCGCCGTGCGCGGTGTTCGAGCCGCCGAGTACCGGCACGCCGTTTGTGCCGGCCAAGCCCAGCCCGAAGTCGGCCCAGGAGACCGCCGGCTCGGTGAAGGTGGCGACCTGCACCGCCAGTTCGGACTCGAACAGGAAGGCGGCGCCGGCACCAGGAGGTCCGGAGACGGCGCCGTGAGCATGGCCCCGTGCCCCCACCAGGAAGCTCGTCCCGTCCATGGCGACGGAGGTACCAAATAAGTTCTTCCAGTTGCCGTGCCCGCTCCAAAACCGCGCGAGCATGTCCTCTGAGTTGACCTCGAAGACATAGGCCACGCCGGGCCAATCGACGCCGCCCACGCTCGGCGACCAGCCCGACGCACCGATCAGGGCCTGGCCATCCTCCAGCGCCACCGAGCCGCCGAACCACCGAGTGTTACTGGACCAATCGGTGGGACGCAGCACGGCGAGCTCGGTGCCGTGAACGTCGAAGACGAACGCCGCGCCGACGTCGTACCACCAGAGAGGGTCAGGGCGGTGACACCCGGAGAGCCACGGGGGGTCGCACACCCAGCAGCAGAAGACTTCCTCTCTAGCAGCCTGTGGCGGAAGGGCCGTTTTGAGATGCCGTCACGCCGCTGCGTAGCAGCCCAAGCGCGCGGGGGCTCGCCGGAGGATTCTCGCGATTTGTGCGCGGGATACCGCGACCGCGTTC
>QNBX01000146.1 GCA_003644265.1 Planctomycetota bacterium
AACAGCTCGAGCTGCCGCTGCATGGGGTCGGCCGCCTGGTCGAGCTGGCCGAGGTCGATCAGCAGGCTGCCCTGCTCGCCCAGGGCCAGGCCCAGGTCCCGAGCCGCCTGACCGTCATCCGGGAACGCGACGCTCACGGCCTCGGCCAGCAACAGCGCCCGGTTCAGGGATGACTCGGCGCCCACCAGATCGCGCCGCGCACGCTGGATCTGGCCCCGGCGCCACGCCAGCAGCTGCGCCTGACGCATGACACCGAGGTCCATGCGGTCGAGGCCGGCCAGCAGCTCGCCCGCGCGCGCGCACGCGGCCAGGGCCTCATCGCTGCGGCCGGACGTCTGCCAGTACTCGGCCTGCCGCAGGGCGAGCCCGGCCTGGGCCACGGGGTCGTCGCCGCGCCGCAGCTCGGCGCCCGCGTCGTCCAACGCGGCGGCCGCCTGCTGCCGCCGGCCCGCGCGCAGCTCCACCGCGGCCAGCTTGCCGAGGGCGTCGGCGCGCAGCACCCCAGCGCCTGCCTCGCGCGGCTCCGGCAGGCCGTCGAGCAGCTCGATCACGCGCCGGTACGACGTGGCCGCGCGCTCCAGATCGAGACCGCTGGCCGCGCCCGGCCGGCCCTGCAGGTCGCCCAGCCTGAGCCAGGCCTGTCCCAGCTCGAGCTGCGTTTCGGGAGAGGCCAGGCCCCGCCCGGCCAGGTCATCCAGGGCGCCCATGGCCAGGTCCAGCAACGACGTACGCGCCGCGCTGGCACCGGGCAGATGCTCCACCGCGTCGTACACGTCGAAGACCAGACCGTGGGCCAGGGACGCCAGCGACTCGGCCCGCGTCGCGGCCGCCTGCCGGCCCGCCTCGGCCTCGCCGCGCGCCTGCTCGGTCTGCCAGAGCAGAGCCGTGATGATGATCAGAGAACCCACCAGCACCAGCGTCACGGCCGCCACGCCCGCGACCGCCACCGCATGTCGCACGACGAAGCGGCCAAGCCGATAACCCAGCTCGTCCGGCCGGGCGTGCACCGGCAAGCCGTCGAGGTGCCGCTGCACGTCGTCCGCCAGGGCGCGGGCGCTCGGGTAGCGTCGCGCCGGCTCGACGTGCATGGCCTTGGCGACGATGGTGTCGAGGTCGCCGCGCAGGGCGCGCTGTCGCGGCTGTGGCGCCACGCGGCTCGGAGCCGGCGGGGCGACCTCGGTCAGGCGGCGCACGATCTCGGTGGCGCTGGCGCCGGTCAGGTCGTGCGGTCGGCGACCGGCCAGCAGCTCGTACAGCAGCACGCCCAGGGAGTAGACGTCCGTGGCGGTGGTCAGCGCTCGGCCCAGCAGCTGCTCAGGGCTGGCGTAGCTGGGCGTGAAGGCGCGCTCGCCGGTGACCGTGAGCGGATCGTCGGCCTGCTCTCCCGTGGCCAGCACCTTGGCCACGCCGAAGTCGAGCAGCACGGGGCGGCCGTCGGACGTGACCAGCACGTTGTCCGGCTTGATGTCGCGGTGCACCACCAACGCCGCGTGGGCCGCAGCCACGGCCTCGCACACGCCGCAGAACAGCTCCAGTCGCTGAGCCACTCCAAGCTGGGCCTCGTCCGCAGCCTGGTCGATGGGCAGTCCGTCCACGTACTCCATCACCAGCCAGGGGCGGCCGTCGGCGCCACTGCCGCCGTCCAGCAGGCGCGCGATGGACGGGTGCTCGAGCCCCGCCAGCAGATCACGCTCGCCCGCGAAGCGCTGCCGCTGCAGCTCGGAGACCAGCGCGCCCTTCAAGAGCTTGATGGCCACGCGCTTCTCGAAGCTGCCGTCGGCGCGCTCGCCCAGCCAGACCTCGCCCATGCCGCCGCTGCCCAGGGGCCGCAGCAGCCGCCAGGCACCCAGCACGTCGCCGGCTGCGAGCGGCGCGCCCATGGGCGACGGTTGTGGAGGTCGCAGGAAATCGCTGTCGGTGCGGTCGCGCCGCAACAGGTCGGCCACGCGCGCCGCCAGCGCCGGATCCTCGTCCGCGACCTCGAGCAGCGCGGCGTCCTGCTCACGGCCTGGCAGGCACACCAAGCGCTCCAGCAGCGGGCGCACGCGCGCCCAGTCGTCAGGACCCGCGATGATCGTCACCCGTCAGCGCCTCGCGCAGCCAGACGCGCGCCAGCCGCCAGCTGCGCTCGGCGGTCGAGAGCGAGACCTGCATGACCTCCGCGGCCTGTTCCATGGAGAGCCCGCCGAAGAAGCGCAGCTCGACCACCTGGGCCAGGCGCGGTTCGTCGGCCTGCAGCTCGTCGAGGGCCAGACCCAGATCGAGCGCGTCGAGGCCGACCGCGGCCGACTGATCCAACAGCGAGTCCAGGGCGATCTCCAAGGGCACGCGCGCGCGGTCGCCACCCCGCTTGACGCGCCCCCGACGGCGGGCGTGGTCGACCAGCACCGAGCGCATGACCTTGCTGGCGAAGGCCATGAAGTGGGTCTTGTCGTTCCATGAGGCACCGCCGTCCAGCCCCAAGCGCACCCAGGCCTCGTTCACGAGGGCCGTAGCCTGCAACGTGTGCTGGGCGCCCTGGCCCGCCATGTGCCGACCGGCGAGCCGATGCAGCTCGTCGTACACCAGCGGCAAGAGCTGCGCCCCCGCGGCGGCGTCGCCGGCGGCCATGCGCTGCAGAAACACCGTGGCTTCGGTGCGAGTGTCCACGGGAATGAGCATATCGCAGCGCGCGGCTCAGGGTGCCGCCCAGCGGCCCTCCCGGGCGGCGCGACGCGGACCCGACGCGAACGGCAGGAGCGAGCATGTCCGGCATCCGTTGGTGGTCGAGGAGCGCCCGGGCAACGCAGCGCCAGGCCAGGGGGAGGGACTCAGCCGCCCGTCCACCAACACGCCGTCGGCACGCGCTGCCCTTCAGCTGCCCGGAGAGCCCTTGGCGCGGCCGGGCAGCGGTGAAGGGCGGCGAGCTCCGATGGCGTGCTTGTCTTCTATCCCTGTGTGCGGCTACGGCCCCAGGCGCCCAAATCGACAGACCGGAGTCCCTGCCATGCGTTGCTTGCTCGCCTTGATCGTGCTGTTCAGCCTGACGCTCCTGCCTCCGGGCGCCTCGGCCCAGGCGCCCTCGTTGGACGGGCTCCCGCTCTGTTTCGAGGCCAACACCGGCGCCTTCGATCCGGCCGTGCGCTTTGTGGCCCGCGGGCGCGGCTACCGGCTGCTGGCCACGGACGACGGCATCAGCCTGCTGCTGGGAGGCGGTCGCGGGCCGCGCGAGGAGGCCTCCGCCGAACTCGAACTCGAACCCGCCGCCGGACCCGTCGCCTCCGCGCAGACGGGCGACACGTCGCATGCGTCTGCACCTCGTTCCGATCGCGCCCGGCGCCTTCCTGCCTACGCCGTGACCCTGCGCTTCGAGAACACCGCCGGACCTCGCGTGCCCGTGGGCGAGCAGCCCCTGGCCACGCGCATCCACCGGCTGCGCGGCGCCGACCCGGCCCACTGGCACACCGGCATCGAGACCTTCGGCGCCCTGCGCTACGAGCAGCTCTGGCCCGGCATCGACCTGGTCCTGTACGACGCGGAAGGCGAGCTGGAGTACGACCTGATCGTGCAACCCGGCGCCGACGCAGCCGATGCGCGCTTCTCGTACGAGGGCGTTCAGTCCCTGAGCCTCGATGAGCAGGGCCGACTGCACATGGACACGCCCGTGGGTGAGCTGGTGCAGCACACGCCGCTGGTCTTTCAGCAGCTCGGCGGCGCGCGCGTTCCTGTGGCCGGCGCGTTCGCCGTGGCCGACGACGGCAGCGTGGGCTTTGAGCTGGGCGCCTACGACCACGCCGCGCCTCTCGTAGTCGACCCCTTGCTGCTCTTCGCGAGCTACCTGCCCGGCAGCGGTCACGAGTGGACCAACGGCATGGGCCTGGGCCCCGAGACGCCGCCCAGCGTCTACCTCTCCGGCGGCACGACCAGCTTCGATCTGCCCAGCGCGGGCGGATTTCAGCCGGCCAAGAACAGTGATGAGGATGTCTTCGTGGCGCGCCTCGCGCCCGACGGTCGCAGCCTGCTGTGGTGCACGTACCTGGGCGGCGAGGGCACCCCCGTCTCATGGACCAACCCCGGCGACGACCGCGGCTTCGGCCTGGTGGTAGCCGACACGGGCGCCGCCATCGTCTGCGGCACCACATTGTCGGACGACTTCCCCGTGACCCCGGGCGCCTGGGACACGACCAACCCGCCCGGACACAGCGACGGTTTCGTGGCCCGCCTGGCCCCCGACGGGGCCTCGCTGGAGTGGTCCACGTTCGTGGGAAACGGCGCCAGCTTTGGCGGCACCAGTCAGAGCGTCTTCGCCGTGGACCTCGGGCCCGACGGCAGCGTCTACGCCGTGGGTGAGTCGGGCAACGCCGACTTCCCCGTCACGCTGGGCGCCTTCGGAACCAGCGTGACCGCGAGCCCGGGCTTCGTGACGCGCCTGGCCGCTGACGGCTCGACGGTGATCTGGTCGGGCCTGCTGGGCGCCACCAGCGGGAGCAAGTCGAGCGCCGTCACCGACATCGAAGTGGACTCCAGTGGCCGCGCCTACGTGGCGGGCCGGACCCAGTCGAGCTCGTTCCCCACCACGGCCGGTGGCTTCAGCACGTCGTTCAACGGAGGCTACTCGGACGGCTTCCTGGCGCGCATCTCGGAGGACGGCAGCACGCTCGACTACTGCACGTTCCTGGGCGGACCGAGTGCCGATGCCTCCAGCGGGCGGACGGGCGTGGCCTGCGATGACGCCGGCCGCGCGGTCTTCGTCTCGTACTCCACGTCCGCCGGTTACCCCACCAGCGTCGGGGCCCTGCAGCCCGACTTCTTGGGTGGGTCGCTCAAGCCGGACGCGGTCGTCACCTGCCTCGACACCGAGGCCAGCGGCGCCGCGTCCCTGCTCTGGTCGACGTACCTGGGCGGCACGGGCAGCGACAAGGCCAAGGACGTCTGCATGGACGCCGACGGCAACGCCCACGTCGTGGGCTGGACCACCTCCAGCAACTTCCCGGTGCTCGACCCGATCAAGCCCTACGCGAGCTACCAGCAGGCCTTCGTCGCGGGCTTCGATCCGGGGGGGGCGCTGCTCTACTCCACCTGGCTCGGCGGCGACGGCGTCGGCGGCCAGGCCAACGACCTCACCGGCGCTGAGTCAGGCAGGATCGCCGTGGACGCCCTGGGCGACATCTACGTTGTCGGGGACACACGCTCGCCCGGCCTGGCCACCACCGGCGCGTATGTGGAGGATCTTCCGAGCACCATCAGCGCCTTCGCGGCCAAGCTCACCCTGCGCGAGCTGTGGGTCGACCTCGGGCTGGGGTTGGCCGGCACCCACGGCACGCCGCTGCTCTCTGGTGTGGGCGACACGATCCCGGGCTCGCAGGTCTCGGTGCTGATCGCCGACGGGCTGCCCAACGGCCTGACCTGCTTCGTGCTCGGCCTGAGCGCCTGGAACACACCCTGCAAGGGCGGCGTGCTCGTGCCTCAGCTGGACATCGTGCTGGGCGGTCTGTTGCTCGACGGCCTGGGCGAGCACGTCGAGCACTTCATCTGGCCCCTGGGCGTACCCGCCGGCACCACGTTCTACATGCAAGCCTGGGTCCATGATCTCAGCGGCCCGGTGGACTTCACGGCCAGCAACGGCCTGGCGATCATCGCGCCCTGAGTCTCGCGAGGCGGCGCCTGCGCGCTCACCCCGCCGTTTCTCATGGCGGCGTTGGGTGAGCGCCCACCCCATCAATGCTCAACGCCGGTGTAGGCTGAGCGCCCAACCTCGCCTCGACACGTCTCGGGATTCCGCACCATGACCCAGCCTCTACGCTGCACCCTGTCCACGCTCTGCCTCCTGGTCCTGTGCGGCGGGGTGCGCGCTCAATGGACCGATGACGCGGCCGCCAACACGCCGGTCTCCACGGCGGCCAGCGATCAGGGCCAGCCCAAGCTGGTGCCCGCGGAGGGCGGCGGCGTCTGGGCCAGCTGGTTCGACGGCATCGGCAGCGGTTGGGATGTGCGCTTGCAGCGCCTCGGCATCGGTGGCGTCGCGCAGCTCGGCGCCGGCGGCGTGCTAGTGGCCGACCGCTCCTTCAGCTCTACCCAGGACTACGGCCTGGCCGCGGGCAACGACGGCAGCGCGCTGCTGGCCTACCGTGACGACGACGGCAGCGGCGTGTTCATCGCGGCGAGCAAGGTACAGGCCGACGGCACGCTGGCGTGGGGTGCTGGCGGGGTCGCGCTCACGGGCACGGCCGCCTTCGTGGCTGCGCCAGGCATCGCCGGCACCGACGACGGCCGGGCCCTGGTGGGCTGGGCCCAGGACAGCGGCGTCATGCTGCAGCGCCTGGACGCCGACGGCGACCTGGTCGGCGGGCCCATCGCCTTCGCGCCCGGCGTGGGCAGCTACTCGGTGGCCGACATGCACGCCGTAGGCGACGACGTGATCGTCTCCTTTGTGCACCAGCTCGGCGGCTTCGGCTCGCCGCGACACCTGCTGGCGCAGAAGATCGGCGCCGCGGGCAACCTGGCCTGGGGCGCGGGTCACGTGTCGGTCTTCGACGGCGGCTCGCTGCAGTTCGGCAACTTCCCGGACTTCAGCAGCGATGGCGCCGGCGGCGCGGTGTTCAGCTGGTACGACACGGCCTCACCGCAGCTGCAGTGCTTCGCCCAGCGCGTACTGTCCAACGGCACCGAAGCCTGGGCGCATAACGGCGTGGCCGTCTCCACCGACGCGACGCACCTGCGGGTGGCGCCCTGGGCCAGCCACGACGCGGCCAGCGCTGAGACCATCGTGACCTGGGTCGAGCTCAACGGAGCCCAGAGCCAGGCCGGCGTGTACGCCCAGAAGCTCGACGCGGCCGGCGCGCGGCAGTGGAGCGACGCAGGCGCCCTGCTCGTGCCGCTGGGCAGCGACGGCATCAGCGCGCCTCTGAACATGCGCCTGGGCGCCCAGTCCCTGGTGGCCTGGGTGCAGTCCTCGGGCTTCGGCCAGGACCAGCTGCTCGGCGTGCTGCTGGACGGCAGCGGCGCCATCGTGGGCGGCAGCGTCCCCCTGGCCACGACCGCCTCGTCCAAGTCACGCCTCAGCATGACGCTCACAGGCGCGGGCCACGCGGCCCTGGCCTGGTCGGACAAACGCTCAGACGACGGCGACATCTACGCGCAGAACGTCAACGCCGACGGCAGCCTCGGTCCGCGCTGGCAGGACCTGGGCGGCGGCACGGAGGGTCTGGATGGCGTGCCGCTGTTGACCTGCATGGGGCCGCTCAACGCGGGCTCCCCGCTCGGCGCCGAGCTGTCCCACGCCCAGCCCGGCGGCCTGGCGCTGCTGTGGGTCTCCTTCGCGTCGGCACCCATCAACATCTTTGGCGGCACGCTGCACACGCTGCCGGTGGGCTTCGAGCTGTTGATCGTCAACGACGGCAGCGGCGGCTTCGCGGCCTCCACGCCGTTCCCGGCCGGGGTGCCCTCCGGCGCCGAGATGGTGTTTCAGTTCTTGTGCCAGGACGACGCCGCGCCCTTTAACAAGACGCTCACGGACGGGCTGCTCGGCACCACGCCGTAATCGGCGCTGCCGGTCTCAGGCTTGTACGCTCGTCGACTGCGGATCCAAGAACGTCACGCGCCCGTCTGACACGTCGTAGATACCGCCCGCGAGCAGCAGCTCCCCCGACTCGACCAGCCCCCGCAGCGCGGCGCTGCGGCGCAGCACCTCGCGCAGCGTGTGCCGGACGTTCTCCTCCGTCACCGCGTACAGGAACTCATCCGTCACCTCGTCCAGCTTGGGGGGCGACGACGTGACGCCATGCACCGACTCGGCCACCGAGTCCACCAGCGCCTGGAGGTTTGACAGCTCGTCCGGCAGCGGCTCGGGGTTGTCCTCCGCCAGCAGATCCACCGTGGAGCTCACGGCGCCGCAGCGCGTGTGACCCAGCACCAGCAGCAGCTTGGCGCCCGCGACGGCGCAGCCGTACTCCACGCTCCCGAGCCCCATGGTCGAGGCGATGTTGCCCGCCACGCGTACGCTGAACAGATCGCCCAGGCCCACGTCGAAGATGACCTCGGTGGCCACGCGGGAGTCCATGCACGACAGCACCACCGCCAGCGGGAACTGCGCCTCGCCGGTGGCCTGCACCTGGCGTAGATGGTCACGCTGGATCGGGCGGGCGCTGCGGAAACGCTCGTTGCCCTGCTCGAGCAGCGCCAACACCTGCGCCGGCGATGACCGATCGCGCACCTCGCGCGTGGCCACATCCACGTAGCGGATCCGATCCTTCAGCTCGTAGCGCTGCTCAAAGCCCTCCAGGCTGAGTTGGATCCCGCGACGCGGCGCGAGCTCGCGCTCGAACTCGCGCACCAGCTCCAGGACGTCCGGGTCCATGGTCACCGTCTTGCGCGCGTCGATCACCGCGTGGGCGCCCTCCGGGATGGCGTGCAACCCAGCGCGCAACGAAGCGCGACTGAGAAACGTGACCTGCCCCGACAGCTCGATACGCAGCACGTCGCCGCCAGGCTGGCGCTCCGGGGTGACGCGCAGGGGCGCCTTCAGGTTGAGCCGCAAGACGAACAGCAGCGCGACCGTGAGCCCGACGAAAATCCCCACCAGCAGGTCGGTCAGCAGAATGCCGACGACGGTGGCCGCGAAGGGCACGAACTGGTCCCGGCTCTGGACCCACATGCTCCGGATCAGCCGCGGCGAGGCGAGCTTGGCACCGGTCACGATCAACACCGCCGCCAAGCACGAGAGCGGGATCATGTTGAGCAGCGTCGGCGCCAGCAGCACCAGCCCCAGCAGGAGCAGGCCGTGCACAAAGCAGGTCAGGCGCGTCTGGCCGCCCGCGTCGAGGCCCACCGAGCTGCGCACCACCACCGACGTCAGGGGCAGCCCCCCGAGCAGCCCACAGGTCAGGTTGCCCACGCCCTGGGCCACGAGCTCGCGGTTGGGCGGTGAGACGCGGCGCTGCGGATCCAGCTTGTCCACGGCCTCCAGGTTGAGCAGCGTCTCGAGACTGGCCACGATGGTCACGGTGGCGGCCGCGATATGCACCCGGGAGTCCCAGAACGCCGAGCTGTCGGGCGAGGGCAACGCGGCGAAGAAGTCCGCCACCGAACGGGACACCGGCACCTGCACCAGGTGCGCGCTCCCCAGCAGCCAGCCCTCACCGAGACGCTCCAGGCCCAGGGCCATGAGGATGCCTCCCGCCACGACCACCAGCATCGCCGGCAGCGGCAAGCGGCGCAGCGGCGTGCGCTCCCAGAATACGAGCAGCCCGAGCGACACCAGCCCCACGAGCACGGCGCCGGCGTGCATGGAGCCCGCCGCGCTGGCCAGCGCCGAGAAGGTGTTCTCTCCGTCGAGTTGGCGGAACGACATGTCGCCGAACCAGTCCGGGTCGTAGCCCACCAGGTGCGGGATCTGTTTCAGCACGAGCGTGATGCCGATGGCCGAGAGCAGGCCCTTGATGACGCTCGACGGGAAGAACGCAGCCAACGCGCCCGCCCGGATCACGCCCAGCACGATCTGCATCACGCCGGCCAGGACCACAGCGGTCAGGAACGCCTCGAACGACCCGAGCGTCTCGATCTGCACGGCGACGATGGCGGCGAGACCGGCCGCTGGTCCGCTGACGCTGGTGTGCGAGCCGCTGAGCCACGCCACCAGCACCCCACCCACGACGCCCGCGATGATCCCGGAGAGCAGCGGCGCGCCGGACGCGAGCGCCACTCCCAGGCACAGCGGCAAGGCCACCAGGAACACGGCCACGCCCGCCGAGGCGTCGCGGGCGAGGGTATGCGGTGCGGCGCGAGCAGACATCGGGGCGGACCTCAAGGGCGTGGAGGCAGTGCCCCGGAGTCTATGTGATCGTTGAGGGGAGCAGCGGGCCGCTGTGAGAACATCGACGCGAGGCCCGGGCGCCCATCCGGCTGCTGGTGCGCGTCTGCTAGAATCACACCGTCCCGATTCGCTGCCCACGGCCAGCCGAGCGGAGGTCTATGACCAGACGCCATCGCGACGCGCCGTCGAGTTCACGAGCGCTCGTCGCGTCGGCGCTCTTGCTGACCGCGCTGTTGTGGCTGCCCGTCGGCTGCAAGACGGCAGCGAGCTCCCCGGCCCCCGTCGAGCCGGCGCTCGCGGGTGCTGGGCCGGACCTGAAGGCCGAGCAGGAGGCGGCCGCCAAGCAGGACGCCGCGGTGGTGGACGCCGCCGCGGACGCGGGCCAGGCGGCGGCCGTCGCGCTGGACGACGGCGAACTCGGCGAGGCCGTGGACCGGCAGCGCGCCGTCAACCAGAACGTGCTCGACGAGCTGGTGGAGTTGCGCGCGCGGGTGGCGCAGCTCGAGTCCATGCTGGGCGATCACCACGGCAACATCGGCGACATCCTGCAGCGCCTCACGGTGCAGGAGGAGCAGGTCGACACCTTCAAGCACAGCCTGGGCGAAGGTTCCATCTACGACACGCGCGTGCGCTCGCTCTACCGCGGACGGCCGCGCCACATCCAGCTGACCGGCACCAAGACCGAGCTCGAGTTCGGCGGGCAGATCTGGATGGACGTGATCCAGGACAACCAGCCCATGCTCAACGAGGCCGGCTTCTCGCCGTCGTCCATCCCCACCACCGGCAGCGGCCGGAACCAGAGCACCCTGGGCGCCGGTCAGTCCAAGCTGTTCGTGAAGAGCGTCACGCCCACGGACTCCGGAGACATCAAGACGCGCTTCGAGTTCGACATGTTCCAGACGGACGGCAGCGCCGACTTCCACTCCACGCACTACTGGGCCGAGTGGAACGGAGTCGGCGTCGGACAGACGTTCAGCAACTTCATGGACATCACCAGCTTTCCCAGCATCCTCGATTACTGGGGTCCCAACGGCATGGTGTTCATTCGCCAGCCGCAGGTCCGCTTCACGCACATCACCGAGGGCGGCTGGGAGCTGGCGGCGTCCATCGAGGACGCCACCAGCGACCCGACCCTGCCGGCGGGCGTCGTGGCCGAGACGCGTGAGGAGATGCCCGATCTCGTCGCCAGCGCGCGCCTCGACGGCGAGCAGGGCCACGTCAAGCTGGCCGGCCTGGTGCGCAAGATCAGCTACGAGCCCATGGTCAGCGCCGGCCTGCGCGACGACGTCACGGGCTGGGGCCTCAACGCCAGCGGCTCACTGAACGTGTTCGAGGACGATCAGATCGTCGGTCAGTTTGCCTACGGCGAGGGCATCGGGCGCTACATCAACGACACCTGCTGCTTCGGCGGCGGCAACGACGCGGCCCCCGACGCCAGCGGCAACCTGCAGGCGCTCGAGACCTTCGGCGGCTTCGTCTACTACAACCACTGGTGGAGCGAGGCCCACAGCTCG
>QNBX01000147.1 GCA_003644265.1 Planctomycetota bacterium
AGCGTCCAGTACTCGCCGCTGGTGCGCTTGGCGCGGGAACTGCTGGGCTCCGAGCAGCGCCTGCTCAGCGTTGGCGCGGCCGTGCGCCGGGTGCTGCCCGACTCGGTGGTCAGAGGGCTCATGCGCCTTGGAACCCAGCCGGTGGACGGCCTGCCGGAGGATGTCCATGCGCGACTCACCGAGACGTTCACGGAAGATATCTTGCGCCTGCGCGCGCTCACCGGCCTGCAACTCGTCTCGGAGGTCGACGCCAAGCCGGAGCGCCCGCGCTCATGACAACCCGGCGGCCCGCTTGACCTGACGCGAGAGCGCCGAGACATCGTGCAACACACGCTTCACCTGACGCACGCCCGGCACGGCGCCGAAGTCGACCCCGGCGAATGCCGTCAAGAACCGAAAGTCAGCGGGCTCGGCGTTGTCTCCAACCCCCATCCTGTACAGGTCGAACGGCGACGTCGTGGGGCATGGGTTGGCGTTGGCGATGAAGTTGAACGCCGCCCTGTATCCGCACCGACGCGCGAGCTCTTGCGTCTCCTGCGTATAGGCACTCGCGCCGCCAACAGGATACGCCAACGTGTCGACGGGGGTGCCAAGCTGCCCCTCCAGGATCGCCTTGGACATCCTGAGCTCTTGCTCCTGCTCGGTCAGGTCCAGGTGAGCGAGAATGCGATGCGTGTGCGTGTGCGACCCGATGTCCATGCCTGCCGCGCTCAGCTCACGCACCTCGTCCCAGTTCATGAACAGCTCGGCGCCATCCCGCTCGCCCAGCGAGCACCCGGTGGCGTCTCGCAGCTGTTGCAGCTTGAGTTCGATCGGCAGCTCGGAGCGCTTGAACGCCGCCAGCACCTGACGGATGGCCTCGCCATGGGGCGGTCCGATGGGCAGACGCTCGCACCACGGCTCGATCTCGAGCTGTGCCTGCTTGGCCTGCCGAACCATCATGGCGACCTCGTCCCACCAAGGAACGCGGGTGCTCCCGATGTACGAGGTCGGAAGAAAGAACACCGCCGGCACACCCTCTGAGCGCAGGATCGGAAACGCCGCCGCGTAGTTGTCCCGATACCCGTCATCAAACGTGATCATCGCCAGCGGCCGCTGCGGCCTGCGACCAGACTCGATCAGATCCAACAGCTGCGACATACGAATCACATCGAAGCGAGCCCGGATCAGCCTGACCTGCAGCGCAAAATGCGCTTCATCGCAGGAGAACACGTTCGGGTCGAAGCGCGTCTTGCCTGCGTCGCCCACGCGGTGGTAGTTGAAGATGTAGACAGCCGGCGGAAGCGTGCGCCACCTGTACGCTGCCAGGCCCGCGAGCCGCAGCAAATCGCGCTTCATCTCGTACCGGTTCATGGTTCTTCCCACCGCCTGGGCGCAAAGCCTACCCGACGACCGTCGACGCGGCTAGCCGCGCGAGCGCAAGCCAGGGCCCGTTGCTACGCTTCCGACCCCCTTATCCACCTGAGTCGCCCGATGACCCACTGCCTGTCGCCACGCTGCTTGCTGCTGTTGAGCCTGGCCGCCCTGGCCCCCGCCGCCGAGGCTCAGGCCCACGAGCCCCCGCCGAAGCCTTCGGCGCTCGTGAGCTCTCCAGCCCTGGCCCCCCACCCGATGCGCCCGCGGGCGCCTGGTGACTCGCTCTCCGCCCGACAGATCGATGCGCTGATTGACGAGTTCCTGGCTCTGCCCTGGTGGAGCCGTGATGGCCTGCTGGCCCGGGACAAGCTCGCGGCGCAGCTCGACGAGCTGCCTCCACTGACGGCGCGCGAGGCCAAGTCGTGGCGCAAGAAGCTGCTTGACCGCGCCCAGAAGCTGGACGCCAAGCTGCCCAAGAAGAGCGGTCGCCACTTCCTGTGGGAAGACGACGATCGCGGCATGTTCATCGTGGGCGGCAAGCTCAAGAAGCCCAAGGGGCTGCTGATCGGCATGCACGGCGGTGGCGTCGGCGCCGGCGACGCCTGGGCCAGCCACAGCAAGCTCAACAATGCCGCCGAGAAGATGGGCTGGCTGGCCATCTTCCCCCAGGTGCTCGAGCTCACCGAGCTCGGCTGGACGGACTCGGGCACCGAGGAGTTCGTGCTGCAGCTCATCGACCGCGCCCGCCGCACCTGGAAGATCGACCCCAACAAGGTGTTCCTCTCCGGGCACTCCATGGGCGGCTACGGCAGCTGGGTTCTCGGGGCGCACCACGCCGACGTCATGGCGGCCCTGGCCCCGGCGGCCGGCGCCCCCACGCCCTACATGAACGCCAGCGGCGAGGTCTTCGACATCGGCTCGGGCGTCGTGCCGAGCCTGCGCAACGTCCCCATGGTCATCTACCAGAGCGCGGACGACCCCAAGGTGCCGCCGGACGCCAACCGCGTGGCCGTGGCCAAGCTGGAAGCAGCGCGAGAGCGCTGGGGCGGCTACGACTTCGAGTACTGGGAGGTGGAGCATCGCGGGCACGATGTCCCTCCCGGTGGCATGAAGGCGCTGCTCGAGAAGATCAAGAAGCGTGAGCGTGAGCCCCTGCCCGAGCGCCTCGTCTGGCAGCCGGCGCTCAACTGGAAGCGGCACTTCTACTGGCTGTGGTGGGACTCTCCAAAGCATGACGCCATCCTGCAGGCCGACCTCGACAAGGACGCCAACACCATCCACATCCGCTGCGACAGGCCCGTCACCGGCCTGCACGTGCTGCTCAACGAAGAGCTGGTCGATCTGGACGCGGAGCTCGTGGTGCTGCTGGGCGATGAACGCAAGGAAGTCTGGCGAGGCATCCCGGAACGCCGCCTGTCGACGCTGCTGCGCACGGCGGCGCGCAACGACCCGGAACTCGTATTCGAGGCCATGGTCCCCGTTGTGGCGCGCTGAGGCCCGCCGGCTTGGAGAGCGACGTCAGACGCCGCCGGCAGCATCGAGGCACACTCTGGCCGAGTTCAGAACGATCTCCCCCAGAAACGTAGACTGCCCACAGTGATCGCAGTGACCGTCTCGCTCGCGTGATCAGCGAGCCTGCAATGTTCACGGAAGAGGAGCATCGACATGCCGAATCGAAGAGAGCATGACCACTTGGTCACCAGCAAGTTCAAGGTGGAGATCGAGGGCGTCACCCAAGGCGCCTTCGCGGCCGTGGACGGGCTCGAGTCCTCGACGGAGGTCGTCCGTTACGCCGACGGCAGCGACCTCATCGAGCGCAAGCGACCCGGGCGGACCCACTACTCCAACATCGTGCTGCGACGCGGCTACGTGAACACCGATGAACTCTGGCAGTGGTACAAGCAAGTCAGTAACGGCGTGGTCGCGCGCAAGTCGGGCTCGATCATCATCTGCGGCGACGATGGCTCCGAGATCTTCCGTTACAACTTCTTCGAGGCCTGGCCCTGTCGCTGGAAGGGCTTGGTCCTCGACGGCCAGAACACCAAGAACCTCGTCGAGGAGATCGAGCTCGCGGTCGAGGTGATCGAACGCGGCTGATCCGGGTCGCTCAACGTGAACCTCAAACCGATCGAAGCGCTGCTCGTCCCGAGGCTGAAGCGGCTGCTTGGGCGACGCGTGATCGTGCTGGCCGGCCCCGAGATGGCGCCGCCGCTCGCGGGGCTGCAGCCCACGGTCTGCGTGCACGCTGCGCGCTTCATCGACCACGGGGGCCAGACCGAGGAGGGCGCGCGCACCGGACGGCAGCCCGTGCGCGTGTCCGGCCGTCTTCGGGGCTTCGAGGAGCAGCGCCCGGCGCACATCGTGGTCGTGGTCACGGGGATCGCCGCGACCCACCGGCAGGCTCAGGAGCTCTGCGAACCCATCAGCACCGAGGTGCTGCTGCGGCTGGAGTCGCTCTCCGACGTGCCGCTGGGCGCTCGGCCCGGGGGCGCAGGCTCACTCGTCTTCGGCGACGCGCGCGCGTGCCTGCACGAGGCGGTCTACCAGCGCGACACTCTGGATGACATCGGCTACCACCTCGGGCGCATGACGTTCCACCTGCATGGCTTCCTTCACGTGCGCCTGACTGGAAACGCGCTCAGCCGCCGCTCGCGCACCAGCGCCCCGGCACCCGGAGCCGGTGGAGCACCCGCAAAGAAGACGGGCAAGGCAGCCTCAAGCAAGGCGCCAGGCAGGGCCGTGAAGCGAGCCTCCCCGACGGCTCGCAGCAAGGCCAAGAAGAAGCCCCCGAGGCGCGGGCGCTGAGCGGCGTCGCGGGCTGCCCGTGCGAGCGCACCCGGCTGCCACGGGTGGGGTGTAGGATGCTCCCCTCCCCGCGACGGTGTGACTGACGGTGGGCGTTGCCCCCTCTCCGCCCGTTACGGGAATGGCCGTGTCAGGTTGAAGACTTGGACGACGCTCCCGAAACCGACGCCATGCCCAGCGAACTCTGGATCAGGCTGGGCATCCTGCTGCGGCGACCCTGGTGGCGGAATCCAGAGCGCTACTCCCACGAGCTGATCAGCGACGACTACTGGATCCTCGCGGGGCGTTGGGACACGTTCTGCCGCAAGATCTCCCCGGCCAGGATCCACCCGAGGCTCGGCTGGGTCCAGGGCCCGGTCTCAAAGGAGAACCCGCTCGGACTCGTCCCCGCCACGACGCGCCGGCTGGTCAAGGACGGGCGGCCGAAGCTGCTCTGCATCGGCGACTCCTACATCGACGGTCCGGTGTCGGACGAGGACAAGCTGCCTCAGCTGTTGGACTCGTGCCTTGAGCGCGTCGAGGTGCTCAACCTGGGAGTCGGGGGCTACGGCACCGGCCAGATGCACTTGCTGCTGCGCGAGACGCTGCCGCTGGTCGACCGCCCCAGCCTGATCCTCGTCGGTGTGGAGCAGTTCAGTTTCGATCGCGCGGGGCTCGGCGTGCGGTCGTACCAGAAGCCGCGTCTGGTGCTGCGCGACGATGGCGGTCTCGAGGTGACCAACGTCCCCATCGACCCCAACCCCAGGCGTTTCTTCCGCAGGGCGAAGCTCAAGCTGCGCAGCCTGCGCGAAGCGGCGCTGCGCATGGAGTTGTCGCACCCCTCGGGATCGGACTACGGCTTCGACGACAAGGTCGCGGTCAACCGGGCGATCCTGAGCGCCAACCAGAAGCTGGCGCAGGACGCGGGCGCCGACCTGCTGTACGTGCTCTTCAGTGATCATCCGCAGCTGACGCAGCCCGACCGGCGCAGCGCGTTCTTCCGCGAAGAGCTGGCGGCCCGGCAGATCGACTTCATCGACACGGGGCCGATCCTGCTGGCCCATGCTGAGGCTCATGGCACGGACGCCGCCGAGCTCTACAGCAACGGGCACCTCACGGGCAGGGGCAATCGCATCGTGGCTGCCGCGATCGCCAGCAAGTTGGCTCGCCTCGGAGCGACCACGGATAGATGACCGCCCCCGCTCGCCTCCCCCACCAGCGACCGCCGCAGGCCAAGCGCCTGGGGGGGGCCTCAAGCAACCCGTCAGTAGAGCGGGTAGATGTTGGGGTTCTGCGCCTTCGCGCGCTTGCGCGTCTTGCCGAAGAGCCTGCGAACCAAGCGCGCAAGGCGACCCGGACGACGACCCTCCCCCGGCTCGGCGTTGGAGCCATGCGGGCGGGCGGGCTCGGCAACCGGAGCGCCCTCCGGCTGAGGCTCGGTCTGGTGGTTGGTCGTCATGGGTGCGGGCCGCTTGATGTCCTCGTGAGCGACTTCATGAGAGTATACCCCTTGAGCTTGAGCCGCCCGGCTCGGGGGCCGGAGCGCCTCAGGCCTCCCCCTGACGGCCACGCCGACAGTGATCGCGAGGCACCAGAATCGCCATGGCTTCAGAGTCCGATTCCATGACAGCGCCTGCTCGATCATCGATCGGCGAGCGGGTGCGCGCGTTCTACGAGGAGCTGCCGTTCAACTACCACTCCTCGGTCGACTCGGCCGTGGAGCACATCCGTCAGAATCCAGTGCCCCTCAGCTACCCGGACCTGCACGCGCTGCTGTCTGGTGGGGCCGTGTCGACGGTCCTCGAGTTCGGCTGCGGGGCAGGCTGGCTCAGCAACGCGCTCGCCTTGCACTACGACGTGAAGGTCACGGCGGTGGACTTCAGCGCCAGGGCGCTAGGGCGGGCCGAGGCCGTCGCCGACGCGCTCGGCCTGCGCGAGCGCGTGGACTTCGTGCACTCGAACCTGTTCGACTTCGACGCCGTTCAGCCCGTGGATCTCGTCATCTCCTTGGGCGTCCTGCATCACACCGGTGACGCGGGCGCGGCGTTCGAGCACATCCAGCAGTTCGCGGGCCCCGGCGCGCACGTTTACGTGGGGCTCTACCACCTCTACGGTCGGCGCGAGTTCCTGCGCGTCTTCCGGGAGTTGTTCGAGCAGGGCGGGGAGCCCCTCGCGTTCCGTCACTATCGCCAGCTCGACGACGCCCGTCAGGGCGATCCCGAGCACATGCGCTCCTGGTTCCGCGACCAGCTGCTGCACCCGCACGAGACGCTGCACACCCTGCGGGAGGTGGCGCAGTGGTGCCTGCGAGACCGGCTGGAGGTCATCAGCACGAGCATCAACGGGTTCCAAGCGCTGGTCGACCTGGCCGCGCTGTTCGAGCTGGAGAAGGACTACGAACGCCGTTCCCACCAGGCCAACGTGATCGAGCAGCGCTACTTTCCTGGGTTCTTCGTGGTCATGGCGCAGCGGCAGTGACGCAGCCCACGGCGAAGCGGCAGGCGACGAGAGCTGAGCCCGAAGCGGCCGCAGATCCTGCGCAGACGGGCCCCCTCGACTGGACCGAGCTCTGGTACCCGGTCGCGTTCGTGCAAGACCTGCCGCTGGATCGGCCCTCCGCCGTGTCCATCCACGATCGCCCCTTGGTCCTGCACCGTGACGAAAACGGGAGCTGGGCCTGTGCCCTGGATCGCTGCCCCCACCGGCTCGCCCGGCTCTCGGATGGGCGACTCCACGCTGGCAAGCTCGAGTGCCTCTACCACGGCTGGCAGTTCAGCGCAGCCGGGAGGTGCGTGCACATTCCACAGCTGCCCGCTGGACAGCAGGCGCCGTCCAAGGCTGAGCTCCAGACTTACCTGGTCGTCGAACGGCAGGGGCTGCTGTGGGTCTGGCTGGGTGACCGCGGCCGGGCCGACCCGGAGACCATTGCCACCATCGAGGAGCTGGACGACCCCGAGGTGAGCTCCACCGACTTCATGATGGACCTGCCCTACGAGCAGTCCTATCTGGTCGAGAACGTGCTCGACGTGGCGCACATCCACGTCGCCCACGACGGCATGCGCGGCGGAGGACTGCGACGGCATGCGAAGCCCCTGGAGTTTGCGTTCGACTCCTACTCGAGAGACGGCATCGACGCGAGCTTCCGCACGCTCGGCATGGATGCGTCCGAGGGCCCCGCGCTGGAGCGTGCCAGGGTCGGCCTGAGAGGCCCCCATCTGGTCTGGTACCGGTCCGACTACGTCGATCGGTCCCTGCGCTCCGGGTTGGCGCTCTACGCCTTGCCCCTGGGAGCAGCGAGGTGTCGGCTGATCTACCGTGCCTACTCGAACTTCGGAGCGAAGCGGATCCTCGAGCCGCGTTGGTTCCGTCACGGCACCCTCTGCACGATCCTCGAGCAAGACATGAACGTCGTCGTCGGGCAGAGCGCCTGGATCGACAGCAGCGAGACCCCGCTCAAGGACGCCTGGTTGCCGATCAAGTCGAGCGACCCGCTCGTGGTGAAGTACCGCCAGTGGCTCGATGAGTACGGACGCGACCTGCCCAATCACCGCGGCTTCTCGAGCACCGGCGTTCCCGTGCGCAGCCTCGCTCAGGTCGCCAAGACACGCAGCGCCGTGAACGACAAGCAGCGCTATCTCCAGCACACGCAACTCTGCTCCTCATGCTCCAGAATGCACCGGGTGGCCGTCAGGACCCACTGGGTCGGCTCGGCGGCCACGCTGCTGCTGCTGGTGGGGACCGCCTGGTGGGGGCAGAGCACGGCGGGCGGGCTGCTCGGAGTCGCGGCCCTGCTGGCTGGAGCGCTGGTCCTGACAGCGAACCGGATCCGGCTGCGCCTGGAGCGACCGTCCCTGGGTGCGTAGTCGCTCGGCAGGTCGAGCAACACACCCACGCAGCGCCGACCGAGGGGGCGGACAGGTCGCCCGGTCCGGTATCCCCCTGCGGCTGCTAGAGACGCAGCCGGCGTCCACCAAGTTGCTCCTTGGAGGACCCGGTTCTCCTCCACGAGGGACTCGATGACCTCTTGCTAGCGGCGGCCCATCCAGCCTGCGACGGAGGCCAGAAGGAGTTGGAGAGGCTGGATCGAAGCGTTCATCCGGCCATCGTAGGCGTGCGCAAGTCCGTGGTCCGTGGCCAGTTACGGCACGGCTGAGTTTGTGGGCAGGACGGTCCCCGCCTGTCCACGCAGACGGGGGCCCCACGACCGCGAAGGTCGTGGGGCCCCAAGGGTGTTGCGGATAGCCGCTGCGGCTCGTGAGAGCCGCCGGAGCGCGCCTGGACAAAGCATCGATCCCCGAGCAACTGACCTGGGCGTCGAGTGACAGGCTCGGGTGCAGCCCCGAGTGGCAGCGCCGCTGATGCACGGTGCCGCCACCCGGGCCCTGCTCAGATCAGGGGCTGACCCCCTTGATCGCGTTGGACATGGCGACGCTGTGCACCGCGGCGGTGTCCCAGATCAGCCACTGCAGCCAGAATTCCGTACCCACCGGCAGCCCCGTGGAGGGGATATTGAGACCCACAGAGATCTCGCCCACGGCCGAGGTCATGATCGCGGACGTGTGGTTCCCCATACCGGGCACGACCGTGCCGCCAAAGATGCCCCTCGGATCACTCTCCAGGTTCCAGCAGAGCCACGCGGACGCCGTCGGCGCAGCATTGCACAGTTCAAAGAGGTTGCTGCTGCCTGCGGTCAGATCGCCGGAGCCCACCAGCAGCGGGTCCCCGGTCACTCCAGGCAGGGCAAAGCCCTGGTGGGTCCACGTGTCGGGACTGTCCGGCCGGCTGTACATCTGCATCGGGTTGTAGCCGAAGCGGCGGGCCAGCACGTTCGCGGGCTTCGTGGCCTCGGCCTCGACGAGCCAGTATTCGGTGCTGGACAGGCTCGGAAGCGCCCAGGTCCCCAGAAAGGGCGTGCAAGCGGACCAGGTGGTACTCGGCGCACCGGACGCGAAGGACACGACGCGCGCTGCGTCGGCGCCCGGTCCGCGCTCGATCAGGACGAGCTCGTCGTTCGTGTCGATGTCCTCAACGTTCGCCACGAGCAGCACCGTGGAGCTGGCCAGCGGGAGCTCCCAGCCGGCGAAGGCGAGGACGTCCCCGTAGTTGCTCCAGCCCCAGTGCCAGTCGTCGGCGTCGGCGTCGAAGTGGAACATGGTGACCCAGGTCGTCGTGCCGAAGCCCAAGGCCTCGTCCCGGCCATCGCCGTCGAAGTCGCCGATCTGGAGCCCTTCCTTGTAGGGATAGATCCCGTCGCCGACAGCCGGGTCGCCGTAGTTGCTCCAGCCCCAGTTCCAGTCGCCGTTCTCGAAGTGGAACATGGTCATCCAGCCCGGTCCGATGCCGAGCAACTCGTCGGCGCAATCTCCGTCGAAGTCACCGACCTCAAAGTGATCCCTGTAGGGATAGATCCCGTCGCCGACAGCCGGGTCGCCGTAGTTGCTCCAGCCCCAGTGCCAGTCGCCGTTCTCGAAGTGGAACATGGTCATCCAGCCCGGTCCGGTGCCGAGTAACTCGTCGGCGCCGTCTCCGTCGAAGTCACCGACCTCGAAGCGATCCCTGTAGGGATAGATCCCGTCGCCGGCAGCCGGGTCGCCGTAGTTGCTCCAGCCCCAGTTCCAGTCGCCGTTCTCGAAGTAGAACATGGTCATCCAGGACCCGGACACGCCGAGGAGTTCCTCCTCGCCGTCCCCGTCGTAGTCGCCGGGGTAGAGGTTGGCGTAGTCCTCGATTGCGCCACCGCCGGCGTCGAACCCGGCCCAGGTCTCCGCCCAGCCGCCGCTGTCACCGCTGTCTGGAACCCCGGCCGCCGCCTGTACCGATCGACGAAGGTTGAGCCGTCCGTAGCCGAACGTCGAGTCGACGCCCACCGCGCCCAGATCGTCGCAGCCCTGCTTCAAGATGTCCTCCACCTCATCCGGGGTCAGCGTCGGATCCTCGGACCAGATGACGGCGATGGCGCCGGCAACGATCGGGCAGGAAAGGCTGGTACCGTTCACCGCTTGGTAGGCCGCGTCGTGATCACGAGCCGTCGTGTAGATGGCAACGCCGGGAGCCACCATGTCGACGAAGGGGCCGTAGTTCGAGAAGCCCGCAAGGGCATCGTTCTGGTCGGTCGCCCCCACCACGATCACGTCGTCGTCATCGCGGTCGTTCAGCGTCATGTTGACGCTATCGTTCGCCGCGGCCCACACAAGGAGGCCACCCTGGGACTTGATGTAGGTGGCGGTCGAGAGCACCGCGGGGCTGGCCGCGCCGCTGTAGCTCACGCTCGCGACGCGATCGCCGCTCTCGATCGCGGTTCGGGCAGCGTGGAGCAGAACCGAATGACTGGCGCCCCCGCTGGCGATCTTACTGACGCGCAGCATTCGATGGGAGATGTTCCAGCCGACCCCAACGACCCCCACCCCGTTGTCGCCATTGGCCGCAGCCGCCCCGGTCGTCAACGTACCGTGCCCGTGCACGTCCGAGATGTCGCCTCCATCGAGCTCCCATACCTGATCAACCGCGTCGTAGCCTTCGAGCCGGTTCAGCATCAGATCCTGGTGCGAGACTCTGACTCCAGTGTCGCAGATCCCGACCCCGACGCTGGGCGCCCCCTCCTCGAAGCACCAAGCCTCACACGACTCGATCCGATCGTGGTGCCACTGGATGGGTTCGAGATCGTCGGGACAGTGAGTGGGAAACAGAATCCAATTCGGCACCGCGTACTCGAACCACCCCGTCCCGCGAAGGGACGCGGCGACCTCGTTCTCCTGCCCAGGCGGGATTCGGACCACGTACTCATCGGTGGCCTCGATGTACTCGCGGGTGTCGAACGATGACTGCACCAACTCGTGGGCCAGCCGGGCGCTGAGCGCCGCTTCAGCGCGATCGGCGTCCTCTCGGTCTGCCGATCGGGGACGGACGATCAGCTCACCTGAGAAGCGACGAACGCCCTCCACTTCCGTGAACACCTGGGCCGAGGCCACCTGGGCCTCCGGCGCCGGCGCCAGCAGGGGGAGGAGCAGCAGCGAGAACACGTAGGACTTCATGATCGGCTTCCTGATTCGGGTTGGTATTTCGAGGAAAGAAGACCGGCCCGCCCGGGGG
>QNBX01000148.1 GCA_003644265.1 Planctomycetota bacterium
CAGCAGTCACCATGACGAGGGCCTCGGCGGCGCTCGCAACAGCAACAGCAACAGCAACAGCAACGGCAACGGCAACGGCAGCGACGACGCGAACGCCGGCGACCGACGCCTGCAGCTGCTGCCGCTCCACCCCCCCACGGACGACGGCGATGGCGCGCTGCGCGTCACTCAGCTCAGCGACGAGGGCAGCTTCGACCTCTCGCCCGACGGTCGTTGGGTGCTGGTCACGCAGCGTGAGCCCGGGGCCTCGCACGAGCTCATCATGGCGGACTACCTGACGCCATTCGTGAGCACCGTGCCCGTGCGCAGCTCCCTGGCGGGGGACCCCTCGCCGCGTCGCACGCTGGAGCTGTACGAGGTGGAGACCGGCCACACCCACGCCCTGCGCCTGGACGGCGACGAGCGGCCCTGGATGCTACGCAGTCAGTGGTCGCCCGACGGCGCGCGGCTGCTGATCGAGCGCGTCTCCGGCGACACCCACGTGCGTCAACTGCTGGTGCTCGACCCCGCCACGCGCAGCGCCACGCTGGTGCACAGCGAGCGCGACGAGGCCTGGATCGGCGGCCCCTTCCTGTGGTCCGGCTGGCGCGAGCAGGGCGGCGAGGTGCTGTTCACCAGCGAGCGCAGCGGCTTCAACCACCTCTACGCGGTGTCACCCGACGGCGGCGAGCCGCGGGCGCTCACGCAGGGCGAGTTCGAAGTGGCGCGGGTGACGTTGCTCGAGGATCTCGACCAGGCCCTGTTGGTGGCGCACGGCGAGGACGACCCGGCCATCACCCAGCTCTTGCTGGTCTCCCTGGAGGGCGGCGAACAGACCCGACTCACCGGCAGCAACGGCTGCGCCACGCGTCCGCTCGTTAGCCACGACGGCTCCAGCGTGGCCTTCCGCTGGTCCACCCTGGGCGTGCCCTGGGAGCTGCACGCGCTGCGCATGCAGGAGGGCGGCGGGCCGCTGGCCCTCTCGCAGACCGTGCCCGACGAGCTGGCCGCGCTGGAGCTGCCGCCGCCCGAGCTGATCAGCTACAGCAACCCCGACGACGGGGTCAGCGTGCACGCCTACCTCTACCGCCCGGTGCCGTTCGACCCCGCGCTGACGTACCCGGCGGTCATGTTCGTGCACGGCGCCGGCTACCTGCAGCAAGTGCAGCGCAGCATGTCGAGCTACGAGCCCAACATGCTCTTTCACCACCGGCTGACGCGCATGGGCTTCGCGGTGATCGACGCCGACTTCCGGCACAGCCGGGGCTACGGCCGCGACTTCCGCGCCGGCATCCACGGCTTCATGGGCGGCAAGGACCTGGACGACTGCGTGGCCGGCGTCGACTTCCTGGGCACGCTGGGCTGGGTCGACACCGAGCGCGTGGGCCTGTACGGCGGCAGCTACGGCGGCTTCCTCACGCTCATGGCCCTGTTCACCCAGCCCGACGTGTTCGCCGCCGGCGCGGCCCTGCGCTCGGTGACCGACTGGCGCGTCTACAGCCACTGGTACACCACCCCGCGCCTGGGTGACCCGGTGGAGGACGCCGAGAATTACGCGCGCTCTTCCCCCATCGACCACGTGGACGGGCTCAGCAAGCCGCTGCTGCTGCTGCACGGCCTCAAGGACCCCAACGTCTTTGCCCAGGACACGATCCGCCTGATCGAAGCGCTGATCGAGCGTGGCAAGGACTTCGACGCCATGCTCTACCCCAGCCAGGGCCACGGGTTCACCGACGCCGACTCCTGGATCGATGAGTACAAGCGCATCGAGCGCCTGTTCGTGCGGGAGCTGAAGCCGGGGGAGTGACGGGCGCTGACCGATGCTCAGCCTGGCCCGGGCTACCGAGCGTCGGGGTCCGCAAGCCGGGCGCCGTTCACGACTCCTCGGGCTCGGTGACCGCTTGGTCGCGTTCGAAGCCCTCATGCTG
Source organism: Planctomycetota bacterium (assembly GCA_003644265.1). Next base: position 1,908 of record QNBX01000148.1, read on the forward strand.
CAACACGAGCCGCTCGATCGCGATCGCGTTGCCGTTGGCGTCGAGCTCAGGCAGCGCCTGGTAGCTCAACACCCAGCAGCGACGCAGCATGTAGCGTTTGACCACGACGCCCTGCAGGTTGAGCAGCTCGATGATCACGTCCCGCCGGTAGTCCTTGAGGGACATGGCCCCGTCGCCGTCTACGCTGAAGGCGAGGTTGGCCCACTCCTCGAAATCCGTGTCGTGGGTCACCCCGCGCTCGAGCACGACGGGCTCGAAGGACGTGGAGCCCGGTGACACCCGGGGCTGGCTCGTGTCAGCGCCGGCGCGGTGGGAGATCGCCTCGGTGCTGCGTGTGAGCGCGCTCACGCGGGAGACGCCCGCCACGACTCGGCCCTCCCAGATCACGCGGAACTTGAAGTTCTTGTAGGGATCAAGACGGTGCAGGTTGACCGTGAACTGGCTCATCAGGGACTCCCATAGGCACCAGAATCGGCGCATGAACAACGTGGTCATCGTGGGCCTCCCGCGCCTGTCGATGCAAGGCCTGACGCCCAGGCTCGGCCCGGTTGCCGGACCACGTTGGAGCATCGGAACGTCGGGCACGCAGCGCAAGGTACATGCTGTGGTTTGATCGGGCCAAGCAGCCGCTCGAGACGCCCCGCCCTACGGCAGCTCGCTCGCCAGCGCGCCGTACTCGGCCTCGATCCCGGCGTCGCGCTGGTGCACATCGTGCCAACGCGCGAGACCGCGTTGTGCGCGAGCGGGCGTCGTGGCCGTGAGCGCCTCGCCCGTGGCGGTGTCGCCCTCGGCCGAGACCGAGTGTCCGCGGCCGGCGGCGCCCGAGGACACGGCGCGGGCCTCGTCCAGCAGCGCTTGCGCTCTCGCGGCGTCGCCGCGGCGCCAGGCCAGATAGCCGCCGAAGTAGCGGCTGGGCACGTCGCGGGCGTTGGTGCGCGCGGCCTCCTCGAAGCGCAGGGCCGCGTCGTCGAGGCGCCCCGCCAGCAGCTCCACCAAGCCGAGCTGCAGCACGGGGCCACTCTCCTCGCCGTTGATGTCCTGGGCCCGCTCGAAGCAGTCGCGCGCCTGATCCAGCGTGTGGGACAAGTCGTCGGCCGCGGCTGGCGAAGCGGCTCCCGAGCCCGAGCTGGCTTCAACGCCCGCCGCAACGACGGCCCGGGAACCGGCGCCAGCGGCCACCTCGGCGCGCGCGCTCGCGCTGGACAGCAACAGCTTGCCACGCTGCATCCAGGCGCGGCTGCTGCGCGGGTGGATCAGCGTCACCAGCTCGAAGCCCTGGGTCGCGGCGGCCGTGTCGCCCGCCTCCAGCCAGCAGTTGGCCAGGTAGTAGAGGCACTCGTCGTGTCCGGGCCACAGGCTCAGCGCCCGCTCGTAGCTGGCCGCGGCGGCGCGGGGCTGCCCGGCGATGCGCAGGTCGGCGGCCTGATCCACCAGCTCGTGGAAGCGACGGCGTTGGGCTGGATCGGGCGGCGGCGTACCGGCGGACGCGCGCCAGGCCGCCACGCGACCGGGCAGAGGCTCAAGCCGTGGCGGCGAGCCCCGGGTCCAGGTCACCAGACGATCGGCGGGCACGTCGTGCAGCACCTCCGACACGCCGTCGGGCCAGACCACGGTGAGCGACTCGGCCCGCGTGGCGCCACCCAGGCCGAAGCCGGTCTGGCCCACCGCGTGCTGCGAGAGGTAGCTGCCCTGGCTGCCCAGCCAGCGCACCTGCACGGCGCCCGGCGCGGGACCGCCGCCACGATCGCCGCCGCCGGACGTGCTGCCGGAACCGCCGTCGCCGTCGCCGCCACCACCTGCGCCTGCACCGGCACCGCCCCCCACCCGCAACTCAACACGCGCGCCCAACGCGAACGTATTGCCGGTCGGCTGGCGCAAGCGCACCACCAGCGCGGTGCGTCCGGCCAGGGGCGTGTCGTTGCGCAGCAAGCGCGGGCCGCTGCCGTGCACCATCACCAACAGGTCCGGGTCGCCGTCCAGTTCCAGGTCGAACGAGGCGCTGCCGCGCGAGACGGTCTCCTCGGCCAGGGCCTCACCGGCGACCTCGCCCAGCTCGAAGAAGCCGCGCCCGGGGCCCGCGTTCCAGAACAGGTGGTCGCGCTGGGGTATGAGCAGCAGCTTGTTGTCGCGCACGGGGATGGTGTGACCGTTGGCCACGTGCAGGTCGAGCCGGCCGTCGCTGTCGAGGTCGACGAAGCTGGCGCCCCAGCCCACCGTGTGCAGCGCCACCTGCCCCAGGCCGTAGCGGTCGGCCTCGTCCATGAACATGGCGGGCGGCGACTGGGCGCCCTCGCCGAGGTCGCCGGCCAGGTTGGCGTAGAGCGCGTTCTCCTGCGCCACCCAGTGGGTGATGAACAGGTCGGGGTCGGCGTCGCCGTCGAAGTCGGCCACGGCCAGGCCCATGGCGCCGCGGTAATCGCCCACCAGCGCGCGGGCGGTGATGTCGCCGAAGGTGCCGTCGCCCATGTTCATGAGCAGCGCGTTGTCGGATACGTCGTTGGCCACGTACAGGTCGGGCAGGCCGTCGCCGGTGAGGTCGCAGAACATGGCGCCCAGGCCGCGCCCGTCGGGGTCGGCCACGCCCGCCGCCTCGGCGCCGTCCTCGAACGCGCCCTCGCCGTCGTTGAGCAGCAGCAGGTTGCGCGCGCCCTCGAAGGCCGAGGGGTTGATCAGCGCCGGGATGTCGGCGCCGTACTGCATGGATGAGCTGGTGGGGTCGAGCGAGGCCTCGTCGAACTGCACGTAGCCGCAGACGTAGGCGTCCACGTCACCATCGCGGTCGGGGTCGCCCGTGGCCACGCCGGACCAGAAGCCCAGGTAGCGGTCGATCCCGGACGCGGCGCTCACGTCGCGGAACGCGCCGGCGCCGTCGTTGTCGAGCAGGTGGCAGGTCCCGTAGGCCGTCACCAACAGGTCGAGGTCGCCGTCGCCTTCGCGGTCGAGGAAGGCGGCGGCCATGCCCATGACCTCCAGCCCCGCGCCCGAGGCGTCGGTGACGTCGGTGAAGCGCCCGGCGCCGTCATTGGCGAACAGCCGGCAGCGCGCGTCCGCGTCTGCCCTGTCGTCGTCCAGCGGCAGGTTGCCGGGCCCGTGGGGCAGGGGCCCCAGGTTCACCAGGTACGCGTCGGTGTCGCCGTCGCCGTCCACGTCGCCCAGGGCCACGCCCGAGCCCATGTCCTCGGGCAGGCGGTTGCTGCGCACGCCAGGAAAGTGCCGCATGACCAGGCCCGAGGACTGCGCCACCTCGGTCATCAGCAGCGGCGGGCGGTCGTCGGGCAGCGCGCGCCCCAGGGAGTCCGTCAGGCCCTCGGTGTTCTCGCCGGGCACGTAGGTCTCGGCCTGGCCACGCAGCGACTGCCACGCCAGCACCGCGCCCAGCACGATCAGCGCCAGCAGCAGGGACCGACGTGTGCGCTTGCGCGCGAGGATCGAGACCACGGGCTCAGCGCCCTCCCTTGCCACCGGGCCCGCTGCCGCCGCCCAGTTCAGCGCCCGGTTCTGCGCCCGGTTCTGCGCCGGGCCCGCCACCAGGCGACACGATCGCGATGGTCGTCTCGGCGCGCACCAGCTCGGTCACCCGCGCGGTCAGCCCCGAGTCCTCACCAAAGGCGAAGTTCAGCAGGAACTGATCGAACTTGCGGTAGTTCAGCACGGCGGTGACGGTCAGCTCGCCGCTGACGCCCTCGGGGACGGTGAGCGCCCGGGCCTCGATGCGCGGCAGATCCTCCACCTCGCTGCTGGCCGTGCCCGGACAGGCAAACTCATACTTGGCCACCTCGCTGGCCCCCGGGAACATGGCGCGCTTGAAGCGCACGCCCACCATCTCCCACAGGTTGTGCCGGTCGATCAGGTTGCCGTAGCGGTCCACGGGTTCGGCCTTGAACATGAACGTGCCCGGTTCGACGAAGGCGTTCTCGTCGCGCGTGCCGCTGTCGTAGACCACCGCGCCGTCCTGGTCGGTGACCGTGATCTCCACCCAGGCCTGGATGATGTCGAGCGGGCCGGTGGGAAAGTCGTGGCCGACCTTGTTGTTGGCGATGTGCACGCGCAGGGCGATCTGGTCGCCGGCCACCACCTCGCGCGGGGCGTCCACGGCCAGGGTCACGGCGGGTCCGGCGCTCCAGCGGTCGGCGATCTCCGGCACCTCGATCTCGCCGCGCAGCCACTGCTCGGTCAGGGCCACGTGCTCCGCGGCGCCGGGCAGATCGTGCAGCGTCGGCAGGTACTGGTTGGCGCCCAGGAAGCGGTGGCTGCGGTGCATGCCGTCGTCGGCGCTGCGGTTCCAGTCGACCGCGTCGCCGGCGGCCGGATCTGTAGAGGCCTGCAGCGGCATGTGGCACTCGCGGCACTCGATGGTCTTGGTCTGGTCGTCCTCGTCGTGCCAGCGGCTGGCCTTCCAGTTGTCGTACTGGTTCTGCAGTTGCACCCAGCCCACGCGGTTGACCGACTCATCGATGAACTGCTTGTGGCACGCGGCGCAGAACTCGGGCGTCTTGAACATGCGCCGCGAGAGAGTCGCGACGTGCTGGTCGGGGTAGGTGCGGATCAGGAAGTCGGACAGCATCTTGGCCAGCGAGCCGTCGCGCTGCTCGAAGACGTAGCGCGACGGCTGCGACATGACGTAGTTGGCGTTGCCCTTGACGTCCGTCTCCTGGATGGCGTGGCACGACAGGCAGGAGATGCCCTCGTGGTGCCCGGGCTCCGCGGTGAGTTCCTCGCCGCCGATGCGCTTCTCGCCCGCAAACAGCGAGATGGGGTCGTGGCAGCCGCCGCAGTAGCGCGTGGACTCGGGGCCGTTCTGCTCGGCCATGACGCCTTGGATGGCCTGGAAGCCCACGTCCATGGCGGCGTAGCGGTGGGCGCTGGGCTGCCACTCCTCCAGGATCTGGCTGTGGCAACCGGACGTGCCGCAGGCGTTGCTGCCCGCCAGCGAGTACTTGTCGAAGGCGCCGCCGGTGTCGGTCTGGGCCAGGCTGGGGGCGAAGGGGCCGTCGGGACCCTCGACGTAACCCTCGGGGAAGGAGTTGTCGTACGAGACGGGCGGCACGAGCACGCACAGCGCGCCGGTCAGCGCCAGCCCGATCAGGGCGCCGGCCATGGCGCGCTTGCCGTGGCCCGAGGCGTGCACCAGCAGCTCAGCCGCGGCGGGCTGCTCGCGCCGGCGACGCTCCACCAGCACCACCGCCACCAGGTGCGGCGTCAGGAACAGCACCATGCCCACGGTGGTGACGATGTGCGTCAGGCGCCAGACCTCGCTGCGCTGCACACCAAAGACGCCTTCCCAGGTGAGGATCACGCCGGACGCCAGGCACACCACGGTGAACACGCCCGAGACCCAGCCCAGGAACTTGGTGTGCGTCAGCGGGTAGTCCCAGTAGTCGGCGATGTGCCGCCACAGGTAGTAGGCACAGGCCGGCAGGAACAGCAGACCCAGCAGCGTGTGCACCAGCACGCCGTGCTGATTGAAGACGCTGGTCGGGAGCAGCAGCACGCTCAGGCCGCTGATGGTCAGGAACAGGTTCTGGCCGCTGATGAAGCGAGCCAAGGGGCTGGCCCAGCCCTTGTTTCGCAGCTCGCGCCAATCGCGGTCGGGGCGAGGAGGGCGAGTGGCGCTCATAACCGGTTCCATCGGGGGAGGGCAGGGCAACAGCCCGGATCGCCTGGCGCCAGCCTCCGAACCTACGCGTCGGAGACCGCCCCGGAGCTCGCGGACAGCCAGCGTGGCCAGGCGGTGCCCGGCGATGTCTTCTGACCAGAGTATCCCCTGCCTGGCGGGAGCGCGAGGCATCTGGGCGCCGGGAGGCCGAAGCCGGTGCGAGGGCGCCCGACCGCAAGACCGGCTCTTGCCGGCTCTTGCCAGGTCAGCCCGGGTCAGCGAGGGTCAGCCAGGGCCGGGCGGGGCCGGGCGAGGCCACGAGCGGCGGGGCTCCCGCTCAGCCGCGAGACGCCAGCCGCGCCTTCAGCGCCTCGCGCTCGGCCTGATCCAGGAAGGCCGCGTCGGCCGAGGCCTGCTGCAGCCCGGCCAGGTCCTCCAGCGAGAGGCCGAAGGCGTCGGCGGCCAGGAGCAGCTCGCCGCTGAGGGTGATGCCGGAGACCGAGGGGTCGTCGGTGTTGATGGTCACCAGCTGGCCCGCCGCGCGCAGGGCGCCGAAGGGGTGCTCGGCCAGGCTGGCCACCGCGCCCGTCTGCAGGTTGCTGGTGAGGCAGCACTCGATGGCCACGCCGGCGTCCAGCACGCGCTGGGCCAGGGCCGGGTCGTCGCGCAGGGCCACGCCGTGGCCGATACGCGTGGCGGCCAGCAGGTCGAGGGCCTCGGCCACCGACTCGGGCCCCGCGGCCTCGCCGGCGTGGATCGTGAGCGGCAGGCCGCCCTCCCGCGCTCGGGCCAGGGTGGCGGCCAGGGGCGCGCCGGGCAGGTCTTCGGGGCCGGCCAGGTCCATGGCCACCACGCCGCGCTGGCGCCGGGCGAGCGACAGCTGCACCAGCTCGTCGTTGATGGCGAGGCTCAGAGGGCGGTAGCAGCAGACGATGGCCGTGGCGCTGATGCCGCTGGCGGCGGCGCCCTGGGCCAGGCCGTCCAGGATGTCGTCCAACACCTGCGCGGCGCTCTGCTCGGGACCGGCCTGGAGCGCCGGACAGAAGCGCGCCTCCAGGTGCACCACGCCGTCGGCGGCTGCGTCCTGCACCAGCTCGGCGGCCACGCGCCGCATGGCCCCGGGCACCGACAGCACGGGGTAGAAGCTCTCGAACACGCCCAGAAAGTCGCGCAGGCTGCGGCAGGCGTCGGTGGCGCGCACGTGGGGCAGCAGGCCGGCCACGTCGTCGGCGGGCAGGGGCACGCCGCCGGCGCGCGCGATGTCCAGCAGGGTCTGCGGGCGCACCGCACCGTCCACGTGGCAGTGCAGATCGACCTTGGGCAGGGCCGCCACAGCATCTGGGCTGGGGCTGCTCATGCGCTGGGCTCCTGGCGCGGGTCGGGGGCGGACGCGGCGGGCGCGGCGGGCGCGGCGGGCGTGGCGCTCGCGGCGGGCGTGGCGGGCGCAGGCCCGGTCGCCAAGTCGGGCTCAGTCGCCGGCGCGGACGCGGGCTCGACATCGTCTTCCAGCTCGACGCGGTCGGCGTGGCGCACGGTCTTGACCGAGCGCGCCGTGAGGTAGGTGTTGCCCGCCAGGTTGGCCAGCAGGTCCTCGCGCAGCCCGTCGGCCTCCGCGCGCGTGAGCTGCCCCGCCGTCACCAACCGGTCCAGCGAGAGGTCGAAGCGCCCCACCAGCCAGCCCTCGTCGTAGCCCACGTAGGCCAGCACTTCGCCCACCGACTCGCCCTGCACGTGCTGCGCGAGGTGCACCTGGCCCTGCTCGTCCACCTCGACGTGCACGGTGTCGGTGTCGCCGAACAGGTTGTGCAGGTCGCCCAGGGTCTCCTGGTAGGCGCCCACCATGCAGATGGCCAGCAGATAGCGCTCGCCGGGGCGCAGCTCGTGCACCTCCAGCACCTGCTTCAAGTCGCGCCGATCGGGAAAGCGGTCGAGCTTGCCGTCGCTATCGCAGGTCATGTCGCCCAGCACCGCCGAGGCGCGGGGCTGCTCGTTCAGGCGCTGGATCGGCATGACCGGGAACACCTGCCGGATGGCCCAGTGATCCGGCGCCGACTGGAAGACCGAGAAGTTGCAGAAGTAGGTGTCGGCCAGGCGGGCCGCGAGGCCCTGCAGGTCCTCGGGCACGTGGTCGAGGGTCTCGCACAGCCGCGCCACGCGGTCGCAGGTCACAAAGAACAAGTCCTCGCACAGGGCGCGCGTGGGCAGGTCGAGCAGCCCGAGGCCGAAGCGCGAGAGCATCTCGTCCCGCAGGCTGAGGGCCTCGTGATAGACCTCGTGCACGCTCTTGGCGGACAGCATGTCCAGGTTGTCGCGGAACTCGGCCACCAGCCCGTGCTCGCCGGGGCTGAGCGGGGGCTCGTCGCCGTCGCGGGCCGGGCGCGTGGCGCCGGTGACCTCCACGATCATGACGGAGTGGTGCGCGGTGAGCGCGCGGCCCGATTCGGTGACGATGTCCGGCGACGCCAGGCCCGCCTCGCGGCAGGCCTCGTGGATGCTCCAGACCACGTCGTTGGCGTACTCCTGCATGGAGTAGTTCATGGACGAGTGGTCGTCGGTGCGGCTGCCGTCGTAGTCGACCGCCAGGCCGCCGCCCACGTCGAAGGTGTCCAGCGGGCAGCCCAGGCGGGAGAGCTCGACGTACAGGCGCGCGCCCTCGCGCAGGGCCGCCTTCCAGGGGCGGATGGCCGAGACCTGGCTGCCGATGTGGAAGTGCAACAGCCGCACGCGCTGCACGAGATCGACCTCGCGCAGCCAGCTCACGCACTCCACCAGCTGGCTTGCGGAGAGGCCGAACTTGGCGCGATCGCCCGAGCTGGCCTCCCAGCGCCCCGTGCCCCGGCTGGCCAGGCGGCTGCGCAGCCCCAGCCAGGGCGCGGCCTCGCGGCCCTCGCGCTCCAGCACCCGCGACAGGGTCTCGATCTCGGAGGGCTTCTCGATCACCACCAGCACCTCGTGGCCCACGCGCACCGCCAGGCAGGCCAGCTCGATGTAGGTCTCGTCCTTGTAGCCGTTGCAGATGACGAGGCTGGGTCGCTCCAGCAGGGCCAGCACGGCCATCAGCTCGGGCTTGCTGCCCACCTCGAGCCCCAGGCCGATCTCTTTACCGGCGCGCAGCAGGCCCTCCACGACTTGGCGCTCCTGGTTGACCTTGATGGGGTAGACCGGGCGGTAGCGCCCGCCGAAGCCCGCCTCGCTGGAGGCGCTGGCAAAGGCCCCGGCCATGGCGCCCAGGCGGTGGCCCAGGATGCCGTCGAAGCGCACCAGCAGCGGCGCGGACAGCCCCCGGGCGGCGGCCAGATCGACAATGGACGTCAGCCGGGCGCCGGCGCCGGTGCCACGGGGGCGAACGCACAGAAAACCGCCCTGATCCACGGAGAAGTAGGGCGCGCCCCACCCGGGCAAGCTGTACAGCTCAGCGCTCTTCTCGGTGGTCCAACCCTCGTGCAGCGGCGCCATGGCAGCACCCTCGGGGAGCCTCCACAGGAGCGCAAACGGGCGCTCGTGGGGAGCGGCGGAGCATAGCAGAGGCCGCTCGGCAGCGTGGTCCTGCCGGCCGCTCTCAACCCCCTGTAGCCAGCGTCGCAGGGGGGAGAAAAAATGGAGCGGGTGATCGGAATTGAACCGACGACAATCACGTTGGCAACGTGATGCTCTACCACTGAGCTACACCCGCTCGCGGTCAGATGGGCGTGTCGTACAAGGA
>QNBX01000149.1 GCA_003644265.1 Planctomycetota bacterium
CGCCGCGTGGCGGTCGCCGCGTACACCACTGCCCGCTGACATCATCGCCCACACCGACGCCTCTCGAGAGATCAGCCATGCGCCTCACGCTCCCCTCCCTGGCCGCCACGCTGCTCTTGATCGCCGCGGGCTGCGCGGCCAGCCCTCAGCAGGCCGCGACGCAACCCACTCCCGAGCAGCTCGCCCCGCCGCCCGCCGCCTCGCAACAGGACCTGCTTCCCGCCGGCGCCGAGGCGCTGCTGGCCGAACTGCACGCGGCCCTCGCGTCGGTCGACGACGGCGCGGTGGCCGACTACATCCCGCAGCTCGCGCTGGCCGATGCGGAGCACTTCGGCATCGCCATCGTCACGGTGGACGGCCGGGTCTTCACGGTGGGCGACACCGACGTGCCCTTCACCATCCAGTCCATCGCCAAGCCCTTCGTGTTCGGGCTGGCGCTGCGTGACCACCCGCGCGAGGAGCTGGTGCAGAAGGTCGGCGTCGAGCCCACGGGCCTGCCCTTCAACTCGGTGCTGGGGACCGAGGTGCGCACGCTCAAGACCCAGAACCCGCTGGTGAACCCGGGCGCCATCGCCACCACCAGCCTGATCCAGGGCGCCGACTCCGCCGAGCAGTACGCGCGCGTCGCGCAGATCATGGACGCCTACGCCGGCGAGAGCCTGGGCTTCGATGAAGCCGTCTATCAGTCGGAGATGGCGTCCAACTCGCGCAACATGGCCCTGGCCTGGCAGCTCGTGAACCAGGGCATCCTCTACGGCGACCCGGAGGACGCGGTGCGGCGCTACACGCGCGCCGGCTGCATCACGGTGACGGCCCGGACCCTGGCGCAGATGGGCGCCACCCTGGCCAACGGCGGCAGCAACCCGCTCACGGGCGCGCGCGTGCTCGAGCCGCTGCAGGTGGTGGACATGCTCTCGGTCATGAGCATGGCCGGCCTCTACGACTACAGCGGCGAGTGGATGTTCCGCGTGGGCCTGCCCGCCAAGAGCGGCGTGGGCGGCGGCATCGTCGCGGTGGTGCCGGGCCGCTTCGCCATCGCCACGTTCTCGCCCCCGCTGGACCGCAACGGCAACAGCGTGCGCGGTATCCGGGCCATTACGGAGCTGTCCCGCCGCTGGGGCCTGCACCTGCTGCTGCCGCGCTGAGAGAGGCCGGGGCCGACCGAGGCGCGCGCCACGCGCGCTGACGGAGAGCGGTTGCGCGCTACGACAAACCGGCCGGCCCATGGCGCCACAGGGCGGGCTCAGGTCGTGCGCTGCGCCATCGTCCTGGTGACCACGGCGGCCACGCCGACCACCAGGAAGAGCTGACCCACGATGGCCTCCAGCGTCGCCAGCGACATGGCGATGGGGCTCACGGGCGAGATGTCGCCGTAGCCCAATGTGGTCAGCGTCACGAAGCTGAAGTAGAAGCGAATGCTGCGGCCGTAGTCCGTCACGACCTGTTCGAGCGCGGGATGAGCGGAGGCCGCCCCGCCGTCCCCTGCGATGGCCGCGGCGGCGCCGTCGAGCGCCATCGGCGCCGACTCCTCAGCGCCCGAGGGGAAGACGAAGTGTGCCCCCGCGTGGAAGGCCTCGGGGTCCATCCAGAGCACGAGCTCGTAGAGATTGGCCCAGAGAAACCCCAGCAAGAGATAGACGCACAGGGCGGCGCTCACCGCCGGGGTGCCCAGCAGCTGTCGGCTCAACACGCTGCGCGCCAGGACGTAGATCATGAAGACGTAGACCGCCGTGCTCATGACCTCACTGCTGCGGGTGTACAGGGTGGTCTCGCTCGGCTCGACAAACGACGTCAGCATGGCCGGGATTCCCAGCAGGAGCGCGAGCACCCGGAGCCTGCCACGGCTCATGGCCACCATGCAGACCAGCAGCGTGAGGCCGTTTCCAAAGGCCAGCAGGATCCCGCCCTGCGCGGGCAGCATCCGGCTGAGCGCGTGCAGCGGAAACAGCATCAGCAGGCACAACAGCAGCACATGGTAGACGCGCGGGTTAGCTTGCCGATCGTCGGACACGGTCGTACTCCCACCTGCTGGTCTCAGGACTGCGCGTTGGTTGCTCAGGGCCGCGAGCGCCGCGGCGGCCCCACGCGATCATGCCCCAAGGAGGAGGCCGATCCCACCGCAGGCAGGGCTCGACTCGCGCGCATGCCCCTCACCCCGCCGCCCGCCTGCGTCCGAGACGACGCCTGCAGCGCGTGGCTGGACGCCATGCCCGAGGGACCGCAGCCACGATGTACACCAGCCCGCTCAGGCCACCTCGACGCGCCGGCGAGCGTTGGAGGCCACGCGCTCATCGGGGGTGAGGATGCCGCGCAGGTTGAGCGGATCGGCGGCGGAGACCATGACGGGCGCTCGCTGGGACTCGGAATCGCGCTCACGTCGCACGCGCCGCAGCAGCTCAACGGCGCCGGGCAGGGCGTACTGTTCGCCGGCGAAACCCGCGACGAAGCGCCCTCCGCGCACCTCTCCCCGGGCCTCCAGCCGGCGCAGGGCCAGCAGCACCGGACGCCAGCTGCCCAACATGCGCTCGCGCTCCAGCAGACGCCGGAAGACCACGCCGTAGCGCCGCAAGAGGGCCCGGGCCACGAAGAAGGCGTCGGGCTCCTGGCCCCCGCCGCTGCGCTGCAGCAGCGACCAGCGCCCACTGCCGGCGGGGGCTGGCGCGCGTCGCGGGCGGCGCGAGCGACGCCTGCCCAGCAGCTCGCGCAGGCCGCCGAAACCGTCGCAGCTGGCCAGGCCCAGGCCCACCAGCTGCGCCAGGCCGTCGGCCGCCTGGGCCGGCAGCAGGCCGCTGTGGCGCAACAGCTCCTGGGGGAAGCAGGCGCCACGGGCGGCCAGCACCTCGTGCAGCTGCTTGCCGGAGCCGGACACGCTCCAGGCATCGCCGGGATCGGCCAGGGCCAGCCAGGCGTCCAACTCGTCGCGCGGAAGCAGCGCCAGCGGCGTGCTGCGCACGGCGCCGCTGCCCGTCCCCCACAGCCGGCCCCAGGCCACCCGTCCCGAGAGGCACAGCTCGTCCAACCAGGCCTGTCGGTAGCCGTGCACCCGCGCCGGCAGGATGGAGCGCTCCCACTCCTGCGCGGGGGCCTCGAAGCCGGCCAGCTGCTCCACCACGGTCATGACGCCGCCGGGGCCCTCCAGCTGGTGGGCCGGGTCGACGTGGCTCCACACGGCCAGCCCCGCCAGCAGCACGGCGGCCGAGACCGGTTCGATCTCGGCGCGCAGCTTGCGCAGGGTGTAGGCGTGGATGCGCGCCAGCAAGCGCCGGTTGCAGAACGCCTGGCGTCCGTCGAGGCGCGTGCGCAGCAGCTCGCCCTCGGACTCGAGCTGCCGCAACGCGGGGTTGTCTTCGAACACAGGTCCTAGCGCCTCGAGCCGGCCGCGCCAGACCGCGACCTCATCGCGCGGCGCCTCGCTGGCGAACCAGCGCTCGCCGTCCCGCTGCACGCGCCCGGCCGCGAACAACGTGTCGAGCCAGGACTGCCAGCTGCCCACCTCCGAAGTGTGCAAGTAGCCCATCCACAGCAGGCACTCGTGCAGCTCCTCGGCGCAAGCCGGCTCGGGCCAGGCCTCGCCGCGCACGCGCTCCACGGCCGCCGGGTCGAGGGCGCCCAGATCCTGGGCCTGCTCGCCCGCCAGGCCGCGCCGTCGTGACACCGCCTGGGTGCGACGCTCCTCCAGCGGCGCGTCGTCCAGGAAGGCATAGGGCTGCGCGTTGAGGATGCCCATGGCCAGGGTCGAGGGCTCGGCGAGATCCACCGCGTGGGTCTCGACCTCGCCCGACACGACGCCGGCCAGCAGCTCCTGCAGGCCGTCGATGTCCATGGCCTCGTGCAGGCAATCCTCGATGGTCTGGGCCACCACGGGGTGGTCCATGGGCACGGGCAGGTCCCCCGGCGGCAGGGTCTCGAAGCAGGCCATGACCTGGGGAAAGGCCGCCACCAGCAGGTCGTCGGCGCGCATGCGCAGCAGCGCCGGCGGCACGCGCTTGCCGCCACGGGTGCGCGGCAGCATGAGCGAGCGGGTCACGTTCCAGCGCCAGCGCGTGGTGAACATCGGCGCCGCCAGCAGCGCCTGAACCAAGGTCTCACGGGCCGTCTTGGGGTGCAGGAAGCCGAACACCGACTCCAGCGGGAAGCTGTGCTGGGGCCCCAGCGAGAGCAGGATGGCCTCCTCGCTGGCGGCCGCCTGCAGCTCGAAGCCGAAGCCGCGGCAGAATTTCTTACGCAGGGCCAAGCCGAAGGCGCGGTTGATGCGCCCGCCGAAAGGACAGTGGATCACGAGCTGCATGCCGCCCGTCTCGTCGAAGAAGCGCTCGGCCACCAGGCGCCGCTGCGTGGGCACCACCCCGAGATCGCGCTGCGACGAGGTCAGATAGGCGTGCAGCTGCTCGGCCGCCGAGACCGAGAGCCCCCAGTCCCGCAGCTCCTCGATGGCCGGCGGACGCTCGCGCTGGGCGCCGATCTCGGCCGAGAGCTCGCGCGTACGGGACGGCGCCTCGCCCAACCAGAAGGGCAGGCTGGGCGGCTCGCCCTGGGCGTCGGCCACGCGCACCGTGCCCGGCTCCAGCTTGAGGATGCGCCAGCTCGTGTTGCCCAGCTGGAAGATGTCGCCCACGTTGGCCTCGATGGCAAAGTCTTCGTTGAGCGTGCCCACCAGGAGGCCCTCAGGCTCCAGGCGCACCTGGAAGTCGGCCGTGTCGGGGATGGCGCCGCCCGACGTCAGCGCCGGGATGCGCGCGCGCTTGGTGGCCAGCAGCCGGCCGTTCACGCCGTCGCGGTGCAGCAGCGCCAGACGCCCGCCGGTGTGCAGGGACACCGCCGCGTCGAAGGCCTCGCGCGTCAGCTCGCGGTAGGGCCAGGCGCGCCGCATGAGCTCGAACAGCGCCTGCTCGTCCCAGTCCTCGGCCACGCAGGCGGACACCACCTGCTGCAACAGGATGTCGGTGGCGGCGGGTGGCACCGGCGTGGTGTCGAGCTCGGAGCGGCGCAGGGCCGCCAGCAGCGCGCCGGCCTCGGCCAGCTCGTCCAGGGTCAGCGGGAACAGGCGTCCCTTGGGCACGCGGTCCACGCCGTGCCCGGCGCGCCCCACGCGCTGCAGCGCCGTGGCGATGGAGCGCGCGCTGCCCACTTGAATGACCAGGTCGACATCACCGATGTCGATGCCCAGCTCCAGCGACGCGGTGGCCACCAGCGCCGAGAGCTGGCCCTGCTTGAGGCGCTGCTCGGCGTCGTGGCGCAACTGCTTGGAGAGGCTGCCGTGGTGACAGGCCACGCGCTGCTCGCCCAAGGCGTCGGTCAGGCGTGCGGCCAGGCGCTCGGCCAGCTTGCGCGTGCCCACGAAGATCAGCGTGGTGCTGTGCTGCTCGATCAACGCCGACATGCGGGTGTAGATGCTGCCCCAGTGCTCGTTGGAGCAGACCGCGCTGAGCGGATCCTCCGGCACCTCCACCGCCAGGTCGAGCTGTCGCAGGTGCCCCGTGTCGATCAGCGTGGCCGTGCGGCCGCTGCCCACCAGCAGGCGCCCCACCGAAGCCAGGGGCTTCTGGGTGGCCGAGAGCCCGATGCGCTGCACGCCGCCGGTGAGCGCGTCGAGCCGCTCCAGGCTCAGGGCCAGGTGGCTGCCGCGCTTGTCCCGCGCCAGGGCGTGGATCTCATCCACGATCACCGTACGCACGTCGGACAGCAGGCCGCGCCCGCCCGCGCTCGTGAGCAGGATGTAGAGCGACTCCGGCGTGGTCACCAGCACGTGCGGTCGGCGCTTGCGGCGCAGCATGGCCGCGCGCTCGGCCGCGGTCGTGTCGCCGGTGCGCACGCTCACGCGCACATCCGGCAGGGACGGGTCGCGCTCGCGCAGCTCCGCCAGCGGTCCCGCCAGGTTGCGCTGCACGTCGTTGGAGAGCGCGCGCAGGGGCGAGATGTAGAGCACCGTGGTGGCGTTGGGCAGCTCGTCACCCTGGCGCAGCAGGCCGTCCAGCGCCCACAGGAACGCGGCCAGGGTCTTGCCCGTGCCGGTGGGCGCCGCGATCAGCACGTGCCCACCGGCGGCGATGGCCGGCCAGCCCTCAAGCTGCGGCGCCGTCGGCTGCCCCACCCGCTCGGCAAACCAGCTGGCCACCGTGGGGTGGAAGCGGCTCATGCTCATGGCGCCATCTTGCCCCGCGTGGCCAGACCTCGCCAGCCGCGAGGCTGTGGCGTCCCGCGCTGGGCGCAGAACCCGGGCCGCCGCGCTAGCCCGCGCGAGCCCAACGGCACCCGCGGCCCCGGGCCCTCAGCGGAAGCGTCCGCACCACCTGCACTCACAGTCGGGATCGACCGCAAAGCTGGAGCTCGTGCTGCCCTGTCCTCCGGTGTAGCCGAGCGCCTCAAGATTGGCGAGGGTCTCCGCGTCTCCGCTGTCGCGACCCAACCAGTCGTCGGTGACGGGACGAGCGAGCCAAGCCAGCAGACGCCCACGCATGCTCCTGGCCCGTTCAAACTCAGCATCCAGACGGTCGTCCGCGCAGGCCGAGTCGTCTGGCAAGAAGTAGAGCTCCGCCTGGTGCTCCGCGCGTGTCACCGATCCATCCTCAAGGACGTTCGGCTGCAAGCGCAGTTGGAAGTGCCAGCCGTCCTCGGTCATGGCGACCTCGCGACCGTGAGCACTGAGCGTGAAGCGGGGTGCGGAGTGGCCCTCCTGCTTGAGCACACGCGCCAGATTGCGACCGGGGAAGTCGACCCCTTGATGGCCGGAGAGATCCAGCAGGGTCCGCCCCAGATCCAGGTTGCTGACAGGCTCGGAGCAGCGCAGCCCCCGTGGCCCGCCGGGCCAGGAGAGGATCAGCGGGACGTGCAGGGAGTCCCGGTAGAGCTCGGCGTGGGTGAAATACAACGCGTGGTTGCCGAGGGACTCACCGTGGTCGCCGGTGATCGCGATGACGGCGCCCTCAAAGAACGCCTGGCCCAGGAACTCGTCCAGCTCACGATCCAGCTCGGTGAGCTTGGCCCGGTAGAGCGCACGGGGATACGCGATGTCGCGCAGACCCGGCATGCTCAGCACCCGGACCGTCCTCGCAGCGCGCGCACCCAACTCCGGAAGCGACTCGTCGAAGGCGCGCTGCCTGTCCTTGTAATAGCGCTCCACGTTCGGCGTCTCGTTCCCGTAGGGCGTGTGAGCATCGAACAGGTGCAGCCAGATGAACACGGGCATGCCCAAGGAGTCATCGAGCCACCGGTCCAGCACCTCGATCGTTGAAGCGCCAGCGCGACTGATTTCTGCGATCGGCGCGGAACCACGCTCAAAGCCCTGACCCAGCCCACTGACATCGTCACTCAAGTGCTTGGTGCTGATGGAGGCAAACGTCAGGTAGCCCGCCTCACGAAAAACATCGGCCAGCGTGGTCGCCGCCTCGGAGAGCCGGGTGGCGTTGTTGGTGATCCCGGTGTCCCGTGGGTGCACGCCGGTCATCATCGCGACGTGCGAGGGGTTGGTGACGTTGCTCGTGCTGAAGCAGTCCTCGAACAGAACCCCACGCGCCGCCAGGGCATCCAGAAACGGCGTGTCGATGTCGACACCCTCTCCTGCAGCACCCAGGTGATCTCCGCGGTGCGTGTCCGAAGTCACAAAGACCACCACGGGTCTCTTGATCCCTGGATGAAGCAGCGAGACATCGCCGACGGCGCAAGAGCCAAGCGCCTCTCCGGAAGTCGTCTCGACACTCCACTCGACATGCAGGGCCCGCCCCGCGAACGATCCCAGGGGAATCAGGGCCTGACGCCAGCGGGCCGTGGTGTCGCCCGAGTCCAGCTCAAGAGCCCGCTCCGTGCTCGTACCATCCGCCCCGGTCATGCGGACTCGTAGCTGGCTCTGGACGCCCTCGAGCAACAAGTCGCCGGGCACACCGTAGGAGAACCGCAACGCCTGGCCGAGGATCGGTGTGAGCTCGGTGCTCACGCGCTGCAACGAGGAGACGCCCACAGCCCGACGCCACTCTTGCCCGATCGTGACCCGGCCAGGGCTGCCCCACGGGGACGGCAGGAACTGGTGGTCTGGTTGAATCATCAGGCCCAGGCCCAAGATCTTGAGGGGCCCGCGGCACTTGCTGAAGCGCAGCACGATCTCGTCGAGCTCCTGCTCGATGCGACGTGTCCCGGCAAACTCAAAGAGCAGGATGCTGCTCCCCTCTCCGTCGGGAAGCACCTGGGCTGCGGAGCGCGCAACATGCTCACCGCCGGCCATGAGCTCGAGTTGGACTTCCCATCTGCGCGACCACTCCACCTGCAGTGCGATCAGGTTGAAGCTCGCCGGATCGAACGGTCCTGGGATGCGCAAGGCGCTCGACTTGGCGTGTTTCTTGAGGATCAGACGAGGGTCCGGCGCGGCGCCACCGGCGCGCTTCGTCGAGGGCGGCTGCCGCTCACAGCCCTTGATGATCCAGTCGGCGGAGTCTGCAGCATCCAGGCGCCGCACCAACGTGTACTTGGGCTGCGGGGCCTCCCCGCCGGGGGGCGCGAGCTCCAGGAATTCGACACGCGAGACGCTCCCGCGAGAGCGACCGGAGTCGGCCTCGCTGTGACAGGAACACAACGTCGCTCCCAGAGCGACTCCCAGCAGCAGGGCAACGCGAGCAAGGACCGATACATTCATGAGAGCCACCGCAAGCCAGGCATGGAACAGCTCAGCAGTTGTGGCCGCATCGGGCCACTCTGCTGAGGCTGAGGAACGTCAGCACGCGCACCCGCGCCACAAGCAGCCTTGGCGCCGCGTGGGAGCAACTGCACGGGAGCGTGCCCTTGAGCCCGTGATCAGGATGTCGAGCTGCGCTCGGTCTCGGCCGTCTGATCAGCTTCGAGCCTCTCGCTGACATCGACGTCCTCGACCGGGGCCAACTGCTGCTCGAGCTCAGCTCCCGCCGCCTCCGCCAGCCCGGCATCCGCGGGCTCATCCAGAGCGAGGGGGTCCGTCTCGCCGTAGCGGGTGGATAGCGCGGCCACGCTCGCCGTGGTGGCCTCGGTCTGGATCGACAGACTCTCGAGCGCAGCCGACACCTTGGTCAGCTCGCCCAGACGCTGTTCGACGCCCGACTTCTCGGCGGCCAGCTCGTGCTTCAAGCGCTTGAGCTCTCCGCGCAGGGTCTTGCGCAGCACCTCGACGTAGTGCGCCAGCACGTTGCCGCTGACGTGGTCCAGCGCCCCGTTGAGGTAGTCGCTGAAGTCGACCTCGAGCGCGTGCTGCAGAGCGGCGCGGCCTGAGTCGCCCAGCCGGCGCGTCTTGGCGTGGCGCGAGACCGGCTTGACGGGCGCCTCGGACGGCCCGAACAGCCGTTTCTGCAGCGTGTGGTGGCGACGCAGCAGCAGGAAGTCGATGAAGCCGCGCTTGACCGGCACCATGGCCGTGCTGACCTTGAGCCGCGCCTCGGCCAGGCCCTCGACGGAGTCGAGCGTCCGCATGCAGCGCGCACCCAGGTTGCCCAGCGACAGGCCCAGCTGCTGCAGCGCCTGCTTGACCTCGGCGGTGGGATGACCGCCGGCAAACTCAGTGCTGGCCACGGTGCTCAGCACGCCCCCCACGGTGCGCGCCAAGTCGTCGCGCGTGCCGCCCAGCAGCGGCTCCAGCTCGTCGTCCAGCAAGGAGGCGAAGCTGCCGTCAGCCTCGAACCAGTGGTCGATGCCGGCGGCGATCTGATCGGCGGTCTGCTCGCGCAGCTTCTCGATGCGGCCGCCGCCGATGGACGCCAGGTCCTCGCCCAGCTTGGTGAAGAAGCCGTCCCAGGTGGTGCGGGCCAGGGTGGCGATGGCGCGCTCGCGGGCATCGAAGCCATGCTTGCGCTGCTTGAGCACGTCGATCTGCTCGCCCAGCTTGACCACCGCGGGGTCCGCCTCGAGCGCCTTCAGCTCTTCCAGCAGGCTCCAGGCCTGACGCAGGCTGTCGCTCAGGAAGGCCACCAGGTACTCGGCGCTGTTCAGGTAGGCCGAAAGGTCTCCCATGAAGGCGTGGAAGCCGGCCACGCCCACGGGCACATCGTCCTCCAGCTCGGCGCCGCGCAGGCGCATGGACGCGGCCTGCAGCAGGTCGACCGGGTAGATCTTCAAGCGACCCTCGTCCACGGCCTTGCGCATGGAGTTGGTCATGGCCAGGTTCTGGTAGGCCGCCACGATGCGGTCGGGGTGCTGGCTCTCGAGGCTGGGACCGAGCTCGCCGTCGGGAAACAGGTCGCGCTTGGTGGAGTCGACGTTGACCACCAGGAAGACGCGACTGAACAGCTCGAGCAGATCCTCAAACTCCTCGAACACCTGCTCGAGGAAGAGGTTGTCGGTCTTGACCACGAAGATGGCGCTGGCCGCTGTGTTGCGGAACTCGCGCGTGAGCCGGTCGTAGCCGAACTTCATGCGGCTGTAGAGGCCGGGGGTGTCGACCAGCACCGCGCTGGACTCCGCCAGGTGGTTGGCGGGCAGGCGCACGTCCACGCGCCGGATGGCCTGGGGGATGTGCGTCTGCGGCTCGAACTCCTCGCCGCGCTGCTCCACCTCGCGCAGGCGCTCGGCCAGCTCATTGTGGGCCCACTCCATGAGCGTGCGCATGGAGTCCATGTCCTTGAAGTCCTGCGTCTCGCCGTTGTAGCGCGTGACCGTGAACGAGCGCTCCTCGTCGTGGCGCACGAACACCATGGTGGGATAGGCGGGCAGGGCCGTGACCTCGCTCACGTAGGCGCCGGAGATGGCGTTCATGAGCGTGCTCTTGCCGCTCTTGAGCGGACCGAAGATGAGCACGTAGGCCTGTTGCTCGGCCACCTTGTCGGCCAGGGTTCCGAGGTGGTGACGCAGATCGAGCATGCCCGGCAGCACCGTGCGCACGCCGGCCTTGTCGGTCACGTGGTTGAGGGAGTCGGCAGCCCGGGTCAGAGGCGACAGCAGCGGGCGAATGGCCCCGTCGAACTCCTCACAGAACTGGGTCAGCAGAGTGCGCATCGTGATCGCGGGCGTGACCGACTTGGGGCTCATGTGGGCTTCGATCGCCTCGGGCTCACCGGCCGGAATCGCGTAGTTGTCCGGCAGGGGGGGCAACTGGTCGAGCGGCA
>QNBX01000150.1 GCA_003644265.1 Planctomycetota bacterium
GGGCGAGGGGGGCGAGCAGGGGGGCAGGCAGTTGGCGTCGTGCGGGCGAAGCCGATGACGTGATGATGCGATCGGCGCAGGCGACGTGCCGGCGAGCATGGTACGCGCCGGCGTCGCGAGCGAGCGCGGGACACGGACACGTCAAGCGCGCGGGTTTGGCCGCTGGGCTTGGCGGACACCCGCCGGCGCCGTCAACGGCGTGGGGAATCGGAGCGCGGCTGTCGTAGGATTCAGCCCTCATGGCTGGCCACGATCGAGCTCCCGCGGAGGACGTGCTCTTCGTGGGCGACGTGCACCTGGGGCGACGGCCGGTGGGGCTCGACGAGGTGCTGCAAGATCTCGGGCTCTCGCCGCAGGAGCTCTCGCCCGCCGCCGCGCTGAAGAACTTGGTGGAGTACGCGCTGCAGCGTCCTCCGCGCGCGGTGGTGTTCGCGGGCGATCTGGTCGATCAGGACGACGACCGCTTCGAGGCCTACGCGATCCTCGAGCGCGAGGTCGCGCGGCTGCGCGCCGCCGAGATCCCCGTGCTGGCGGTGGCGGGTAACCACGACAGCCTGGTGCTGCCGCGGCTCATCGAACGGGTGCAGGGTGTCAAGCTGCTGGGCGCCGGCGGCGTCTGGGAGCGCCACGAGTTGGAGGGCGCGGGGCCGCCGATGGACCTGCTGGGATGGTCGTTCCCCGGGCGCCACATGACCAGCTGTCCGCTCGACGACGCGTCGTTCGCCCCTGCGTGGGCGAGCCTGGGTCCCGACGCCACCTGCATCGGCGTGGTGCACGGCGACCTCGGCGCGTCGGCCTCCAAGTACGCCCCGATCCCGCGCGATCGGCTCGACGACAGCGCGCTGGCCGCCTGGTTCCTGGGGCACGTACATCGGCCGGACGATCTCAGCGGAGGCCGGCCCGTCGGCTACCTGGGATCGCTGACCGGCCTGCACTCCAACGAGACCGGGCCCCACGGCCCCTGGCGGGTGCGCCCGCTCGATGGGGGCGTGCAGGCCGAGCAGGTGCTGCTGGCGCCCGTGCGCTGGGAGACGCTGGAGGTCCAGCTGAACGATGACGACGTGCGCGACGCCGAGGAGCTGTACGCGCGCATCGAGGCCTCGCTGCGTGAACAGCTGGGCGCCGACGAGGCGCTGCGGCAGGAAGCGTTGCGACTGGTGGTGGTCGAGGCGCAGCTCACGGGGCGCCTCTCCGATCGAAGCGTCGTGAGCGAGCGGCAAGGCGCGCACCAGCCGCGCGACCTGGTCTTCCAGTTCGATGACATTCCCGTGATCGTGCGGCGTCTCGAGGACAAGACCCGGACGGCCATCGACCTGGTGTCGTTGGCCGGGGAGTCCTCGGCCATCGGTCACGTGGCGGGGCGTTTGCTCAAGCTGGATGCGGGTCGCGCCGACGACGCGCTCATGCACGCACGCGAGACGATTCAGACCGTAGCGAGCGGTCACTGGGGTGTGGAGGACGACGAGCAGCCCCTGCCGCCGGCGCAGGAGCTGCTCGAACGCGCGGCCTGGAGCGTGCTGGACGTGTTGCTCGCCCAGCGCGACGAGGCGGCGCGGTCATGAGAGTCGAGCGCCTGCACATCGAGGAGGCGCCCGGGCTGCCCGATGGCCTGCCTGAGCTCGAGCTGGAACCCGGGCTGACCGTCATCGTCGGTCCGAACGCGTCGGGCAAATCGACCCTGGCCCGCGTGCTGCGCGAGCTGCTCTGGCCCACATCGGAGGGCTCGGGCGCCTCGGCGCGGTCGCGCTGGGCCGTGAGCGACGGCACGCACAGCGCCCGTCTGTCCGCCGGGCATGTCTCGTGGCAGCCTCACCTGGACTCGCCGCCGCCGCGGGGCGCCGCGGGCCTGGCCCGCTTCTCCGTGCGCACCCTGCTGGACGACGACGACGGCGACGATCAGCAGCTCGGGCAGCGCATCGCGCGGGAGTTGGCCGGGGGGCTCGACCTGCCGGCGGCCGCGGGCGCGTTTGATCGGGCGGCGCGCTTGGCAAAGAACCACAAGCTGTCCAAGGCGCGCGCGAGCGCCCGGCGCGAGCTCCAGCTGGCCAAGGGCTCCACCGGCGAACTGGCGACGAAGGACCGCAAGCTGGCGCTGTTGCTGCAGGAAATCGACGCCACCCGCGGCGCGTCGAAGCGCAAGCAAGCGGCCGAGCTGCTGCGCGAGCTGTTGCTGGCCCTCGATGCGCTGGCCGGACTGGAGCGCGAGGAATTCGCGACCGGCCTCGACCAGCTCGTAGGAGACGAGATCGACCGGAGCCAGGAGCTGGCCGGGGAGCTGGAGCGTCTGGGGGTCAGCGCCACCGATCTGGAGTCGCAGTTCGCCGCCCTGGCAACGACGATCGACACGAACGCGTTCCCGGGCGATCCGCCGGGGCGGCAGGCGCTGGACGCCTGGACGACGAGGCTCCGTACGCTCGCGCTCACGGCCGACAGGCTCCCAGGCCTGAGTGTTGGCGTCGCGAGCGCTGACACGTGCCTCGCCGAGCGGCGCGCCGCGGTCTCTGCCGTCACGATCGACGACATCGAGTCCACCGGTGCGGACGGCGCCAGCGCCGACGACGCGACCGACACGGCAGGCCGAGGGCTGTCGGCCTCCAGCCTCGACGAGCTGGCGCGGTCCATCGGCGATGTTCGCGAGGCAGAGGCCGAGCTGAAGACGCAGTGCGCAGCGGTGTCCACCTGGGAGCGTTGGGCGCAGGCCGGAGGCGACGACGCCGACTCCCTCCGGAGCGCGATCAACGGGCTGCGAGGCTGGCTGCGGTCTTCCGTGGGGGGGCCGGCTGGTGACCGCGCTCCCGCGAGTCACGAAGCGCCCGCGCCCAAGGTCCTGGCGTGGGCGCTGCTGGCAGCGGGCTTCGTGTGCGTCGTGGTCGCTGCGACGATGGACGTCCCGTGGTTGGCCGCGGGCCTGGCGCTCTCGGGGTGGGGGGGGGCGCTGCTGCGGCGGCCTGCCGCCCCACGCGACGACGCACCGTCCGACAGCGGTCACGCGCGCGCAGCGTTCGAGGCGACCATCCAGAGCACACCGCACGCGCCGTCGACGTGGGAGGTCAGCGCCGTCGAACAGCACCTCACCCGGCTGCAGAGGCGACTTGTCGAGCTTGATCTGTCTGCCCGCGCGCACGAGCAGCTCGAGACGGCGCGGCAGTTGCGGAGTGAGGCTGAGCAGCGCGCCGAAGCGACGGCCGACGCGCGGCGGGAGGTCGCCGCGCGGGTCGGGTCGTCTCAAGACTTCGTCGAGTTGGGCGCGGTGAGCCAGGCCCACGCGCTGATGGCCTGGCGCGACGCTCGCGCGGAGCACACGCAGCTGTCGGCGAAGCTCGAGGAGACGCAGCGAGCGGTGGACAAACAGCTCGCCGCGTGCGTCGCCTGGCTCGCGACCCAGGGCTGTGACGCTCCCACTGATGTGGCCGCGGCCCAGGCTGAGCTGGACGTGCTGGGTCGCCGCTGCACGGACCTGACCGACGCCCGTAAGCAGGCCGGCCGTGTTCGGGGCGAGCAACGCAAGAACCAGAAGGCACTCGACTTGGCCGACGAGGAGTCTGACGCACTCTGGGAGCGCGCGAAGATCGAGCGCGGTAAAGTCGCTGCCCTGGCCCAACGCCTGCGCGAACACGAGCGCTGGGTGACGCATCAAGGCAGTCTGTGGGAAGCACGCAAGGGCGTCGACAGCTGCCGCGTTCGCTTCGCCCAGGCAGCCGACCTGCCCCAGCTCGACGGCACCGCGCCCGAGAAGGCCACGCTCGAGCAGGTCGACGGCTGGATCGCCGCGCTCGACGAAGAGGCCGAGACCTTCGGTGAGCTGAACTCAAGCGCCGGCGGCATCCAAGAGGCGCTGCGCTCCGCCAGGCGGGGTCATGACTTCGCGAACGCCCTGGCGGCGACGGTCGCTGCCGAGCAGGAGGTGGCCGACGAACGCGAGCGGGCCGTGGTCGATGCCCTCGCCCGGAGCCTGCTGGATGAGGCGCGCGAGCAGCACGAGACGGCCCACGCGCCGCCCACCTTGCAGCGGGCGCAGGAGCGCTTCTCCCAGTTCACGCAGGGGCACTGGCGGCTCGAAGTCAACGACGGCGCCTTCTGCGCCCGCGATGTCAGTGAGGGCCAGACGCGCTCTTTGGCCGAGCTCTCCGATGGCACGCGCGCGCAGCTGCTGCTGGCCGTGCGCCTGGCCGCCCTGCAAGAGATGGAGGCGCCGGGCGAGCCGCTGCCCGTGTGCCTGGACGAGACCCTCTCGATCGCGGACCCGGTGCGCTTTGAGGCCATCGCGTCGGCGCTGCTCAAGCTGGCCGACGGCGGTCGCCAGATCCTCTACTTCACGGCCAATCCGGGCGAGGTCGCCCAGTGGGCCCAGGTCTGCAAGCAGCGCGACAGGCCCGCGCCTCACGTGCTCGACCTGGCCGTGCTGGGCGGCGCGCCGGTGGACTGGGGTGGCGAGCTGCCCGCCGTGCCGCCCGAGCCCGAGCGCGTGCCCGACCCCGACGGCATGACGAACGAGCAGTACGCCCAGCTGCTGAGCGTGCGGGCGCCCGACGGGTTCCGGGAGGTCGGCTCGTGGCACCTCTACATCGGCGCGCATGACGACCTCGAGGCCCTGGCCATCTGCATGCGGTTCGGCATCAAGACCCTTGGGCACTGGCAAGAGGCGTCGCGGCGAGGAGCCGCAGCTCCCGAGATCCCCGCAGATGTCGCGGGTCGCTTCAGCGCGCGCGCTGCCCTGGCCCAGGCCGTGGTCGACGGGTGGCGCACTGGGCGCGGTCGCCCGGTCACCTGGGACGACGTGCAGAGCAGCGGTGCGGTCTCTGAAAACTTCGCGCAGCAGGTGCGTGACCTGCTGAAGCAGCACGCGCGCGACCCCGCCGCGTTTGTCGAGGCGGTGCGCCGGCTCGATCGTTTTCGTGCTGCGAAGGCAGATCAGCTCAGCGAGAAGCTCGATCAGCTCGGCTGTCTGCCCCAGGGTGCCGTGCTCCTGATCGAGGATCTGGTGCGGCGCTCGCTCCAGGCCGCGCCCGACGCCGTGCAGCTGTTGGGTCCGGAGCAGGCTGCGGTCTTCGTCACCTGGCTGAACGAGCTGCTGTGCCGCCCCGCGCCGTCACGCCTCTCGCCCGACGAGCTGAGCTAAGCGGCGGCCGCGCCCGCTCCGTCTGCACGGCATCGCCCGGCACGCCCCAGAGTGTAGGCTGATGGCCGACCAGCGCTGGGTGCTGGACTCACAGTCCCACGGTGGCTGTCGCTAGGCGTCGCTTGGGGCTCTGCCCCGACGCGCTGGGCTGCTGCCGGCGATCGTAGCGGGGCATCGAATCGACACGTGGAGCAGCACGCATGACGGCGCTCATCGCTGAGTTCATCGGGACGTTCTGGTTGGTGCTGGGAGGCTGCGGCAGCGCGGTCCTGGCGGCGGCGTTCCCGGAGGTGGGTATCGGGCTGCTCGGCGTGTCGTTCGCGTTCGGTCTCACGGTGCTGACCATGGCCTACGCCATCGGGCACGTGTCCGGCTGCCACCTCAACCCGGCGGTCTCCGTCGGGCTGTGCGTGAGCGGGCGCTTCCCTGCGTCGAAGCTGGTGCCGTACATCCTGGTGCAGGTGCTGGGCGCGGTGGCGGCGGGGGGCGTGCTCTACCTGATCGCCAGCGGACAGGCGGGCTTCGATGTCACGGCGGGCTTCGCGTCCAACGGCTTCGGTGAGCACTCGCCCGGTGGCTTCTCCATGCAGGCGGCGCTGATCACCGAGGTGGTCATGACCATGATGTTCCTGTTCATCATCCTGGGCGCGACGGACGAGCGCGCGCCGGCGGGCATGGCGCCGTTGGCCATCGGCCTGGGCCTGACACTGATCCACCTGGTGAGCATCCCCGTCACCAACACCTCCGTGAACCCGGCGCGCAGCACGGGCGTGGCGCTCTTCGCCGGCGGCTGGGCGGTATCCCAGCTCTGGCTCTTCTGGGTGGCACCCATCGTGGGTGGCGTGCTGGGGGCGCTGGCCTATCGCGTGGTGGGGCGCGCCGACGACTGAGCGACGCGGCGACCGGCGCCCGCTAGTGGTTGCGCTCGAGGTAGCCCAGCGCTTCGAGGTCGTTGAGCAGATCCTCGTCCAGTTCGGGCGGGATGTCGTCGTCGTGACCGCGCGCGCTGAGGCGCTCGAGCGTCTGCGTGAGCAGCTCCAGCAGGCGCGCGTCGATGTCCTCGCCCTGCTGCGACAGGTCGTGCTGCTCGCGCGGGTCCGCGTCCAGGTCGTACACCGCGACGGGCTGCAGCGCCTGGCTCGGGTCGTCGTGCGTGGCGATGAGCTTGCGTCCATCCATGCGGGCTGACCAGGTCAGGGCCTCGTGCGAGGCGATCAGCAGCCGCGTCGCGGGCAGGCTTCCGCGCAGGGAGTGTCCGCCCAGCAGCTCGGGCATCTCGATGCCTGCGTAGTCGAGCACGGTGGGCACCACGTCGATGATGCTGGCCGGTCGCGTCGAGCGGCCCACGCGCTCGCCGCCGGGGTGCTGCACCAGCAGCGGGACGTGCAGCAGCTCCTCGTGCAGCGAGTGGCGGTGGCCGTACCAGTCGCGGTCGAAGACCTCCTCGCCGTGGTCGGAGGTCAGGATCACGAGGGTCGGCTCGTGGTTCAGGGCGGCCGGCAGCCCCTCCAGGAAGGCCCCGACCACGTCGTCCATGCGGCGCACGGCGGCGTCGTACTGGGCGTCGATCCAGAGCAGCTCGCGTGCATCGGGTGGCGCGCCGCGGACGGTGGGGTTCTGCACCAGCAGGTGATCGAAGTCCTCGCGCAGGAAGCGGCCCTCGTAGGGTGACGCCGGGTCGTCGAAGCGCCGGTCGGAGGGAAACGGCGTGTGCACCTGGTAGGTCTGCAGGAAGTAGAACACCGGGCGATCGGAGCGTCGCGTGGCCAGCCGCTGCAGCTCGGCCTCCCAGCCTTTGGCCATGCGCTCGCGCTCGTCGGGCCGGTACACGTCAAAGAGCAGAAAGCCGCGGTCGAAGCCGAAGGTGGGCACCAGGTAGCCGCCGTCGGTGCGAGCCCAGGTGTCGTAGCCGGCGTGGGCCAGGTGTTCGGCCAGGGTGGAGGCCTGCAGCGAGAGCGCGCGGGTCACGTCGGTGACGCCGTGCTGCGCCACCTCGAGGCCGGTGAGCATGGACAGCGTGGCGGGCAGGGTCCAGTTGCTGGTGGAGCTGGCCGAGTCGAACAGCTCGGCGTGCTCGGCCGCCCAGGCGTCCAGGCGGGGGGAGGTCGGCACGTCGTAGCCGTAGCAGCCCAGGCGGTCGGCGCGCAGCGTGTCCACGTCGATCAGGATCACGTGCGGTCGCGTGGGCGCGACGCGCTCGGAGGGCAGGATGCGCAGGTCGGCCCAGGCGCTGAAGTCGAAGTCGGCGTCGCCGGCCGGCCCCGCGTCGGTGATCAGCCGCAGCTCTCCCTGCGTCTCGGCGGGGAGCGGCACCACGGCCTCGACCCAGCCGTCGTCCGGCACGACCACGCGGCTCCAGAGCAGCTCATCAGCGCGCGCTGTGTGGTGGATCACGCGGAACTCCACGCCGTCGCTGCGGGTCAGGGGAGCATCTGGACGCGCCACGGAGGAGCCCTCGCTGAGCTCGCTCACGCCCACGGCCAGCGCCAGCTCGCAGGGGCCGGGAGGGAGCCGGGCGCGCGCGATGGCGAGCTGGGTTCCGGCCGGCGCCAAGGCCGCGTCGCGCGTGACGCTCTTCAGCTTGAGGCGCGTGGTCAAGCCGTCGATGTCGCGGGGCGCGGGCGCCCCGGCGGTGAGCCGCCGCTCGAAGCGCGCCAGGGGTGATGACTCGTCGATCACCAGGCCGTAGCGGATCCATCCCGGGCGCGTGCTCCGCAGGGCGAGCAGGCGCTCGCGGGCCTCGTCCCACAGGAACACGGCGCCGCCCTCGCCATCCAACCAGGGCTCCCGGGCGACCGTTCCGCCGATGGGGTTGGCGAAGGCGCGCAGGCTCGACACCGCGCGCTCCTCGTGGGTCATCCAGCGGCGTCCCAGGCGCAGCAGCTCGGGCAGGTCGGGCTGCGCACCCCAGACCCGCACGCGCTCGCCCAGGCCCTCGCCGAAGGCGTCGGAGATGTGGATCAGCAGGGGCTGGATGTCCGCGTGGATCTCCGCGGCCGTCAGCTGCTGCCACGCGTCGGGAGAGAGGCTCCACTGCGTGTCACCCGACCTGAGCGCGGACGCCAGCTGCGGCGGGAGCGCTGTCTCCGGGTGGCGCTGCACGCGCAGCTCGGCGCCCGCCTGGAGCAGCTGGTCGATGCTCGGCGTGGGGCCCGCGGGCGCGCCCCGATCGCAGGCCGCAGGGACGAGCAGCGACACCAGGCAAAGCGCCCAGGTGTGCGCTCTGGGGCGAGCGAAGTTCACGCCCCCAGGGGCCGGTGTGGTTGGTCTGTCGAGCATCGCTGCGGGGGGATGGGGGCGGTGCCGGGCCGCTCAACCCGCGCGCCGCACAGCGTAGCCGCGACCGCCAGGGAGTCCAGCGCGGTGTGGCCGCAGTGATGCAGACGCCGTGCAGGTGCCCTCGGAGCGCCCCTTCGCGCCCGCGGGTGCGGCAGGCCGGCACGCCGATGGGCGTGACGCCTGGCTCCAAGCTGCATAGACTGGACCGGACAGGTCGCACGCGGGAGCAGACCATGGCTCGACTCTCACTTCTGGTCGTTGCGGGCTTGCTCGCGGCGTGGGCGTCGTCCTGGACGCTCGGGCCCGCGCCGTTGCTCGCCAGCGCGTCGGCCGCCGTCGCGGTCGGTGACGTCAGCGCCGACGCGGCCGTTGGCGCTGCCGCGCCGTGGCAGGGGCTGCCCCTGCTGAGCTGGCGCGGCAGGGTCCTGGACGCCGAGGGCGCGCCCTTGCCGTCAGCGCAGGCCTGGCTGATCCCCAACGGCCGCACGCTGCAGCGGCTCGGCTACTTCCCGCGGCCCTACGCCCAGTTCATCGGGTTGGGCAGCGATCCTCCCCATCGGCTGGACTACGCGCCGCTGGAGCGCATGCCCCACGCCGTCAGCGACGCCGACGGTCGCTTCGTGCTCGAGGCGCCCCGGCTGCCCATGCGCTCGATGGGGGGGACCTTCGCGTTCGGCCTGCCCGACCCGGTGCTGGTGATCACGGCCCCGGGCCACGGCGCGGCCATCCGTCGCATCGAGCCCTGGCGCGAGGGCTGCCTCGATCTGGGCAGCGTGTCCCTGCGCGAGCAGGGCGTCTGCGTGGGAGAGGTGCTCGACGCGTCCGGCATGCCGCTCGCCGGCGCCGTCGTGCGCGCGGAGTACGGGGTGGGATATCCGCAGCGCGCTTCCGAGGGCATCTCATCACGAGATGTGTTCGACAACCTGCGGGCCGTGCTGCCTGAGCTGCACGAGGTCACGACCGACGCGCAGGGCCGCTTCCGGATCGAGGGTCTGTTTCCGGCCACCTACACGCTGGGCGCCCTGGCGCCGGGTCACGTGCGCGCCCGCGTCGCGTGGGTGGAGGTCGCGGAAGGCGCGCTGGCGTCCGGGGTCGTGTTCCGGCTGGAGCCCGCGGCTCCAGTGGCGGGGCGCGTGCTCGACGCGGCGGGCGCGCCCGTGGCCGACTTGGAGGTGCTGGCGACGACGCGAACCCAGGTCCATGCCGGCCAAGGCTGCGTCATCACGCCAATCACGGACGAGCATGACGGGATCCCGATCGAGGTGCTGCAGGTCGACCGCTGGGACGCGGTGGTGACGCGCACGGATGCGGACGGGGCCTTTCGACTGGGGGCCACGCCGCCCGGAGCCCTCAGCCTGTACGCCCACGGCCCGGGCTGGGAGGTGGCGCGCGTGCGCGGCGTGACGGCCGCAGAGCAGCCGATCGAACTGGTGATCCAGCCCGCCGCGCGGCTCGAGCTGAAGCTGCGATCGCAGGGCAGCGAGCCGCAGCTGCTCGACCCGTGGATCCTGGCTCGGCGCATCACGGGCACCGGCGACAACGTGCCCTTGCAGGTGCTCCCCGGTCAGGGACCCGGTGAGTTCGTGGTGGTCGGTGTCGGGCCGCTGGGCACCGAGCTGCTGCTGCATGCGCCGGGCCACGCGTCGCAGCAGGCGATCGTGACGGCTGAGCAGGCCGCGCAGTCGGGCCCCGCGCTGCTCGAGCTCGCCCGCGCCTGGCCACTGCAGGCTGTGGTGCTCGACCAGGCTGGCCTGCCGCGCGCGGGTGTGGTGGTGTCCCTGAGTGCGCACGGCGTTCGGAGCGACGGGTCGATGTCCCTGTTCAGCAGGCTCCGCTCCGTCTCTGGCGAGCGCGGGCGCGTGACCTTCGCCGACATCCCGGCCAGCGTCTATCGGCTGAACGTCGAGCGGCTCGGGTCGTGGTTGCTGGTGGGCGAGAGCGTCGTGGTCGACATGCCGTCCGGGCAGCCCCTGAGCGGGGTCGAGCTGGTGGTCGAGGACACGGGCTCGATCGAGGTCACGGCGCTGTACCCCGACGGACGCCCGGCCGAGGACTGCGTGGTGGCCGTGCTCGAGCCCGGCGTGTGGCGCTCCGGGCTGCTCAAGCGAGAGCTGAAGCTCGCCAGCCGGGGCTGGAATTTCTCCCGAGACGACGGCACGGCGCGCATCACTCGACTGCCCGCGGGCGAGTACGACGTCAGCGTCGATTACGAAGCGCCCGTGCGCGTGAGCGTGACCGCGGGCGAGTCGAGCGAGATCACGCTGCGCGTCGATCGCTAGCGGATCCCGCGCGCTCCGGGCAGCGCGCTCCGCGCCGCCGACGCCAGCGCGCGGGATCCTCGCCAGCGCAGCGCTACGGCGTCGTCGCGCCCAGGCCGTTGCTGGCGGCGTAGCCCTGCACGCCGGCGGCGTCCGGGATCCAGTACTGGAAGTACGAGGTGAAGCCGCTCGGGACGTTCGCGGGCCAGAAGGAGCTCAGGCTCAGCTCCCCGGCGCCGTCGA
>QNBX01000151.1 GCA_003644265.1 Planctomycetota bacterium
GCGTCTCGTTGCCGCCGACCACGGACGGCGGCCGCCGGTCCGCGTCCGTATACTGGGAGCGTGATCCCCTCAAGTGGGATTCGTCCCAGGTCGGCTCGGTACGGATCCCGCGACGTGCCCGCTCCTCAAGCTGGAGCTCGAGAACCCATGGTCTACGAGTCGGTATGGATCGAGATCCCAACTCTGCTCGACGATCTCGCAGTGGCCCTGGCCCGGCGGGCGCTGACGGACGCCGGCGTGGCCAACGACAGCAAGACCCAGATGACGGGCGTGCATCCCTGGGGCGGTAGCCACGGGTACGTGCTCCTGGTGGCTGTCGATCAGGCCCGCCCGGCAGCCAGGATCCTCCGGGAACTGTGGGAGATCGACGACCCCGCGGACGACCAGCCCTATACGGGGGACTGTCCGGCCTGCGGTTCCCCCGTCGACGCCGCTTGGGCCTGCCCGTCCTGCGAGCTGGGCTTCCGCAGCCCCGGGGATACGGATGACCCGCTGATCGTGTTCCTCCGCGAACAAGGAGCGTTCCGGGAGAGGTGACGAGCCGTGGGCGACCGAGCCCGGCAGGGGCCCGGCGTGCCCAGGCCGGTCGTCGCCGTGGATCGGTGCCGGCGGCGACCCGCAACACGGGCAATATCGATCACGACGACACCATCGAGGCCGACGACCTCGAGCGCGCCTGAGGGCCGACCATGACCGCCCTTCCCCCGCCGAGCGTGATCTCGCGGCGCTCCGATCTGCCCGATGACTTCGATGTCGCGACGCTACCCGCGGCACCTGCGCCCGACGGCGTGCTCCTCTGCGCGCCGGACGAGTTCGACATCGTCGACGTGAAGAACCCGCACATGGCCGAGCACGTCGGGTCCGTCGACCGCGAGCTTGCGACGGAGCAGTGGGACGCTCTGAAACGCGCCTTCACCGACGCGGGACTGCGCGTCGAGGTGATCCCGCCGCTTCCCGGCTGTGAGGACATGGTCTTCACGGCGAACCAGACCCTGACGGGAGTCGCCGCCGACGGACGCCCGACGACGTTGATCGGGCGCATGCGTCACGCGTCGCGTCAGCGCGAGGTGGCCGCGTTCGTGGACTGGTTCGCCGGGCGCGGGTGGCACGTCGTGGACATGCTGCCCGAGGGTGGTGCGTTCGAGGGTGCCGGCGACGTCGTCTGGCATCCCGGGCGGCAGCTCGCATGGGCGGGTCACGGGTTCCGCAGCGATGTCGGCTCCCACGGAGTGGTGTCGGCCGTGTTCGGCGTGCCCGTGATCTCGCTGGCGCTGCGCGACGAGCGCTTCTACCACCTCGATACGTGTCTGTGCCCACTGGACGAGCGGCGTGCGCTGGCCGTCCGGGACGCGTTCGACGACGACGGCTGGGCGCTGCTCGGCGTCGGGTTCGAAGAACTCATCGAGTGCGACCCTGGCGAGGCGGAGTTCGCGCTGGCGTGCAACGCCGCCGTCGTCCCGGGCACGGCCGTCATCGACCGCCGCGCCGCGCAGACGGCCGCAGCCCTTCGACGTCACGTGGCGAACGTGATCAGCGTCGACACAGGCGAGTTCCTGAAGTCCGGTGGAAGCGTCTTCTGCCTCAAGCAGTGGCTGTATCCGCCGGCGCGTTGAAGCGCCGACGGACTTCGCCGCGGCCCAGCTGGAAGGGCGCGGCCTTGACCGTCCGATGCGTCGTTGCGCTGCTCGACACGAACCAGCGCCCGGCGCGGACGCGTTCGAACGCAAAGTGCCCGTCGGCGTCCGTCAGGGTGCAGAGGGACTGTCCCAGGGGCTCTTGTCCCAGATAGAGCGGAGCTGTCCGGCGGGCAGGCTCCCTGACCCTCATTCCACGCGAAGTCGACCGGGCACGGGAGCCCACAGAATCAGGGGCACGAAAGGGGGGGGAGCTCCCACGCAAAGGAGGTATTCTCGCCCATTCAATACCCCCATTCGGCCATTCGCGTGCGTTCGCTCCAGCCCAGCTTCCTCGACCATCTGAGGTTCAGTCCCGAGCAGGTGAGGACCCTGCGCCAGCTCGGCGAGTCCCGCGGGCGCCAGGAGCTGTTCTCGCGGCAGATGCCTGAGGTGCTCTCCGCCCTGCGCAAGCTGGCCACGGTCGAATCCGCTGAGTCGTCCAACCGCCTGGAGGGCATCACGGCCTCCCTGCCTCGCATCGAGGACATCGTCCTCAAGGATGCCAAGCCGCAGAACCGCTCCGAGCAGGAGATCGCTGGCTACCGCGATGTGCTGGGGCTGCTCCACGAGTCGGCGCGAGACATACCGTTCAGCGCCCCGGTGATGCTCCAGCTCCACTCGACGTTGTACCGCTACATGCCCGCACAGGGTGGTGTGTGGAAAGCGACGGACAACGAGATCGTCGACAAGGACGCGCAGGGACGTGTGATCCGCGTGCGCTTCCGAGCCGTGTCGGCGGTCGAAACGCCCCAGGCGATGAACGACCTGGTGACCCTCTTCTCATCTGCTCTCACATCCGGGCGCCACGATCCGCTGGTGCTGGTCCCGCTCGCCATTCTCGACCTGCTCTGCATCCATCCGTTCTCTGATGGCAACGGACGCACAGCGCGCCTGGTCACGCTCCAACTCCTGTACCAAGCAGGGTACGAGGTGGGCCGCTACATCAGCCTGGAACGGCTCTTCGAGCAAGTGAAGCAGAGCTACTACGAGACACTGGAGGCCAGCTCACAGGGCTGGCACGAGGGTCGCCATGACCCCCATCCCTGGATGAACCTGTTCTGGGGAGTACTCCTGGCGGCCTACACCGAGTTCGAGGAACGCGTCGGCAAGCTGGGCACGGGCCGCGGCTCCAAGTCGGCTCAGGTGCGTGCGGTCGTCGCCCGGCGCGTCGCTCCGTTTGCAATCTCTGAGCTCGAACGGGACTGCCCTGGCATCGGCCGCGACACGATCCGAGCGGTGCTGCGACAACTGCGCGATGAAGGCGCCCTGCGCGTCGAAGGGCAGGGGCGGGGAGCGCGGTGGTGCCCGGTTGAGCCGGGTTGAGCCGGGGGCGTAGATCCCGTCGCGAGGCCGTGCTGCCGCCCCGCTACGATGGGCGCCGCAAGTCGATGCCGAAGCGCATCGGCCGCCCCGCCATCGGCTGGGTGCTGGTGCATCTCCTCAAGCGACTGTCACAAGAGAACCCGCTCTGGGGCGCACCGCGGATCGATGAGGAACTGGCCCTGCTCGGGCACGAGGTCGGCGAGGCGACCGTGGCCAAGTACATGGTCAAGCACCGGCCCCCCGAGCGCGGCCAGAGTTGGCGCACGTTCCTCGCGAACCACAGGGACACGACCATCGCCTGTGACTTCCTCACGGTGCCGACGGTGACGTTCAGAAACCTGTTCGTGTTCGTCGTGCTGCAGCATGGGTCGCGGCGGATCCTTCACGTCGGCGTCACCGAGCATCCCACCGCCGAGTGGGCTGCGCTGCAACTGGTCGAGGCCGTCAGCGGCGAGGACGCGCCCGACGTCACCCACCTCATCCGCGACCGGGACTCGACCTTCGGCGACGTGTTCCAGCGCAGGATCGCTGCGCTCGGCATCGACGATGTCGTCACGCCCAAGGCCAGCCCCTGGTGCAACGGGTTTGCGGAGCGAGTGATCGGCACGCTCCGCCGCGAGTGCACCGACCACATCATCCCGCTGGGCGAGCGTCACCTGGGGCGTGTGCTGAAGGAGTACGTCGCGTACTACAACGCCGGGCGTTGCCATCAGGCGCTGGACGGGGATGCGCCCGTGCCGCGACGCCAATGGGCCGTCGAGGACGACAACGTGCAGGCCACGCCGGTACTCGGCGGACTGCACCACGTCTACTCGCGCGCTGCGTGACGGCATGTTTCGAAGCACGTTGTGGCTCAGGGTCCGTACCTCGATTCCAACTCTGTCATGACGGCTGTCGATACCTGCCGATGCGGCGCTCGCGCGGGCTCGCCGCGGTCACCAGTTCGTGGTAGCGTTGGTCAAGTTGCATGATCGATAGGGCGGACCGACGATGCGGGAGGCACAGGGGTGCCCATGGCGCAGCACCAGCGGCTGATCGAGGTCGAGACCAGCGGCCGCGGGCTGACGGAGCTCACGGCGGAGGTGGCCGCCGTGGTGGCGGACTCGGGCGTGGTCACCGGCCTGGCCCTGGTCTTCTGCCAGCACACCTCGTGCAGCCTGGTCATCCAGGAGAACGCCGACCCGTCGGCGCGCGCCGATCTGCTGGCGTGGCTGGGCCGCCTGGCCCCCGACGGCGACCCGGCCCACACGCACACCGCCGAGGGGCCCGACGACATGCCGGCCCACCTGCGCGCCGCGGTCACCTCTACCAGCGAGACCATCCCCGTGGTCGACGGGCGCCTGGCGCTCGGCACCTGGCAGGGCCTGTTCCTGGCCGAACACCGCCACGCGCCGCACCGCCGCCGGCTGGTGCTGCACGTCAGCGGGGAGTGAGCGCCGCAGACCGCGGGTCGGGTCGGCGCCGCGTCGGGCGGCATGTGCAGGCGGTCATCCGTCGCGGAGCGCGTCTGCCGCGGGCCGCTCGCCGCGCGGCTGCAGCCACGCCCTGACGCTGGCCGCCATCTCGGGCGTGATCACGTGACCCGCGTCGAAGAGCTGCAGCGTGCCTGGGTCGGACCCGCGCGGTCAGCCTCCCGCCGTCAACTCCCCGACCACCTCGACGGCGTGGCTGTTGTCAGGGTTGAGCTCGAGCGAGCGGGTGTAGCTCTGAAGCGCCTGTTCGCGCTCGCCCTGGAGCAGTTGGATCTCGCCCAGGCTGTCCCAGGTGTTGGCCGCGTCCGGGAAGACCTCGCAGTTCTTGGCGAGCAGGGCCAGCGCGATGTCCAGCTCGCCTGACTGCGCGTACTCGTAGCCCAGCGTGTTGAGCTGCTCCTCGCTGAGATCGTAGCGCTCCGCCTCTGACTGGCGGATCACGTCGTAGCGTGCCAACGCGGCCTCGACTCCCTGCGTCGAGATCAGCGTCCGCAGCTCGCCCGCCACGGGGATGTCGGGGAGAGCCGGCTGCACGCCCGCGAGCAAGGCGCCGATCGCTTCGGCGAAGTCGAACATGCCCAGGCTCGCGGCGCGCTGGTTGCACAGCACGATCAGCGTGTCACCCGAGCTGCGATCGCGGAACAGCATGGTGCCGAAGCCGTTGAGCCCGCCCGAATGCCAGACGCGCCGGCCGTCGTCGTGTACGAACCAGCCGAAGCCGTACTGCGTTCTCGACCCGTCTTCGAGCAGCGCCTGGGTGAACGCGAGCTGCATCAGCCGCTCGCTCACCAGCTCGCCAGACGCCAGGGCATCGTCCCACCTGGAGAGGTCGCCCACGGTGGTGTACATGCCGCCCGCGCCGGTCGTGAACAGTTCGTAGTCGTCGAGCGCCCCGTCCGCACCGAAGCCGAGGGCCCGGTTGGTCAGCGCCGGTGACGAGCTGTCCACGACCTGCGTACGCGTCATGCCGAGCGGCGTGAAGATGCGCTCCTGCATGAAGTCGCGGAAGCTCTGCCCGGCCGCGCGCGCGACCAGCATGGACAACAGGACGTAGCCGCCGTTGCTGTACGCCCACTGCGTACCGGGCGCGAAGTCCAAGGCGCCGTGCTCGACCAGGACCTCGAGCACGCGCTCGTTGGTGAGCCCCGCGGGCGCAGCCTGGAGCAGCTGGTAGTGGTCGGGGATGCCCGAGGTGTGCGTCATCAGGTGTCGGACCAGCACGCCCTCACCGAAGCCCGCAAACTCAGGAAAGGTGTCGGTCAGCGGTGAGTCCAACGAGAGCTTTTCCTCGTCGACGAGCATCATCGCGGCCATGCTCGTGAACTGCTTGCTCACCGACGCCAGATAGAAGGCCGAGTCCAGGTCGAGCGCGCGACCATCGCGCAGATCGGCTGCGCCCAGCGCCCGCTCGTACACGACCTCGCCGCCCTGCTTCACCAGCACGGTGCCGTTGAACAGCCCGTACTCGTGGCAGTGCGCGAAGTACGTCTCGAGCCCCTCTTCCAGCTCCGACGTCGTGTTCGCCGCGAAGACCGGGGCGCACACGACACACAGCATCAACCACGAAGCAAAGCGCATGACGGGTGTCCTTGGGGAGAGCGTCCGATCCTAGACAGACTCACCGCGCGCGTTGTGGCGTGGCTGCGGCAGGACGGACCAGCGGATCGGCGGCCTGCCCCTCGTCATCCCCGAAGAGCGAGGGCACGTTGCCGGTCCGCGTGATCGCTCCCTGCCGTATGAGTCGCCATGGCCATTCGAGCCATGCGGGCGTATATTCAGACTTGCAAGTCGTTATCAATCACAAGTGGCACCCGGAGAACGCCATGCTCCCCCACGCCCGCTGGTTCCGATTGACCTCCTGCCTCGCCGCCACCTGTCTTCTCGGCGCGGCTCTCTCCGCCAGCGAAGTGCAGCTCGCACAGAGCGGGGGTGACGTCTCCGATGGGTTCGCGGGCGGTGGCATGTTCTTTGGCGCCGACGGCGGGCCGGCGGTGGCCAGGGACGGCGACGTGATCGTGGTCGGGAACAGCGGTGACGATCTGCCGGGTCAGGGCAACCAGGGCTCGGCCAGCGTCTTCCGCTGGAACGGCTCGGCCTGGATCGAGGAGCAGACGCTGATCGCCAGCGGCGGCGACGGCAACGACAACTTCGGATGGTCGGTCGCGATCTGCGGTCCCGTGATCGCGGTGAGCGCGCCCTTCGCCGAAGTGCTCGGAGTGAGCGAGCAGGGTTCGGTCACCGTCTTCCGCTGGAACGGCTCGCTGTGGGTCGAGGAGCAGACGCTCAGCGCCAGCGGCGGCGTCGCGTTCGACGGCTTCGGGTGGTCGATCTCGATGAACGGCGACGTGATCGTCGTCGGCGCCAAGGAAGACGACGTGGGCCTGCCCTTCCCGCTGGGCAGCCTCAACCAGGGCACGGCCACGGTCTTCCGCTGGAACGGCACGACCTGGGACGAGGAGCAGACCCTGGTGGCCAGCGCCGGCGTGGCCAATGACCGTTTCGGTTGTGCGGTCTCGGTGAGCGGACAGACGATCGTGGTCGGCGCCAGCGAGGCGTCACCGGGTGGTCTCAGCGTGGCGGGGACGGCCACCGTGTTCCGCTACGACGGCAGCATCTGGATTGAGGAGCAGACCCTGACCCCCGCCGCCGCCGCGGCCGGTGACTCCTTCGGCAACGCCGTGGCGGTGAGCGGTGACGTGATCGTCTGCGGCTCGCCGTACCATGCGACAACGGGCACGGCCACCGTCTACCGCTGGGACGGCGCCAGCTGGAACGAGGAGCAGACCCTCGTCTCCAGCACGGGCAGCTCCAGCACGACCTGGGCACGCTTTGGCGCGTCGTTGGCCATCCGCGGCCACACCATCGCGGTGGGCGCCTTCTTCAACGATGTCTCGTGGAAGCTCGCGCAGGGCACAGTGACGATCTTCCGCTGGGACAGCACGAGCTGGGCCGGCGAGCCGGACTTCACCAGCCTCTTCGGCGCGGCGCACGACGGCTTCGGCGCCTGCGTGGCGCTGTACGGCGACGACGTGCTGGTCGGCTCACCACACCACCCCATGAGCGGCCACTTCAACCAGGGGGCGGCCTACCTGTTCGACAAGCCCGGACCCACCTGGAGCGATCAGGGCTCGGCGCTACGCGGCGTGTTCGGCGATCCGCTGCTGGCCGGCTCGGGCGACCTGTCCGTGGGCAGCGACAACGTGGTCGAGCTGATGCAGGCGGCGCCCGACGCGACCGCCGGTCTGTTCCTGGCCCTCAGCAGCACGCCGGTCCCGTTCAAGGGCGGCACGCTCATGCCCTTCCCGTTCTTCCCGATCGAGCTGCTCACCACGAGCGACAGCGGCACGCTTCCGATCGCGTTCAGCATGCCGACGGGCGCGCCTGCGGGCACCGAGCTGTGGGTGCAATGGGCCATCCAGGACGCCGCCGCGATCCACGGCGTGGCGCTCTCCAACGCGCTGCGCGGCATCACGCCTTGAGCACAGCTGTGCATCGCGGAGGCTACGTCCGCCTTGCCCAGACCATCCCCGTGGTCGCTGGACGCTTGGTGCTCGGCACCTGGCAGGGCCTGTTCCTGGCGGAGCATCGCCGCGCGCCGCACCGCCGCCAGCTGGTGCTGCACGTCAGCGGCGAGTGAGGGCAGCGAGCTGCGTCGAGCTCAAGCGCGCTGCTCCAGCCACGCCCTGACGCTGGCCGCCATCTCGGGCGTGATTACGTGGCCCGCGTCGAAGAGCTGCAGCGTGACGTCGGCGCCCGCCGCCTCCAGCAGCTGCGCGTTGGTGCGTCCGGTCTCGGGGCCGACGGCCTCGTCGCGCTCGCCGTGCTGCAGCAGCACCGGGCAGCCCTCCAGGTCGGGCAGGCCCCCGGGGATGTAGTCCTCGCGGAAGCTGCCGGCCTGCAGCACGAAGCCCGCGACGCGCTTGGGCTGGCGCAGGGCCGCCACCGCCGCCAGGTACGCGCCTTGTGAGAAGCCCGCCAGCCAGACCGCACCCGGGTCGGCGCCCAGTTCGTCGAGCGCGGCGTCCACGGTCAGCCACAGGGCCGCGACCGCGCCGTCGAGGCTGGCCAGGAAGCCCTGCCGGTCCACGGTCGAGTAGTGGTACCAGGCTCGGCCGATGCGCGCGCCACGATCGGGGCGGCGCACCTCCATCGGGTAGAAGCCATCGGGGAAGCAGGCGGCGAAGCGCGCGGGCACGGCCGGCCCCATCCAGCGTTGCTGCCGCGCGCCGCTCTGGCCCTGGCCGTGCAGGCACACCAGCAGCGACGGGGGGCCGTCACCCGGCTTGGTCGGCGGGCACAGCAGGCTCTCGACCTGCGTGCTGAACGCACGACGCATGCTGCGCACGCCGCCGGAACTGATCGCGTCACCCGCGTCACCCGCGTCACCCGCGGCACCCGCGGCACCCGCGGCACCCGCGGCACCCGCGGCACCCGCGGCACCCGCGGCACCCGCGGCACCCGCGGCACGCCCGTCGGCGGGGCCGCTCGCGTCGCTTCGGTCGGTCACGTCGCCGGCTGCGCGCCTGTGGCCTGCGTCACCCGGCTCACTCACGAGATGGGGTACCGCCCGGTGAGGAACGGGTTGCCGCGACGCTCCTTGCCGATGGTGGTGCCGGGGCCGTGGCCCGTGACCACCTGCACCTCGTCGTCGAGGGCCATCAGCTTGCCCTGCAGGCTGGACATGATCTCCGCGCTGTCGCCACCCCACAGATCGGTGCGCCCGATGCCGCCGGCAAACAGCGTGTCGCCCGCGAACAGGATCTGGCGCCCGTCGGCCTCCAGCACGAACGAGCAGCTGCCCGGCGTGTGGCCCGGCGTGTGCAACACCTCCAGCTTGGTGTCGCCCAGGCTGAAGCGGTCGCCCTCCTCGATGTGCCCGTCCAGCGCCACGGCCTCGGTGCTGCTCAGGCCCAGCATGCGGCCCTGCATGTCGAGGTGCTCCAGCAGCCAGGTGTCGCCGCGGTGCAGCCGGTGGTCGCCGCCGCACAGCCGCTTGAAGGCCGCGCTGCCGCCGATGTGATCGAGGTGCGCGTGGGTGTGCAGCACGTGGGTGACCGTCAGGCCGTCCTCGGCCAGCAGCTCGGCGATGCGGTCGGCCTCGTCGCCGGGGTCGATCACGAGGGCCTGGCCCGAGGCGGGGTCTCCCAGGATGGAGCAGTTGCACCCGAACGAGCCCACGGCGATGGTCTTGAGGATCATGGGGCCATCATCCCGGCGGCGGCGCGTCGGGGCAACGGCGGCTTCGTTCGCAGGCGCTCGTCGTCCCTCGCCACCCGGAGCTCAGCTCGTCATGCGCGTGGCCATCACGGGTGTCACCGGCTTCGTGGGCACGGCCCTCGCGCGCCGCCTGGTGAAGCAGGGACACGAGGTGACCGGGCTGTGCCGCGCGCGCTCGTCGCCGGCCACCGTGGCCTGGCTGCGACGCCTGGGCGTGACCCTGGTGCAGGGCGAGATCGAGCGCCCGGCCAGCCTGCCCGCGCTGATGGCTGGCGCCGAGCTGGTGCTGCACTGCGCGGCGGTGATCGGCTACCGGCGCCGGCTGGCGGGGCTCATGCAGCGCGTCAACGTGCTGGGCACGCGGCACGTGGTCGAGGCGGCCCTGGCGGCGCGGGTGGGGCGGCTGGTGCACGTCTCCAGCATCGCGGCCCTGGGCATCGCGCCCATGCCGCAGGTGCGCGACGAGCGCTCGCCTTTCATGGGGGGCGAGCTGGACGCGCCCTACTTCGAGACCAAGGCCCTGGCCGAGGACGAGGTGCAGCGCGCCTGCGCCGCGGGGCTCGACGCGGTGATCGTGAACCCCTCGGCCATCTACGGTCCCTCGGAGGCCGCGAGCAACTCCAGCAACGTGATCGCCAGCATCCTGCGCTCCGGCGTGCGCTTCGTGCCCAGCGGCGGCATCAACGTGGTGCCGCTGGAGACGGTGGTGCAGGGCGTCCTGGCCGCGGCCCGTCGCGGGCGCAGCGGGCGTCGCTACCTGCTGGTGGGCGAGAACCTGACCCTGGCCCAGCTCATGCAGCGCGTGGGCAAGGCCGCGGGCGTGGCGCTGGAGCCGCGCGAGCTGCCGGATCTTCCGTGGGGGCTGGTGCGGGCGTTGCTCGAGCTGATCGAACCCTGCGTGCCGGACCGCGTGTGGTTCACGCCCGACATGCTGGCGGCATTCGGGCGCAGCCTGTGGTTCGACGGCGCGCGCGCGCGGGACGAGCTGGGTCTCGTGGCGACCGACCTGGACGCCTGCCTGGCCGCGACCGTGGCGCAACTCCGTCGCGACGGTCGCGTGAGCTGACGCTGCACGCGCGCCTCAGCGCC
>QNBX01000152.1 GCA_003644265.1 Planctomycetota bacterium
GACCAGGCGCCGTGGCCTTCCTGGGCGCGGAGCACCGGCTGGTGGAGATCGGCGCCGACGCCGCGCGTGTGTTGCAGACCGCGGCCGCCGACGGCACCGACGCGGCCCTGGCCCTGCTGGGCGAGCAGCACCGCTCGGCGGCCGGCGCCCTGCTGGCGCGCGGCCTCGACCTGGGCCTGATCGTCCCCGCCGGCGCAGAACGCTAGCCGGCTCGCCGCGAGCACCCCGAGCCCGCGGCAGCCGTCATCCGCACCGGAACACGGCTGCCAGAGACTGCTAGACTCGCGGGCGTCTCACAGATGGAGAGCCGGGGCGGTGAGTTCCTCTGCAAACGCTGCGCCTGGCCGCTGGCCGGCGGCGCTCTGGTTGACGCTCGCGCTAAGCTGGGCGGTCTGCCCCGGCGCACGCGCGCAGGACGTCCCCAGCCTGCTCAGCACCCTGGCCGAGGGCTGGCGCTGGCGCGAGGTCCAGCGCGACGAGGACCCCAGCGATTTCAGCGCCGTGCGAGCCCTGCCCGGCGGGCGTCTGGCGGTCATCGACGGCGAGGGCCTCTGGATCTGGGAGGGCGCCACCTGGGAGGCCCGCCAGCAGAGCGCCCACCTGGCCGGCACGCGCCCCTCCGCCATCGTGGAATCGCGCCATGGCATGGTGCTGCGCGGCTCCAGCGGACTCTGGCTGCTGCCCAATGAGGGCTCGGGCCCCGCGCAGCTGATCGGCGGTGACAAGGCCTCGCCACACATCACGATCCCGGTGCGCGTGCCGGGCAGCGGCAGCGTGCGCGTGGCCGACGAGGCCGTCATCAAGGAGGTCGGCGCCGGGGGCCTGCAACCCGTCCTGACCGCGCCGCCCGAAGTGGGGCGCATCTACAGCCTGTTCTTCGCGCCGGACCGCACCCTGTGGTGCGACACCGACCAGGGCATCTACCGTCACGCCAACGGCCGCTGGACACACGAGCCGCTGGAGCACGAGCAGCACCTGCGCGGCCGGCACCTCACCATCTTGCCGGTGCAGGCCGGGATCGTGTTCATCCCCGCGCAGTTCTCGCGCCACAGCAACGGCCTGCTGTGGGACGGCACCAGCCTGCGCCACCTGGACGACGCGGACGCCGCGGGCCCACTGCACGACGCCGTGGTGAGCCCGCAGGGCGAGCTGCTGGTGTCCATCGGCCAGGCCGGCCTGCGCCTGCTGGATCGCAACGGTCACTGGCACACGGTGCGCCGTCCCGCCAGCGTCGACCTGGCCATCGAGCGCATGGCCATGA
This sequence comes from Planctomycetota bacterium, assembly GCA_003644265.1. Next base: position 1,262 of record QNBX01000152.1, read on the forward strand.
CGGACGAAGGCCGCCTGGCGGTCGTCACCCGGGACGGCCGCATGCTGTTGCACGACCACTCCAGCCGGCGCTGGGAGCACTACAACGACTTCCCGCCCGGGCTCTCCCCCGCCATCAACGTGCTGACGCCGGCGCGGCGCGGCGGCTTCTGGTTCGGCACCAACGAGGGCATCGCGCGCTTCGACCACGGTGCCATCCAGGAGTACCACCTCGACGCCGGTCCCGACGGACCGCCGTTGTTCGGCATCACGGCCCTGCAGGAGGACCGCAACGGGCACCTGTGGGTGGGCGCCGGCGGCCACATGCCGGGCGCCCTGCGCTGGGACGGCGAGACCTGGCGGCACGAGCCCCTGCCGGCGTCGCTGGGCGAGGTCAGCGTGCACGCCATCGACCGCGGGCCCGACGACACGCTCTGGTTCACGCTGCTGAGCCTGGTTGAGGCCGACGACGCCTGGATGGGCGGAGGCGTGCTGGCCCTGCGCGAGGACGGCTGGGAGATCCAGCGGCAGCAGAACGGTGACCCGCTCGGGCGCGCCTACAGCGTGACGCACGAGCGCGACGGCACGGCCTGGGTGGGCCTGCTCGGCGGCGTGGGCCGCTGGACCCCCAGCGGCTGGGAGCTGCTCCCGGGGCCGCCGTTCTCCGACCTCAACAAGGTCTTCAAGCTGTTCGTGGACAGCGGCGGCACGCTCTGGGCCGGGCGCGACCTCTGGTCTGTCGGCGTCGCGCGCCTGCCCCCCGTGGGCGCACCGCGAGCCTGGCAGCAGATGCAGGGCGAGGTCTGGAGTCGGGTCGGCGCGGGCGCCATCGCCGAGCATCCCGAGGGACAGCTCTGGTTGGCATCGGATCGCGGCCTGTTCCTGGCGCGCCACGGCGTCTGTCTCGAGGTCTCCACCGATGGCGTGGTGATCGAGCCGGCGTTCTGGCCGCTGATGCCCGATCCCGACGGCGACGGGCTCTGGCTGGGCAGCCTGGGCAGCGGCCTGGTGCGGCTGCGGCCGGACGACGTCTCGCCCCCCCGGACCGTCGCCCGGGGCGCGGCGCTGGTGGTCCCCGGCGCCGGACACGGCGTGCGGCGCGTGCGCTGGCGCACGGTGGACGTCTGGGCCTCGTCGCCGGCGGGCAGCATGCGCCACCGCACCCGCGTGGACGACGGCCCCTGGAGCCACTGGTCGGCCCCCGGCGCGGCGTCGGAGTTCATCACCCACGACCTGCGCCCGGACGCCAGCCATGCGGTGCAAGTCGAGAGCATGGACGCCTTCGGCAACCGCGAGTCCCGCCCGCTCAGCTTCACCTTCACGGTGCCGCCCCTGCCGCTGCCGACCTGGCGCGAGCCGCCCATGCTCACGGTCTTCTCCCTGCTGCTGCTCTCGCTGGCCACGCTGGCCTGGGTGCTGGTGCGCCGCCGACGCGACCTGCGCCTGGACGCCCGGGCGCGCAACGACCTCACCGCGCGCCTGCGCGAGCTGGCCGCCCGCCTGCTCACCACCCAGGACGAAGAGCGCCTGGCCATCAGCCGCGATCTGCACGACGACCTGGGCCAGCTGCTCACCGCCACCTGCATGCATCTGGAGCACGCCACATCCATCCCGCCGGGTGATCAGCAGGACGCCTCACTCTCCCGCGCCCACGCGGCGGCCGTGCGCTCGCTGCACTCCATGCGCTCGCTGGTGGCGCGGGTGCGGCCCCCATCCATCGAGCACATGGGGCTGGAGGGGGCGCTGAGGGGCGCCGTCGAGGAGTTCACCGCCTCCACCGGGTTGGAGGTGGTGACCGAGCTGAAGCTGGGACGGATCAAAATCCCGCGTTCGGCAGCCGAGAACATCTGGCGTATCCTGAAGGAAGCCCTGACCAACGTTGCTCGACACGCAGACGCGGGTCGCATCGACGTGTTGCTCGAGGCCACCTCTGAAGCTCTGAATCTGACGCTCACTGACGACGGTCGTGGCTTTCGGCCCGGTCGTCGCCCGGCCTCCGGCGTAGGGCTGCTCGGCATGCGCGAACGCGCCGAGTCCCTCGGAGGTCACATGACGCTGGAGAGCGAGCCGGGAGCCGGCACGCGCCTCCACGTGAGCATCCCCATCGAGCGGGATCAGGACCACACACACGAAAGGGAAGCATGAGCACAATTCGGATCCTGGTGGCGGACAACCACCCGGTCGTGAGCGAGGGCGTCGCGCTGGTGCTGGGGCAGTCGCCCGACATCGAGGTGGTGGGGCTCGCCAGCGGTGGACACGAGGCCGTGCGGCTCACGCGTGAGCTGTTGCCCGACGTGCTGCTGCTCGACTACCGCATGCCTGACATGGAGGCGCCGGGTGTGATCCAGCGCCTGAAGGCCGATGGCGCCACCACGGCCATCCTGATCCTGACCAACTACGAGCAGGCCAGCATCGCCAAGCACTGCCTGTCGCAGGGGGCGCTGGGCTTCGTGGCCAAGAGCGCAAGCAACCAGGAGCTGCTGGACGCCATCCACGCCGTGGCCCAAGGGCGCAGCTACCTCTCGTCGACGCTGGCGGCCTCCGTCAGCGCGGGCAACGGCGCGCAGGGCCTGGACAACCTGAGCGCGCGAGAGCTCGAGCTGCTGCGCCTCATGGGCGAGGGCTTCTCGTTGCAGGAGGCCGCCCACAAGATGCACGTGACCGAGAGCACGGTCTCCACCTACCGGCAGCGCCTCATGAAGAAGCTCAGCCTGCGCAACACGGCGGAGATCATCCGCTTCGCCGTGCAGCAGGGCCTGCTGGACGGTCTCGAGCCGCCCGCCATCGCAGCGTCTCAGCGCACGCCGCCAGCGCCGCCGCACGCGCCGCCGCACGCGTAGCCGCCCTGGCAGCGCGTGGCAGGCCCATTGAGCGGCTCCGATGTGTAGCGATCCAGCGACGCGAGAATCGTAGTCAGCGCGACACGACAGCGTCTGTCGCAAAAAAGCGCGCGGTCGTACGATGCAGACCGACGAGGCCCGGAGCTTCGGTCGCGCGCCGCAAGGCGAAGCGCCGAGGGAGAGGGCTCCGGGCCTCGCCGCTTCTCCCGCTGTGTACACGCGAGCAGCCCGGACAGTCGCCCATCCGCTGCGTTCATGGGAGACTGAAGCCAGCCCGCGCCGGACGCCCGGGCGCTCACGAGCGGAGGCAGCATGACGCGCAAGGACGAGAAACCGGACACGGCCTTCCAGATCGCGCCCCCGGCGCGCCGCGAAGCGGGCAAGCCCCAACCTGGCGCCCCCGATCTGCGCATCGAGGAGATCGAAGAACGGCACGTCCCCCGGGACCGCAACATCTTCGACAAGTGAGCCGACCTGGACCCGAGGCCGAGCGCCGGCCGCCAGCCCAGCCTCCAGCCCCGCCCCCAGGCGCCAGGGCTCCGCGCCTGCGCTTTGCCGCCCTGGCCCACCCCGCCGTGCAGCTGGTGCGCTTCGGCACCAAGCTGGGCCTGGCCCGCCTGATGGCACCCGAGGACTTTGGCCAGGCCGTGCTGGCGGGCAGCCTGGCCTTTGCCGCCGGGCATGTGGCCCTGCTGGGCCTGGACGAGGCCTGGGTCCACACCCGGCGCCCCGGCCCGCGGCTGCTGGCGAACCTGAGCCGAGCCCATCGATCAAGCGGCCTGACGCTGGGCCTGCTCACGGCGCTGGCCGGGCTCGCGCTGCTGACGCTCAGCGACCCGGAACAACGCGAGCTGGGCGCCATGCTGCTGGCCCTGGCCCCCATGGTGCCGCTGGCCAACCTGACCGTGCTGCCCACGGCGCGGCTGGTGCGCGAGCGCGACTTCGAGCGCCTCTTCAAGCTGGACGTGAGCGCCGTGCTGGCCCTCTCGCTGACCATGCTGGTGGCCGCAGCGGCCGGCCTGGGAGGCTGGAGCCTGGTCATCGGCTGGCACGCCAACGCCCTGGTCACGTGGGCGCTGGTGCGGCGCGCGGTCAGGGCTCACCCCTTGCCCGAACTCAGCGCGGACCAGGAGGATGACCCCACCAAGACGCGCCGCTTCGGCCGGCACCTGCTGGGCGCTCAGATCAGCGGCGTGCTGGGCGACGGGCTGGGCGGCTGGGCCGTGGGCTTCGGCATCGGGCGCGGCCCCATGGGCTTCTACAGCCAGGGCCGCGACCTGGCCAGCCAGCTGGTGGGCTGGGCCGGGCAGCTGGCCGAGCGCGCGCTGTTTCCCGCGCTCAGCGCCCAGCACCGCAAGCAGGCCCTGCTGCCGTCCTACGCCTCGGCGCTGCGCGTCGGGCTGGCCTGGCTGCTGCCGGCGCACCTGGCGCTGTGCCTGCTGGCCACGCCCCTGGTGATCCTGCTGCTGCCCCCGACCTGGCACGACACCGGCCCCGTGCTGGCCGTCATGGCCCTGGCCGCCGGCGCGCGCTGCCTGGACGTCATCGCCTGCACGGCGCTCAAGGCGGGCGACCGCTCACGCAGCGTGGCGGCCCTGGGCGTCGTGCGGGTGCTGCTGCTGCTGACGACCCTGCCCCTGGCGCTGCTCCGAGGCGATCTGCTCTCCGTGGCCCTGGCCGTACTGGCAGCCCAGGTGCTGACCGGCGCCCTGTCCCTCTGGCGCACCCGCAGCCAGCTCGGCTCCACCCAGGATCGCGGGCTGGTGGCCGCGGCGCGGGCCAGCCTGGCGCTCGCGCTGGTGGGCAGTCCGGTCGCCATCAAGCTGGTCGCGCAGTTCCACGAGACGCCCTGGCTGGCGCTGCTGGTGGGCGCAGGGTCGCTGCTGGCCATCTGGATCCTCGCGCGACTGCTGCTGGACCGCGCGGGCCTGCTGAGCGACCTGCATGCCATCATGAGCCGATCGTCTCGAGCTGCGGAGAGCACCGCGTGAGCCCCTCCTCGTCCACTCCGCTGGCCACCGTGGTGGTCGCCACGCACAACGGCGCGCGCTTCGTGGCGCGCACCCTGGAGAGCCTGCTGGCACAGAGCGTGGGCCCGCTGCAGATCGTGGTCTGCGACGACGGCTCCAGCGACAACACGCCCGCCCTGCTGCAGACCTTCGGCTCGGACATCAGCGTGGTGCGCCAGCAGAACCGCGGCGTCTCGGCCGCGCGCAACCGCGGCGCCGCCCTGGCCCGCGCGCGCCACATCGCGTTCCTCGACCACGACGACGTGTGGGAGCCCTATCTGCTGGAGCGTCAGCTGGCGCAGCTGGCCCGCTACCCGGACGCGGGGCTGGCCTACGCCGACTCGTGGGTCGTGGACGACAACGACCGCAAGCACGGCCGACGTCGGCGCTGGCTCGACTACCGCGAGGGCGACGTGCAGGCCGATCTGCTGCTGGGCAACTTCGTGCCGCTGGAGACGGCGCTCATGCCCACGGCCATCTTCCGCCGGCTGGGCGGCTTCAACGAGGAGCTGCGCTACCTGGAGGACTACGACCTGTTCCTGCGCCTCTCGGCCCTGGCGCCGGTGGTGTTCCTGGATCAGCCCCTGGCGCGCTACCGCATCCACGACAGCAACCTGTCGCACCACCGCGAGGCCCTGCTGGCCGAGTGGGTGCTGGTGCTGGAGCAGCTGCTGGAGCAGGGGCCACGGCCCGCCGCCGAGCGCGCGCGCATTGAGGGCCAGATCGGTCTGCGCGCCGGCGAGACCGCCTGGCACGCCCTGCGGCGTGGAGACGCCGACGGCGCCCGGGCCTGGCTGCGGCGGGCGCGTGGGCGCTGCCCGTCCGGCGTCTCCACGCGCGTACGGCTGTTGCACGCGCTGGTGGCCGGCATGCCCGCGGGGCTCAGCGGCAGCCTGCGCCGCCTGCTGCCGCGGCACGTCCTGTATGGCGTGCGCCTGGGACGCGGCGCCGCTCAGTCCGAGCGCTCTCCGGCGTAGATCACCACGTCGGCCCGGCCGCGGTCCTCGTCCTGCAGCGTGTCCGCGCTCTGGGACAGCACCGCCACGGTCAGGATCGCGCGACCGGGCGCGGCCGCGCGCACGCGTTGCACCAGACCCCCGTCGAAACCCACGTGAAAGTGCCCCACCACCAGCATGGCCGGCTTGCCGCCGGCGCGCAGGGCCTGGCGCACGCTGTCGGCCATGGTGGCGTCCCACAGGTTCTGGGATCGAAAGGTGGCCTCCACCGCCGCGGCCGGGGGCAGGCTGCCGGACTCCGCCATGATCTGCTCGAAGCGCTCGCGATACTCGCCGGTGGTGAGCGCGCGCGGCAGCACGAACTGCTCCCGCTGCCGCGGGCCCAGGCTCGACAGGAACGGGTAGCCCCGCTTGCGCGCCAGACTCACGTAGCGCCGCGGCGCGTTGGCGGCCCAGACCTGCGCGCCGGCCCGCTTGGCGCCGCGCACCATGGCCCGATGCCCGTTGGGGAAGCTGCTCTTGCTGAGCCCCAGAGCGCGCACCATGCCGGCCTCGTCGGTGACGCCCGAGAGGAAGTCATCCAGGCCCAGCTGCTGATCGCGGGTGAGGAACTCCAGCGCCACGGCGGGGCTGAGCTGCTCGTCTTCCAGCAGCTCCTCGAACACAAAGGCCGCCGCCGCCAGACCCTGCGGGTGGCCGTGGGACTCGCCCCACAGCACCACGTCGGCTCGGCGCGCGCGCTGCACCAGGGCCGGCCACGACACGACCCGGCCGTCGTGCCCGTCCAGCATGACCAGCGAGCGCCCCTCGGCCGGCAGCACCAGCGCGCCCAGGGGGCCGTGTGGCGAGGGCGAGGATCGCGCGCCAGCGCAGCTCGCACAGGCCAGCAGCAGCAGCAGCGCGCTCAGCGCCCGCGGGCCGTGACGGCTCAGGCGTGTCAGCGAGCTCGACAGGTCACGGTCCGCAGGCGCTCGTCGCTTCAAAGGACGCTGTTCTCGAAGAGGTAGACCACCAGGCCATCCGGTCCGCTACCGGTGACCACACCGGCCGAGAGCTGGAGCAGGTCCAGGTCGCCGTCGGTGTCCATGTCGAACAGCTCGACGTCAGCGGTGATGTAGTCGCCGGCCTCGAACCAGTTCTGGCGAGACAGGGTACCCAAGCTGCCGCCCTGCACGCCTCCGTCGTTGATCAGCAGCACGTGGTTGGCGCCGGCGAACAGGTCGTGGCCGCCGAAGTAGACGTCGGGGTCGCCGTCCGCGTCCAGATCGCCCACGTCGAGCGTGATGCGGAAGCCGTCGTCAAACAACACCGTCTCCACGTCGCTGGTGTTGTTCTCCTGCAGCAGGCCCGTGCCGTCGTTGAAGTAGAGATCGCCCGAGTACACGGGGTCGAAGCTGAAGTAGGTGTTGTGCACCACCACGTCCAGCCAGCCGTCCATGTCGAGGTCGACCAGCGCGGCTCCCAACGAGTCATCGAGCTTGGAGCCGGCCGCGCCGGTGGAGTCCTCCAGGCTCGTGAGTGAGGCGTCAGCGAAGCCGCCGCTACCGTCGTTCAGCAGCAGCATGTTGGTGAAGCCGAAGCGCGCCGCAAACAGGTCGAGGTCGCCGTCGTTGTCCACGTCCCCCGGCGCATAGACCGAGACGTCGATCAGAGGGTCGTTCCAGGCGGCCAGCGCGAAGGCGCTGTGCGGCACCCAACCGCTGGCGCTGTGCAGGCTGAGCGCATCGGCCGGGAGCACGCCGGGGTTGGCGCTCGACTCAGCCTGGACGCGCACCAGGTCGATGCGGCCGTCGTTGTCGAAATCGCCCGGGGTCACTGCGCCCGTCAGGAAGGCGCCGCCGTCGAAGCCGAGGTTCTGCACAAACAGGCCCGTGCCGTCGTCCACCCAGAGCGTGTCGGGCACGTCGACGCCGTCATCGAAGCCGGTCACCAGCAGGTCGGCGCGGTTGTCGCCGCTGAGGTCGGCCGCCTGCACCAGGCCGATCAGCGAGCCCTGCGGGAAGCCGGGGATGCGCGCGGCCGTCTCGTCGCTGAAGTGCCCCGTGCCGTCGTTGATCCAGAGTTCCAGGAACTCCAGGCCGCTGGAGTCCTCCAGGCCGGTGATGGCCAGGTCGGGGATGCCGTCGCGGTTGAAGTCGCCCGAGGTGGCGCTGAAGCTCTCGATGTCGTCGTAGCCCGTCGGCAGCCGCGCCGCGCTCACGTCCGTCAGCCAGTTCTGGCCCGGGTTGAGCGGCTCGACCTCCAGCGCCTCGCGGTTGGACGCCAGGCGCTGACCGGTCTGGCTCAGCAACAGCGCCTGCACGTAGAAGGTCACGCCCACGCCCGCGGCACCGAAGTCGCCCGGCGCGGTGGGCGAACTGGAGAACAGGCGGCCGTTGGCGTCCGTGACGATGGTCAGGATGCTCGCGCCGGCGAGGTTCAGCGAGAAGGCGGGCCAGTGGTTGCCCAACAGCGTGGGCGTGCCGTCGAACGACATGAACAGCAGGCCCAGAGCGTCGGCCTCCGTGCTGCGCAGGCTGGCGATCAGATCCTGGCCGCCGATGACGGGACCCAGCTCCAGATCGACCTGGATGGAGCGCGGATCACCCGCGCGCGCGAGCGGCGCAGCCAGCAGGATGGCGAGCGAGAGGGAGCAGAGGTAACGGAGCATTGGTCGGATTCCGGGAGAGGTGTGCTGTGTGCGTACTCGGTGTGTAGTAGGCCCGGCGCGGCGGCGCCTCGGTGTGCGGCAAGCCACATCATCGCCCATATGTGAGCCCGAGCCCATTTGTGAGCCTTGGCCCATCGCCCGCTATTGCGACGCACTAGCAATAGCAGCGAGTAACCTAGCCAGCCGCTGCGATCTCGTCAAGCCGTGAGTCACGGCTGGCCCCTCGAGCCGGGGCACCCGCGCTGGCGCCCCGCCTGGGCGTCCGAGTAGCCTCGCCCGATTGCGCCCCTCCCCCCATCCGGTGCCGCCATGAGCCTGGGTCAGGTCTCGCTCGTCTTCCTGCTGCAGATGGCCCTGGGAGGCGTGGTCACCGAACTGCTGGGCGATCGAGCGGCGCTCGGTCCCAAGTACGCCAAGGTCAGCGGCTGGATCCTGGCCGCGCTGCTGGGGCTGGCCATGAGCCTGTGCGCCGGGGCCCTGTGGGACGCAGACGCCACGCTGAACGAGCGCTGGCTGGCCCTGTCGGTCATGGCCGGCGCCGCGGGCGTGCTGGTCTACGCGTCCTTCGCCGGCTGGGACAAGCCCGCGCTGGAGCTGTCCGGGCTGGTGCTGGCGCTGCTGGGCTGCGGCGCGGCGGTGGGGCTCTCGGCCGGCATCGGCGTGGCGGCCGCGGGCGGCTCCCCGGCCTGGATGCTGGTGGCGGGCGCGTACACCTCGGCGCTGGTGCTGGGCTTCAACACCTGGGGCATGATCCTGGGGCACTGGTACCTGGTGGCGCCGGGCCTGCCCATCAAGCACCTGGCGCGCATGGTGGCGCCGCTGCCCTGGGTGCTGCTGGCCAAGACGGTCGTGTCCGGCGCGGCGCTCTGGCTGGGCTGGTCGACGGTGCTGGGAGGCGAGGGTTCGCTCTCGGACCTGCTGGCGCGACACCCCGGCCGCGTGATCGACGTGGTCAACATCGCCGCGCGCGTGCCGGTGGGAC
>QNBX01000153.1 GCA_003644265.1 Planctomycetota bacterium
GGGACAGCCCCTCGGGGGCGGGCAGTATGACCCGGACGCCCTGCTCGGTCAGGATCGAGATGCCCTGGTTGTGACCCACGACCAGGCCGCCCCGCGGGTGCTCGATCAGCGCGCTGACCTCATCGCTGAGCAGCCCGTCGCGGTGATCGTAGTTGAGGAAGCGCAGGCTGCTGATGCGGCTCACGCCGCGTGCCGAGGCGATCCAGGTGTTGCCGTCGCGGTCGCGCAGCATGCTGCTGGCGCCCTGCCCGGAGAGGCCGGTGGAGCGGTCCAAGCGCTCGAACTCGCCCGAACGGTCGATGCGCAGCAGCAGGCCCGAGCTGCCGATCCAGACGCCGCCGGCCCCGTCGGGCAGCAGCACGGGACCGCGCCCGTCGAAGCGCGCGTGGGTATCGAGCTCGAGCGATGTGTCGGTGTAGAGCACGCGGCTCTCCAGCCCGGACAGGTAGCCGACCCAGGCGTCGCCAGCCACCCAGATGCGCCCGGCCTCGCCGCCGACGACGGCCACCAGATGCTCGTCGGGCAGGCCCGCTGCCGCCGCCAGCCCGTGGGTCCAGCGGCCGTGGCGCAGGCGTGAGAGCCCGCTGTCGCCCACCACGTACAGCCCCGTGGGCGTGTGTGTCGAGGCCCAGGTCCGGCCCTCGGGTCGCCCGTCGGGGCGCAGCCAGAGGCCGTCCTCGGAGCGCAGGAAGACGCCCGCTCGCGCGGTGACCAGCGCGATCTGCCCGTCTGCCAGGGCGTGCAGCCCCAGCACCGCGGCGCTGTCTGGCGCTCCGGCGGGTCGGCCGAAGACGAGCGGGCCCTCCGGCGAGTGCTGCACGATGCCGTGGCCCAGCTGGGTGCTGGCCGACCAGACGCTCCCGCGCCGGTCCACCGTCAACCACGCGGCCACGCCGCCTTCTCGCGGTTCGGGGTAGCTCTGGAAGCTCTGGCCGTCGTAGCGCAGCAGCATGGCGCGCACGCCGAACCACAGCGACCCGTCCGGGTGCTGGAGCATGGACTGCACGTCGTGGCTGGGCATGCCGTCGCGTTCGGACAGCGTGGTGGTGCGGTAACGCTGAGCGTCCACGCGCGGCACGAGCGCGACCAGCAGGGCGAGGGCCAGCCAGAGCGGCCGGGCAGAGGGGCGGGGGGGGGGCATGGGCGGAGTCGGGGTGAGTCGGGGGGTGGACAGGCGCCAAGCCAGCGGGCTGAGAGCGTATCGGCGCGGGCGCGGGACGGGATGCGCTTTCCCGGCTGAGCGCCCACATCGATGCCCGTTGATGATTGGTCTGGGTTGTGCCTGGAGCTGTGACCGTTGGGCGCCGCCACTCTAACGGGGGGCAGTCGACGCTCTTCGACCCCAGGCCGTTGGGTCGGGCCTGGGCCCCACGGGCGCCCGCTGGAGAAGCCGGACCCTGCGTGGCACCGTTTCGAAGTCGTCGCGCGGCCCCTGCCTCCCTCTTCCCGTTCCCGGGCCAGCCCCGGCGCCCGTTGCCCTTGCCGATCCCACACCATCGCGAGCGCGCCGCACCGGATGGAGCTGCGGCGGGTCCGTCCGGTCGGGAGGCTCGCGCCTGGCCGGGGCTGGTGGCGCTGTGTCTGATGCTCGCCTCGCCCGGCGCGGCGGCCCGGGCGCCTGGCGATGGGGCGGACGCCGACGCGCCCGTGCTCGCCGGGGCGCCGGCGCGGGCTGCGGCTGGGGTGCCCGCCGCGCCAGCCCCTGCGCCGCCGGGTGCGCCGCCGGGTGCGCCGCCGGGTGCGCCGCCGGGCCCAGGCCCCGATGTCGATGACGACACGCCGGATGTGGTGGTCACCGCCGCGCGCCGTCCCCAGGTGGCGCTCGACACGCCTTGGGCCGTGCGTGTGCTGCAGGCCGACCGCATGCGGGGCACGGGCGACGGGCGCTCCCTGCCCAACATGCTCAGCCGCGAGCCCTCGGTGCTGCTGCAGAAGACGGGGCCCGGCCAGAGCTCGCCGTTTATCCGCGGCTTCACGGGCTTCCGCACGCTCTGGCTGGTGGACGGCATCCGCCTCAACAACTCGACCTGGCGCGACGGCCCCAATCAGTACGCCGGCACCATCGACCACTTTGCCGTCGACAAGCTGGAGGTGGTCAAGGGGCCGGGCGCCGTGCTGTGGGGCAGCGACTCCATCGGAGGGACGCTGCACGCGCGCACGGATCCGGCCGATCCGGCGCTGGGGCGGGCGGGCTTGTACGAGCTGCGCAGCGCCAGCGGAGAGCGCAGCGTGCAACAGAGGATCGGGTTCCAGGACGCCCGCGAGGACGGCTGGGGCCTCAAGGGAGGCATCTCCAGCAAGGACTTCGGCCGGATCCGTGCGGGCGGGGGCGAGCGCCTGTCGCACACGGGCTACGACGAGCAGGCCGCGGACCTGCGCCTCGATCTGCCGTCGGGTCCGGACGGCGGGCCGGCCCTGAGCTTCGGGGCCCAGACCGTGCGGCAGCTGGACGTGCCGCGTACGCACAAGACGGTGGACAGCAAGAGCTTCCACGGCACCAGCGTGGGCACCGAACTGGAACGCAAGCTGGATCAGAAGCGCGACCTGCTCTGGAGCCGGCTCGATTTCGAGGGCCAGAACGGTGGGCTGGTGGACGGGGCCGCGCTGACGTTCTCGTTGCAACGGCAGCAAGAGGATCAGCAGCGCGTGCGCACGGGTGGACGTTTTGATGAGCGCGGCACGGACGTGCTCACGACGGGTGTGCAGCTGCAGCTGGAGTCCGACAGCGACGTGGGCCTGTTCACCTGGGGGCTCGACGCCTGGCACGACGAGGTGGACAGCTATCAGACGGACGTGACCATCGGCTCCAGCCCGCCCGCCGGCGCCGTGGCCGGGCCCGTGGCCGATGATTCCAGCTACGACCTGCTGGGCGTGTACGTGCAGAACGAGCAGGTGCACGGCGACTTCGAGACCGTGATCGGCGTGCGCGGCACCTACGCCCGGGCAGACGCCGGCGCCTTCGACAACCCGGCCGTGCCCGGCAACGATCCCAGCACGCCGGGTAACGTGCTCTCGACCAGGGAGAGCTGGAACGACGTCTCCGCCAGTCTGCGCGGCCTGCTGCACGTGGACGACCAGACCACGGTCTGGGCCGGGCTGAGCCAGGGCTTCCGGGCGCCCAACCTCTCGGACCTGACCTCCGATCTGGAGGACGGCGGCGTGGAGAGCCCCACGCCCGACCTGGACCCCGAGCACTTCGTGACCCTGGAGCTGGGCACCAAGCTGGACAGCGACGACTGGTCGGGCGAGCTGGCGCTCTATCGCACCTGGATGAAGGACACCATCGTGCGCTCGCCCACGGGGACCTTCGAGGGCACCACGCCCGTGTTCCGCAAGGACAACGCGGGCGACGGCTGGGTGCATGGCGTGGAGCTACGCGGCGAGCGTCGGCTGTCGCCCGAGTGGACCGTGTTCGGCTCCGTGGCCTGGCAAGACGGCGAGGTCGACCAGTTCACGCCGGCGGGCATCAAGGTGCGCGAACCCATCAGCCGGCTCATGCCGCTCACGGCCCTGACGGGCGTGACGTTTGAGCCCGAGGCCCAGCGCTGGTGGATCCAGGCCGACGTGCTGGCCGCCGACGAGGCCGACAAGCTCTCCCTGCGAGATCAGTCCGATACCGAGCGAATTCCCCCCGACGGCACGCCCGGCTGGGCGGTGCTGGGCCTGCGCGCAGGTGTGACGATCTCGGAGCGAGCCAGCTTGGTGCTGGCGTTCGAGAACCTGCTCGACAAGAATTACCGCGTCCACGGGTCGGGCCTGAATGAGCCCGGCCGCAACCTGGTGCTGCATGGCCGAATCCGCTTCTGACCCTCGACCTCACGTCCGTGGCCCCAAGCGGGTCGCGCTGGGACGTCGTCCGCTGCACAAGCGGCGCGGGGTGTCCATGGCGCTGGGGCTCTCGCTGCTGGCTCACGGCGTGTTGGTGCCGACCTGGTGGCTGGCCACCACCAGCCACGAGCCGCTGCCGGCGGCGGCGCACGCTCGCGCGGGGCGGGTCCTGACCGTGCGGCTGCCGATGTGGCTCGCGCGGGTGTCGGCGGATCCGCTGGAGCCCGTGCCGCCGGTCGTGTCGTCGCACGCGGCGCTGCCGGACCCGGCGCCGGTGCCCGACCCGCCGCGGCCCACGTTGCTCGTGCCGAGCGAGGCGTCCTTCCCGTCGCCGCTCGCGTCAGCCCGGGCCCCCGAGCCGAGCAGCCGCCTGTGGCAGGTGCGCGCTGCGCGGGGCGACGCCGCCGTCGAGCCCGCTGAGGTCATGACGCCGCTTCCCGAGGCCCAGAGCGCCGAAGCTCGCATCGACCCTGATCGCGACCCGGCCGACGAGAGCGCACCCGTCGACGCGGGCGCAGTGATCGACGCGCGGCCCGCGCTCGACAACCCGGCGCCGCGCTACCCGGGCCTGGCCCGCCGCCGCGGCTGGGAGGGGGAGGTCGTGCTGTCCGTCGCCGTGGACGCGGACGGTCAGCCGATCGAAGTGACCATCGACGACAGCTCCGGTCGGCGCGTGCTGGACGAGGCCGCCGCCGCCGCTGTGTTCCGCTGGCGTTTCCTGCCCGCCAGCGCGGGCGGCGTGGCCGTCGCGGGCCGCGCCAGCGTGCGCGTGGCCTTCGTGTTGGAGAACTGAGTCATGCCCCGGATGCTTCCGACCCTGCTGGCGCTGACGCTGCTGCCGACTCTCGCGCTCGCCCAGGACGTCGTGCCGCGGCGCTTGGCCGAGGGTGTGCAACTGCTGACCGGCGGGCCTGACGGCAACGTGCTGGTGGTGGACGGCGAGGAGTCCCGGCTGGTGGTGGACGGTTGGTCACCGGCGCGCGTCGAGCCCCTGCTGGCGGCGCTCGAGCGCCTGCCTGGGCCGCCGCTGCGCTTCGTCGTGAACACTCACTTCCACGAGGACCACCGCGGGCTCAACACGCCCCTGGCTGCCCGCGGCGCCACGCTCATCTCCCACGCCAACACGCGCGCGTCCATGTCGCGCGGCGTCTTCGTGCAGGAGCTGGGCCAGAGCATGCACGCCGCGCCCGCCGAGGCCCTGCCCACGCTGGTGACGAGCGGTGACCTGACGCTGCACCTGGGCGGGCGCGACGTGCGGCTGCTGCACCTGCCCGCGGCGCACACCGACGGCGACCTGGCGGTGTACATCCCGGATGCGGACGTGCTGCTCACCGGCGACGTGTTCGAGCTGGGCGCCTGGCCCTTTCTGGATGTCTGGCACGGCGGCTCGTTGGACGGGATGCTGGCGGCCTGCGATCGGCTGGCCGCGCTCTGCGGCGAGCGCACCCAGGTGATCCCCGGGCACGGTCCGGTGTCCGACCTGCAGACGCTGCGGGCCTATCGGGAAGTCCTGGCGGGGCTGCTCGAGAAGGTCGCCGCGGCCAGCGTCGACGTACCCGATGACGAGCAAGGCGCCCAGCAGCGACTCAGCGATTTTCTGGGTCGCGCGCCCACCGCCGAGTGGGACCAGCGCTGGGGCGGCGCCGCGGGCGGGCGTCGCTTGGCGGCCATCGCCTGGCTCGGCGCCACCGGCCTGTGGGAGCCCGCCGCCCCCGTGGACGAGGACCGCCCGGGCGGCTGAGCGGCCGGCTGCTGCCCTCGCATCCAGGCCGGCCGGCGAGCCAGGCCTGAGAGACGCACACCCCGCGCCCGCTCGCGTTGATGATCGGCCCGCCGGGGGGCGGTCAGCCCGTGCGCAGGCGGCCTGCGCGCGCCCGCTCTGACGGCGCGTCGCGTCAGCGCCGCAGCCGCTCGTGCTCGTCGGCCGGCTCGGCGAAGCGACCTGTGCGCAGGAAGCGCGCCGTGGCCGCGTGCACGTCCTCGTTGTCCATCAGGAAGGTGTGCAGGCCCTCGACGATCAGGGTGTCGGCGGCGCCCGGGAGCAGGGCCTCCTGCACGGAGACCACGCCATCGTCGTCGCCCGGCAGCAGGGGGTTGTAGCCGTCGCTGGTGCCGCGGCCGGCGGCCACGATGCCGAAGGGGCAGGGGGGCGCGGGCAGGCGCGCGATGGCGTCGCTGGCGAGCTGCTGGCCGGAGGGCCCCAGCGCGGCCTCGAAGATCAGGCCGTTGAGAGCAGCTGCCAGGGCCGAGCCGCGGTTGGGGGGGGCGAGCATGACCACGCGGCCGAGGGCCAGCCGCTCGCGCCAGCCCGCGGGGCGCGCCAGCAGCGCCCGCGCGACGATGCCGCCCAGGCTGTGGGTCACGAAGGAGATGCGCTGCACGCCCTCGAGCTGCTCGATCAGGCCGCTGATGCGCGCGGCGTGCTCCTCGATGGATGCGCGTGTGCTGGGGTAGCTGAGAGCCAGGGTGTGCAGCCCCTCCCTGCGTAGGGCGTCATCCAGGCCCTGCAGCGAGCCGCGCGTGCGGCCCAGGCCGTGCAACAGCAGCACCAGCTGATGGGGAGCCTGGTAGGGCACGCGCCCGTCGGCGCGGGCCTGCTCGAACACCGCCCTGCAGGCCTCTGCCGTGCCCCAGGCGCGGCGCGTGTCGTCCGCGTCGAGCAGCCGGTGGTGAAACGTGATCACGTGGCGCTGGATGCGCCAGCCGCCGTGCCAGAACACGTCGGCCCAGAGCTGCGCGCCGCCCAGGGTGGGCAGGGGCAGGTTGATGCGCCCGCTGCCGTGCCGCTTCAGCAGGGTGGCGGCCAGCACGCGTTGGCACGCGTCGAGCGAGCCCTGCGCCAGCACCTGTTGTGGCGCGCGGTCGGTCGCTGCGCGCCCTGCATGGTCGTCTGCGGTCGTGCCTGCGCTGAGGCGGCTCAGCAGGCGCCACTCGCTGTGGGCGCCGCGGCGTTGCAGCGTCAGCCCCAGCACCTCGGGGCGCGCGTTGCTCCAGTTGGCCTGCGACGGCGCCTGGGCGTCCGCCGCAGTGGGCGCGCCGTCCTGAGCCTGCAGCGCGCTCGCGCAGGTCATGAACAGCGCGCAGGCCAGTGCCAGCGTCGATGTCCGCAGCGAGCTTCGATGCGCTGCCCGCCTCGAGCGCCGCGGCGTGGAGCGCGCGCGAGCAGCGCTCGACCTCCGTGGTGGGGCGCTGTTCATGGTGCCTGCGTCCAGCCCAGCCGTCGCAGCCAGGCGGCGATCTGGTGCGCGGTCAGCTCGTAGCCCGCCGCGCTGGGGTGGCCCTCGTCTTGCTCGTGGAAAGGCGCCCGTTGCATGCCGACGAAGGGTGGCAGCAGATCGAGCATGGGCAGCTCGAGCTCGGCGCACAGCTTGGCCAGGTGGCGCTGGGGCCCGCTGGCCCAGGCGCCCTTGCCGTCCAGTCGCTCCAGGCCCGAGCCCTCGGCCCTCAAGGCGTCGATCTGCAGGTGGTCGGGGAAGACCACCAGGCCCAGCTTGACGTCGTCGGCACGCACGCGTGCCACGAAGCGCCGCAGCGTCTGATCGACCCGGTCCCAGTACGGCTCGCCCGGGCCCTTGGGTGTGAGCATGATCTGGCCGCGCTGATCGCGATAGCTCATGCGCAGCTGCGCCAGCTCGGCGGGCTCGGGATCGACATCGAAGTACGAGACATGCGGGCGCAGGTGTTGATGAAAGGCCGTCAGCAGCGCGGTGTCGCGCAGCAATGAGAACAGCGGCCCGCCCGAGTTGCGCGGTCCTCGGTCCTCGAGCTGCGTGTCGTTGAGCGAGAAGCCGAGCAGCACCACGTCCGGCCCCCAGGGCTGCACGTGCAACGGGTACTGGCGCTCTTCATTGCTGGTGTTCCAGCCGGGCACGCCGAAGTTGCGCACGGCCACGGCGCGCCCGTCCAGCTGTCGGGCCAGGCGCGCCTCGAGCTGCGCGGGCCAGGTCTCGTCGTCGGCCACCGGCCAGCCAAAGGTGACGGAGTCGCCCACCGCCGCGATGCTCAGGGCGCCCGCCGCCCGGGGCGGGTCATGGGCCGGCGCCCGGTAGCCGTGGGCGTCGATGGTCGCGCGGCCCAGGTCGACGCCGCCCGCGCGCATGCTCACCAACTGGTCCGGGTAGAAGCGCCAGCCCAGCTCGGGGTCGAACCAGCGCGGCGTGCGGGCCTGGTAGCCCGCGGCGCGCAGGCCGAACTCCAGCGCCAGCAGGCTCAGCGCCAAGCCGCCCAGCAGCAGGCCGATGCGGCGCAGCTTGCGTGGGCCGGGCGGGCGCTCGGTCATCGGGTTCTGCACTCGCAGGGCATGGGAACGGGGGCGTCGCCGGGTGGCGCGCGCGTCCGCGGCCTTCAGCGGCGATCATGGCTTGAGCGCAGCCCTGCGTCCACGGGCGAGAGAGGAAGCAGGGGCAGCCCACCGGTCAGCCGCCGCGCTGCTCGAGCTCGCGTTGGGCGCGGGCGTGGTTGCTGGCCGCGCTGCTGCGCTCGGCGCGCCACTCGTCGTTGGCCGGCTCGGACTCCAGCAGCTCGTCGAACAGCTGCAGCGAGCGCTGCAGATGCTCGAGCGCAAGGGCGGGCTGCGCGAGGGCGCGCTGGGCGTCGCCCAGGTTGGCGAGGGCCACGGCCACGTCGCGCTTCCAGGTCAGGTTGCCCGGGTCATGGGCGGCCAGTTCGGCGTGCAGCTGATAGGCCGCCTGGAACTGCAGCAACGCGCGCTCGTCGCCCACGCTCAGCAGGCTGCGCCCGAACTCCTGGCGCACGGTGGCCAGCTGGCTGCGGGCGGTCATGTCGGCGTGCTCCAGCTCGAGCAGTCGCGTGCGCGCGTCCAGCTCGGCGGTCTGGACGTCGATGGCCTCGGGGCTGCGACCGGCGTCCTCCAGCGTGCTGCCCAGCCAGGACTGGACGTCCGCCAGCTCGCGCAGCAGGGCTGGGTCGTCCGGGGCCGCCGCCAGCAGCCCGACCCACACGTCCAGCGCCTGGCGGAACTGCACGATGGCCTCATCGACGGCGCCCGTCTCGCGGCTCAGCGCGCCCAGGTTGGTCCATGCGTAGGCCAGCTCCTGGCGCCACTCCGGCTCGTCGGGCTGCAGCTGCACGAGCTGCTCGGCCAGGTCCTGGTACTCCTCGAAGCAGCGCATGGCCGCCGGCAGCTGCCCCAGCTGCAGCTCCACGTTGCCCACGAAGAAGACCGCGTTGCCCAGGTTCTTGATGGCTTGTGCGTCGGCCGGGCGGCGCGCCACCAACGCGCGGGCCTGGGTCACGGCCTCGGCGGCGGCGTCACGGGCCGCGGGCAGCTCGCCCTGGTCGATGCGCAGCCCGGCGATCTGCGCCAGCGCCTGGCTGCGGTGCAGCAGCTCGTCGTCACCCAGGCTGTCCTGGGGGATGGAGCGGAAGTAGTCCATCGTGCGTTGGCCCACGGCGTCGAGCACGTCGAGGCGCCCCAGGCTCTCCAGCCGCGAGCGCAGGTCGCCCAGCATGAAGCCGATCAGGTCCTCGGCGCGGCCCCGGTCGGAGCGCGCAGCCTCGCGGGCCTGCAGCGCCAGCAGACGCTCGTGGTCGAGATCGACGGCGTACTTGATGCCCGCCGCGACGGAGGCCAGCGCGAGGGCCCCGGCCGCCAGCCAGCGCGTTCGTCGGGCCGGCGCCGCGCGCATGTGCGCCACCGCGCGCGCGGCCGCCTGGGCCGTGGGACGCAGGGTGGGGGAGCGCTGCTGCAGCGACTCGATCAGCCGGCGCAGCTCGCCCGTGGCTCCGGTCAGCGCGTCCGGCTCTCCGCGCTGCGCTCGCGCGAGCAGCTCGAGGCGCGTGCTGCGCTCGGGGTACGGGCGCCGGCCCGACACCATCTCTTGCAGCATGAGGCCCAGCGAGTACAGGTCGGTGGCGGCGCCCACGGCCTCGCCGCGGGCCTGCTCGGGGCTCATGTAGAGCAGCGTGCCGCTGATGCGCCCCAGGGCCGAGTGCATGACCATGGTGGCCGTGTGCGCGCCCTGTGAGTGGTGCGGCGCGGCGCCCGGCGCGGCCACGGTGTCGGCCACGGTGTCGGCCGGGGAGTGGTCGCCTGCAAGCACCAGCTGCGCCAGGCCGAAGTCGAGCACCTTGACCTGGCCGGAGGGCGTGAGCATGACGTTGGCCGGCTTGAGGTCGCGGTGCACGATGCCCGCCGCGTGCGCCGCCACCAGCGCGTCCAGGATCTGTGCCGCGATGCTCAGCACGCGCCCCCGGGGCAGGCCGTCGAGCAGGGCGTCCTGCAGCGTGATGCCGTCGATGCGCTCCAGCACGATGTAGTCCACGCCGCCGTCATGCAGCAGGTCGTGGCAGCGGCAGATGGCCGGGTGATCGAGCTGCGAGAGGATCTGGGCCTCGCGTCGGAACAGGCGCCGGTGCTGCTCGCCAACCGGCCGGTCGCTGCGCACGGCCTTGAGCACCACGCGCCGCTGCAGGGTCTCGTCGAACGCCGCCAGGGCCTCGCCCATGCCGCCACGCCCGAGGGTCTCCTCGACGCGATAGCGTTGCGCCACCATCGAGGTCATGGAGCCGTGGTTCTCCTCTGCGGCGCGCCCAAGCTCGCACCGGAACTCCACCGTACGACAGGACTTCCGCCGTCGCACGCCTGGGGAACGCCTGGGGA
>QNBX01000154.1 GCA_003644265.1 Planctomycetota bacterium
TGGTTGCCGTGGGAGCCGTGGCAAGACGAGCAGGTGGCCGTCACAATCAGCCCGCCATCCGTGAGCCCCTTGCCGTGGATGCTCTCGAGATACAGCGCCACGGCTTCGGAGGCCGCGTCCCCGTTTCGCTCGGCGTACTGCTTGGCGGCCGGCCGGTCCGCCGCGTGGCACTCGCTGCACAGCGCGGTGACGTTGGTCGGAAACGTGGCCGAGGCCGGATCGCTGCTGGCGCGCACGGCGTGCGTGGAGTGGCAGTCCACGCAGGAGGGCGCGTCCAGATCCCCCTGCGCCGCCAGGGTGCCGTGCAGGCCGCCCTGGTAGCGGTCGCTCACCTCGGCATGGCACACGCTGCAATCGACCGCGCTCGTGGCCGTCTCGCAGGGCCGCTCCAGCGAGGGCTGCACGTCCGAGTGACACTTGGCGCAGGCGATCTCGGCGTGGACCGACGCCCCGAAGTCGTGTGGGTCGATGTACAGCGAGAGCTCCTGCCCGTCACGCTGCATCGCGAGCGTCTGCGACGTGTGGCAGGTCTGGCAGTTCTCGCTGGCCGCGCCCGTGGGCGAGAAGCTCTTGCGCTCGGTGTGGGGCTGGTGGCAGTCCACACAAGAGGGGATCTTGCCCGGCTCCTCGGCCCACAAGCGCCCTTCGATGACCTTCTTGTGCACGCGCTCGATCTGGCCGTGGCAGCTGGTGCAGACGCCGGTGATGTTGTCGGGGTGGATCGACGAGCGCGGGTCATCGAGGGGCAGGATCTCGTGGGACGTGTGGCACGAGGTGCAGACGGCCGTCACCGACAGTCCGCGCTGGTAGAGCCCCTCCCCGTGCACGGTGAGCGAGTAGTTCTCGATGGCCTCGAGCGGATCGGGGTCTACGAAGCGCTCGATCTCCGCGCCCTCGCGATGGCACTGCCCACAGGTGGCCGGGATGTTCAGCACGGCCGTGGGCGAGTCGAAGTCGCTGGCCTGCAGCACCTCATGGGTGCCGTGGCAATCGGCGCAGCGCGGCGCCAGCGCGTCTCCGGCGGCCAGGGCCTGACCATGGGCGCTGGCCGCGTGCAGCTCGGCCTCGGGCTCGTGGCACTCGCCACAGTTCACCCGCGCCAGATCCAGCGGATGCGGGGGCACCCCCTCCGAAGGGTCCGGCTGCTCGGGCAGCTTCAGATCCGCCACGTCGATGTGGC
This sequence comes from Planctomycetota bacterium, assembly GCA_003644265.1. The sequence continues at coordinate 1,181 of QNBX01000154.1, forward strand.
AATCCACGCAGGCCAGCAGCAGGTGCTGGGAGGCGTCCAGCATGGCCTGGTCCACGAAGCCCGACAGCTCGCGGCCGTCGCGGTGCACCACGATCTGTCCGCTGGCGTGGCAGGCGAGGCAGCCCACCTGAGCCGGGAGCCCGCCCGCGTTCGCCACCTGGTCAGGCGCCGCCTGCGCTGTCGCCAGTCGCACCAAGACAGCCAGCGCCAGCGGCAGCAACACGCGCGATCGTCTCCTCATGCTCACGCTCACTCTCCGCGACTGGCCGCCAACTGTACGCCATGCCGGGCTGCTATGCTCCAGGTCGCCTGAGCCGTCACCGGGACGCGCCGCAACACCGCGCGCCGCCGGACGGGCCGTCGTACCCTGGCCAGCGTGCACGCACCCCAACGGGCGCCGCACTTCAGGCCGCCGAAGGAGAGCGCACATGTCGTCCAAGTTCATCGTCCTGCTGGTGGCCGTGGCCGGCTTCGGCCTGGGAGCCGGCGTGTTGAGCGAGCCATCCACGGCGCTAGGTGGTGACGCAGCCGATCCCACCTACGGCGCCAGCTACGTGGGCTCCGAGAACTGCAAGAAGTGTCACTTCCAGCAGCACCGCAGCTGGATCAGCCACCGCCACAGCGAGGCCTGGACCGACCTGCCCGAGCAGTACCGTGACCCTGCCGAGGTGGACGACCACGGTCGCTCATGCGTGAGCTGCCACGTCACGGGCTGGGGCGAATGGAAGCGCGGCGGCTTCGTCGACGCGGACAACTCGGCGCACCTGCTCGGCGTGCAGTGCGAGGCCTGCCATGGCCCCGGCAGCCGGCACGCGGCCCTGGGCCAGCGTATGATCGATGCCAAGAAGAAGCGCTTCGACCCCGGCGAGGCCAGCTTCACCATCAAGACGCCCACGAGCTGCTCCGGCTGCCACAACCCGCACGTGAACCACGCCGAGTTCGTCGACGGCTGAGTCACAGGGCGAGCGGCGCGGGTGCAAGGCGCAAGCCCGGCACACAACACCCGTACCGCGCTCAGCGGTGGCAGGACACGCAGCTGCTGCCGTCGTCAACGTGCGGCAGGGGCACGCCCGCGCCGTGGCACTGCCTGCAGTTCCATCCCAGGCTGTGATCGTCCGGAACGGGCGTCGCCATCTGGTGGCTGGGCGTGGACTTGTGGCACACGAAACAGGTCTGGGTCTGCAGCGGGATGTGGCAGGAGATGCAGTGCGTGCTGCGCTTGCCGCCGAAGCTGCCGCGGTGGCTCAGCGGCGTGATCTCGTTGTGGCAGGCGATGCACGAGTCGGGTCGGTGGCAGGCGTCGCAACGCTCGCGGTCCATGGCCGCCACCATGCCGTGCGTGCGCATGCGAAACGTGTTGTTGTGGCTTCTCGGCGGCTCCTCCATGTGACACCCGGTGCAGGTCGCGGGTTGGTGACACAGGGCGCAGTTGTCTGCCGTGAGCTGGCTGCCCATGCGCACCACCTGCCCGTGGAAGCGTTCCCATGAGCGGGCATGGGCCTGGGGCGCCACGTCGATGTCGACCTGCTTGTGGCAGCTCGCGCAGTCGTTCGGCGCCACCTGCTCGGCCTGGTGGCAGGCCACGCAGTCGCTCATGGCCTGCACCGGCGCCGAGCGATCGATCGTGTCGGCGTGCTGCAGGTCGCCATGGCATGTCGCGCAAGCGAGCCCGGCCGCGGCGTGGGTCGCGTGCCCGAAGATCACGTCGTCGCTGGCCTTGTCGCGCGTGGGCATGCGCTCCAGCACAGCCACGGCGCGCTCACGCCGGGGCACGCCGGGCTCGTCCTCCTGGTGGCACTGCAGGCAGCTCTCGACCTGCGCGGGCACAGGCTCCTCAGCCACGCCGTGGCAGTCGACGCAGCGCAGCCCCGTGTCGATGTGCAGGCGGTGGCTGAAGCCGGCCTCGCCCGGCCAGAGCGAGTTGTAGAGCACGCACCCCGTGGCCGTGATCAACGCCAGCAGCCCCAGCACGGCGTGGACGCCTCGCAGGCCCTTCGTCTTGCCGGTCAGAAGCGCCATGTCATCTTTGCCGTGAACGTCGTGTAGTGATCCAGGTCCGCCGCCTCGTAGTCAAGGCCGGCCGAGACGGTGCGCGAGGAGTCGATGCGGTAGCGTACCCGCGCGTAGTGGGTGCGGACGCGCTCCGTCTCGCGATCGAGCAGATAGTCGTTCTTGAACAGGTCGAACATCGAGCCCACCGAGACGCGCAGGCCGTCTTCCAACCGCGCGGTCACGTCCAGCCCCCAGCTCGAGGTCTCGTTGTCGTCGCTGTCCCAGCGCTCGCCGGTGAGCCCCACGGAGACGCCCTCCAGGGCCACGTCGTGCACGGTGCCGGTCATGTGCACACGGTCGAAATCGCGGTTGAACTCGCCCTCGTCCGTCGAGTCGTCCAGCTCGCGCGTGTCCAGGCCGCCATCCAGCGTGAAGCGACCGTCAAAGCCCTTGGACATCAGCAGCCGCTTCTGAGTGAACGGCTCGAAGGCCTGCAGCGTCGCCGAGTAGGGGTCGAACTCGTTCACGAGGTCGGTCTGAGTGTTCATCTGCTCGCGCCAGGAAGCCTGAATCAATAGCTCCTGATCCGGGTCGTTCCAGGTGGCCCCCAGCTCGCCGTCGCGGGTCTCGGAGTCGAGCCACGACCAGCGCGTGCGCAGCTGCAGCGGCGAACGCGTGATCTGGTTCACGTCCAGGCCGAAGAGATCGTTGCGGCGGGTCTCGTGCCCGATGTCATCCACCAGCGACATCCAGTCCACGCGCACGCGCCCACCCTGCCACGGCCGCGCCTCGAGCCAGGTGCCCATGACCCGGTCGCCCCGCTGCGAGGACTCGTACTCGTGGCTCGGCATGCCGCCGTAGATACCGAGCTTGGAGCCCAGCACGTCATCCGGCCCGGTCTCCATCAGCACGCCGTCCAGGTTGACCTGCGCAGGCGTGCGACTCAGCCACTGCCGCCCCACCCGGATGACCTGCATGCCCTGGGACCCATGCACGTCGACGTAGCCCTCGAACAGCTGCAGGTCGAGGCGGCCGCCGCGCGTGTCCTGAAGGCTGCCGAAGGAGCTGCGCGAGGAGTTGCCGCCGTTCAGATCCTGAGCGGCGCGCCCCATGACGTAGCCCGTGACCGAGTGACGGTTGGCGTCGCCCACGTCCGCCGAGACCACCGCGAACAAATCGTCGTCGTGCTCGTCATCGTTGCGGCGATGGCGGTAGCGCAGGGAGAGCGTGGTGCGGACCAGCGGCAGCGGCTCAGGCTCATCAGCGGGGAGAGCCGCGAACGAGCTGCTCATGAGCCCGAAACCGGAGGCCGCGGGACGGGCGACCGGCTCAGCCGCCGACGCCGCGGCCCACGCCGCCGGGACGGACGCCGCGTCGCCTGCCGCGTCGCCTGCCGCGTCGCCTGCCGCGTCGCCTGCCGCTCCGTCCGCCGCTCCGCCTGCCGTTCCGCCTGCCGTTCCGCCTGCCGTTCCGCCTGCCGTTCCGCCTGCCGTTCCGTCCGCCGCTCCGTCCGCCGCTCCGTCCGCCGCTCCGTCCGCCGACTCGTCACTCACACGCTCGACCAGCGCGGGCGCCGCGCTCGAGGTCACGATCGGCGAGATGCAACCCGGCGCCAGGCCCAACGAGGCCCACGCGAGCAGGCCGCCCAACGCCGAACACCGGGCTCGGACGCCCAGACTGCCAGCGGCGCTCAGACGCTGCGCGCTCATCAGCCCACCGGGATCCGCTGGTCCATGGACGCGCGCACGCGACGGGAGAGCTCGGCCAGACCGAACGGCTTGGCCACGATGTCCACCTCGTCGGGGTCGGCCCCGCGCTGCGCCAGGGCGTCCGCCGACCAGCCCGAGATGAACAACACCGGCGTGCCCGGCCTGCTGCCTTGCAGCGCGTCCGCCAGGGCCGGCCCGGACAGACCCGGCATGACGATGTCGCTCAGCAGCAGGTCGATGGGACCGTCGTGGGCCGTCGCCAGACCCAGCGCCTCAGCGCCATCCGCGGCCAGCAAGAGCTGGTAGCCCTGATCCTCCAGAAGGCGCTTCACCAGGCGCCGCACGGCGGCGTCATCTTCGGCCACCAGGATCGTCTCGGTACCCCCGCGCGGCCGGCGACGCGTGGCGCCCCCGGCCTCCGGGAGGGGGTCCCCGCGGCGCGGCAGGTAGATGGTGAACTCGGCGCCCTGATCCGGAGCAGAGCGCACCAGCACCTCGCCCTCGCTCTCCTTGACCACCCCGAACACCGTGGCCAGGCCCAGGCCGGTGCCGCGCCCAAGCTCCTTGGTGGTGAAGAACGGGTCGAAGATCGAGGCCTGCACCTCGTCGTCCATACCCACGCCGTCGTCGGCGACGCTGAACGTGACGTAGCGCCCGGCGTCGAGCAGGGCGGGAAGGTGCTGCTCACCCGAGAGCTCGACCTCAGCCGTGGTCAGCCGGATGGTGCCGCCGCCGGGCAGGGCGTCGGCGGCGTTGACCACCAGGTTCATGACCACCTGCTCCATGCGCGCTGCGTCCACGCACACACTGCCCAGACACGGGTGCAGCGACAGGGTCAGCTCGTGCTCTTCGTTGAGCAGCCGCTGCAGCATGGGCGCGAGCCCGGACACGAGCGCGTTGAGATCGATCTCCTCGGGCGACAGCTCCTGCTGGCGACTGAACACCAGCAGCTGCCGCGTGAGCCCGACCGCGCGCTCGGAGGCACGCAGGATCTGACCGGCGTCGCGCCAGGTCTGCGATCCGGACTCGGCCTCGCGCTGCAGTTCCTCGGCGTAGCCCATGATGCCCGTGAGCAGGTTGTTGAAGTCGTGCGCCACGCCGCCGGCGAGCTGGCCCACCGCCTCCATCTTCTGCGCCTGACGCAGCTCAGCCTCCAATGCGAGGCGCTCGCGCTCGGCCTCGCGACGCCGCGACAGGTCGCGCACGGTGAGCGTGACCAGGCGCCCCTCGGCGGCCACGGTCAAGCTGGCCCGCACATCCACGGGGAAGGCGCCGCCGTCCGAGCGCCGGGCATCCGGCAACGCATCCAAGGACCAGGTGCTGCTGTCCTCGCCGCCAAGCAGCAGCTCCTCAACCGAGGCGAATGCGGGGCCCAAGGAGGAGAGCGGCTGCCCCCGCATCCTCTCCGCCGGGCGCTCGAACATGCACGCCGCCGAGCGATTGGCCGACTCGATCAGCGCCTGGCCGTCGACGGTGATGACGCCGTCCGCGACCGTGTCCAGCACCGCGCGCGTGCGCTGCTGGTTCTCTGAGAGCCGCGCCACCATGGAGTCGAGGGCCTCGGCGATGGTGGCGAACTCCTCGGGGCCATCCACCGGGAAGCGGTGCGACAGGTCGCCGCTGCTCACGCGTGCGCTGGCCTCCACCAGCGACGACACCGAGCGACGCACCAAGCGCGCCACCAGCAGCACCGGCAAGAGCGTGAGCAGCACGGCCAGAGCCAAGAAGGCTGACCAGAGCAGCTCGAAGACGGCGTGCACACCAGCCAGCACGGCGTCGTGAGACACCTCGTGCACCAAGCACCAGCCGCTGCGCGACGAGCGCTCTACGAACAACGTGCGCTGGCCGTCGCTGACCCGCGCCGAGAGCTGCCCTGGCGGCGGCGCCACCGCCGCCAGGGCCTGCAGCAGCAGCGGGTCGCCGACGTCCTGCGCCGTGACCCGGCCGCCGCCGTCGATCTGCACCCCATAGCGATCCGACAGCAGCAGGCTGCCGTCCTGCCCCAGCAGATGGCTGCTGGTGCCGTCCGAGAGCAGCCGCGAGGTCAGCCCGGCGGCCAGCGAGGTCAGCGGCAAATCGTGCCCCAGCGCGCCGGCCCAGCGCCCATCGCGGTGAAACGGAGCCACCACGCTGATCATCCAGGTGGCCGAGGTCTGATCGAAGATCGGGTCGGTCCAGCGCGGTCCCCCGTCGGCGTTGCGCTCAGGCAGCGTGAGCTGCACCCACTCGGTGTGGCTGTAGTCGAGATCGGGCAGCGCGTCGAAGACGAACTCGGGATGGCTCGGCCAGAGCAGCGCGATCCCACCGCCGGCCGGCAGCACCCAGAGGTTGTCCCAGCCTCCGCTCGAGCCCACGCCGTAGGCATCCAGCAGACCCTTGGCGCTCAACAGCACGGCACGATCGACGGGCCCCAGCGTGCTCCGCGCGGAGACGAACGTGCCCGCCTCCAGCGTGCCGTCGAAGAGCTCGCGCCGGCTGCGCCAAGTGCCGTCGTCCCGAGCCTCCAACAGCTCGTTGAAGAGCTGGTCGGGCCCTTCCCCTCCATCGAGCCGGAGCTGGCTCAGGTCCCGGTCCAACAGCTTGGCCACGCGCGTCGCGGAGGCCTCGGCCGCCTCGAGCCGGTCATCCAGCGCCTCGGCGAGCTCGGCATGCTCCCGCGACAGCCGCGACAGCGCGTCCTCCCGGTGGACTCGCTCAAACGAGCGATGGGCCAGCCACAGACTCGGCGCCGCCACCACGACGAACACCGCCAACGTCGTCCAGAGGACGCTCGTTGAGAGTCGTCGTGTACGCCGTCGACTGGGCGCTGCGGCAGGGGTCATGGCCCGTCCGGAAGGAGAAGTCCGACGGCGCGCATGGTAGCAGCCGGCGGGCCGCCTTCGCTGGCTGCTGCCCGCACTCCCCACCGGCGCGGCCCCAATCCTGAGTGACGACGCTACACTCCCGCCCATGCCGACCGAGCCACTGCCCACACCCACCGGGACACTCTCCGAGCTGCTGCGCACGCTTGCCGCCGAACGCCCTCAGGCCGAGGCGCTGGCCTATCCCGGCTTCGCGTTCGGCGGCCGCGAGCTGCGACTCTCATTTGCCCAACTCGACGCGCGGGTGGACGCCCTCGCTCGCGGACTCATGGCCTGGGGCGTGCAAGCGCGAGACGCGGTGGCCCTTTGGTCCGTCAACGTCCCCGATTGGATCCCCCTGGAGTACGCCCTGGCTCGAGTGGGCGCGGTGCTGGTGACGGTGAACACGGCGCTCAGCGCCGACGAGGTGGCCTACGTCCTGCGCCAGAGTGGCGCGCGCTGGGTCCTGCACCCCACACGCAATGGGAGCAACGAGTGCAGCTCCACCCTCGATGAGCTGCTGAGCCGCCCCGACGTGCCCCTGCCCAGGCTGGCCGGCCGCGCGTGGCTGCCCGCCGCCCCCCACGAGCGCCCCCCCGAGGGCGTGCTGACCACGGGCGTCGAGGCCGCCGCAGGCACGAGCCCAGCCCGCCCCCGAGGCCGCCTGCCGTCGCTGGAGGAGCTGGTGGACCGTGGCGGGCAGATCAGCGCCCAACTGCTCGCCTCGCGCGAGGCCGGCTGCCTCCCGGGCGACGTGGTCAACGTGCAGTACACCTCCGGCACCACGGGCCTGCCCAAGGGCGTCATGCTCAGCCACGTCAACCTGCTGAGCACCGCGGTGGCCCTGGGGCATCAACTCACGCTGCGGCCAGACGACCGCACGGTGCTGATGGTGCCTCTGTTCCACTGTTTTGGGTGCGTGGTGGCGGTGCTGGCGAGCCACGTGCGACGCGCTGCCATCTGCGCCATCCAGGCTTTTGAGCCTGCCGACGCCCTGCGCCTGATCGAAGACGAGCGCTGCACGGTGCTGTTCGGCGTGCCCACCATGTTCGCGGCCATGCTGGCGGATCCGGCGCTGAAGCAGCGCAACACGCGCACGCTGCGCACGGGCTTCGCCGCCGGCGCGCCCTGCCCCGAAGCGCTCATGCACGACATCATCACGCAGCTGCACTGCGCCGGCATGTCCGTGGCCTACGGGCTGACCGAGGCCGCGCCCGGCGTGTCAGGCAGCCGTCCGGACGACAGCGTGGAGGTGCGCTGCCAGACCATCGGCAAGCCCCTGCGCGGCGTGGACGTGCGCCTGGTGGACCTCGACACGCACAAAGACGTGCCCGAGGGTCAGACCGGCGAGCTGTGGGCGCGCGGACCCAACGTCATGCTGGGCTACCACGACGACGCGAGAGCCACCGCCAGCGCCATCGTCGAGGGCGGCTGGCTGCGCACCGGCGACCTGGCCCGCCGCCGTGAGGACCGCAACCTGGTCATCGTGGGCCGCGCCAAGGAGATCATCATCCGCGGCGGCGAGAACATCGCCCCAGCCGAGGTCGAGAGCGCCCTGCGCTCCCACCCCGACATCCTGGACGCCGCCGTGGTGGGCGTGCCCCACGAGCGCTACGGCGAGGAGGTGGCCTGCGCTGTGGTGCTGCGACAGGGCGCCACGCTCAACCCGGCCGCCTACGAGGCCCACCTGACCGGCCACCTGGCCCCGTTCAAGCAGCCGGCGCACTGGCGCGCCGTGGAGCGCTTCCCGCTCACCGGATCGGGCAAGGTGCAGCGCTACAAGCTGGCGCAGCAGATGGCGGCGCAGCTGGGGCGAGCGGACCAGGACCAGGGCGACGACGCCTGACCGCACGCCCGCCTCAGGCCGTCACCACGTAGTCGCGCAGCTCGGCCAGGCCGTCCTCGCGCAGGGCCTGGCGGATGTGCGCCCGTGCGCCGGCACCCGCCACGGACACCACGACCTTGCGGGGCAGCACGTTCTTGAGGTCGCCGGGCGGGATCACGAGGGCGCCGTCGATCAGCTGCCCCATGCGCCCGGGGTGCAACTCGACGATGTGGCTGGGGCGCAGGCCGTGCTCCAGCAGGGCGCGTCGCAGGGCCTTGCCCGTGTCGCCCAGGCCCCACAGCACGTACTCGTCGTGGTCCTTCAGGAACGTTTGGGCCAGGGCAGCAGCCTTGCAGCTCGTGAACGCGTCGAGGGCGTAGCGCTCGTGGGTGCGCGACAGGCGCTGGGGATCGTCGCGCCAGGCCAGCAGTCGCCGCGGCACCACGCCCAGCCGGCTGCCCGACGCGTGCAGCCGCAGCAGCAGGTCGTAGTCCTCGGGCCAGCCGCGGTCGCGATAAGGATGACGCCGCAGCACGTCGGTGCGCAGCATGAGCGTGGGGTGCGCCAGCGGACACTCGATAAAGGCCTCGCGCTGCACGTCGGCCGCGCTGGTGACGGCGTTGAGCCACGACTCGTAGCGCACCATGCCGTCGGTCAGGCCCATGCGCGGGAACAGGCGCACGTGGCAGCCCACCCCTGCCAGACCCGGGTCGCCCTCCAGCGCCGCCAGCTGCGCCGCGAGGCGCTCGCGGCGCATGAGGTCGTCGGCGTCCATGCGCGCCACGTAGCGTCCGGCGCACTCGCTCAGGCCGAGGCTGAGCGCGTCGACCACACCGCGATGGGACGCGCTCAGCAGCCGGAAGCGCGGGTCGCTGCGCGCAAA
>QNBX01000155.1 GCA_003644265.1 Planctomycetota bacterium
ACCTGGCCCGAGGTGACCCACGCCGTCAACACGGGCATCGACCAGGCCTTCCGGGAGCTCGGCATCGAGATCGCCTTCCCGCAGCGCGACGTGCACATCAAGGTGAAGGAGCTGGGGGCCCTGTCGCCTGGCCGCAGCAGCGAGTCCGGCGCTTCGGCCTGACCCGCACAGTCACTTGAGTAAATGGTCATCTGATGCTATCTTTCCAGGGTCGGACCCGTCCCTCCACAACTCGGATGAAGGTCATGGATCTCGCTTCGATCATGTCGGCTGACCCCCACTGCGTGGGACCTGAGATCTCCCCTGATGACGCCCTGGCGGTGATGGACGATCAGGATGTCCGGCACCTGCCGGTGGTCGAGCAGGGGCGCCTGGTGGGCGTGCTCTCCGACCGTGATCTGCTCTCCGAGATCGGATGGCTCCCGGCCCGCACGCCTGCGCAGCGCGCCGCTCGCGAGGGCGAGGGCAGCGTGCGCACGGTGCGCGAGCTCATGCACGCCAACGTGACCACCGGCGAGCCCGATGACAGCGTGGTCACCGCCGCGGTCGACCTGGTGGTCCAGTCCATCGGCTGCCTGCCCGTGCTGCGCGGGGATGAGCTGGTGGGCATGGTCACCGAGATGGATCTGGTGGCCGCGTTCTGGCGCATAGCCCAGAAGGGCGAGCTGGACGGCGATATCGATCCGCTCGTGAGCGAACGCATGGCCGCTCAGCCCGTGACGGTGACGTTTGTCACGCCGGTCAAGCAGGCCGTGGCCCTGTGCCATGACCACCACGTGCGCCACCTTCCCGTGGTAGACGGTGAGCGCCTGGTGGGCGTGGTCTCGGACCGTGACCTGCGCGCCGCCAGCTGCGGCGGCCGCCACCTGGAGCAGGTCGTCGGTACCATCATGGTGCCCTACCCCGTGACCCTCGTCCGCGAGGATCGGCTCTCCGTCGCCGCGGAGCGCATGGTGGGGCACCGCATCTCATGCCTGCCCGTGGTGGACGGAAACAAGTTGCAGGGCATCGTTACACTGACGGACCTGTTGGAACACTGCATCTCCACCTTGCGCGACCCTGAGACCCACTGAGCCCGCGGCGCCGCGCGCCCGACCCCGGAACCCAGCCCCCATGAACGTCAAGATCCAGGACCTCATGACCTCTCAGGTGCTGACCGCTCAGCGCCACCAGTCCGTCAGCCACGCCCGCGACCTGATGAGCAGCAACGGCATCCACGCCCTGCCGATCGTGGACAGCGAGGGCGAGCCGGTGGGCATCGTGACCACGTCGGACGTGCTGGGAGACCTCAACCCCAACGGCAAGATCAGCGCCATCATGTCGGCAAACGTGGTGACCATCCCGGCCTACGGCGAGCCACGCGTTGCCGCGCGCACCATGCGCAACCAGCACTTCCACCACCTGATCGTGACGCACGAGAAGAAGGTGGTCGGGATCCTGAGCACCTTCGACCTCTTGCTCCTGGTCGAGGACCATCGCTTCGAAGAGAAGGGTGCGCAGCGCAGCGGGATGCCGCGCTGGACCCGGCGTCAGAACAAGAAGAGCAGCGCGGACTGAGGCCGGTTCGCCAGGAGCATGCCTGAGCGGTATCGTGGGAGTTGTGTCTGTGCCCGTCCCCAGATCGGTCGCCCTCGCCGAGGGCTCCGCCGCGATCGTCAACGACCTGAGCGACCAGCCCCTGTCGGTCCCGCCCAGGATCCTGGGTGACCTCGGTCCCCGTGACTCGGGGCCGGTGTTCATCTGTTTCTGCGTCGTCCACGGCAACGAGCCGGCGGGCTTGCTGGCCATTCAGCGTCTGGTCGCGCGGTTGCAGTCCACGGGCGTCGAGTTGGCCGGCCGCTTCGTGGGGGTGATCGGCAACGCCCAGGCCTACGCCGCCGGCAAGCGCTTCCTGGAGATCGACCTCAATCGGGCCTTTCAGCCCGAGCGTCTCGAGCGCCTGCGCCGCGACGGCGCCGAGCCGCTGTGTCCCGAAGAGGCCGAACTGGTCGCGCTCGATGAGCTGCTACGCGAGGCGCAGAGCCTGGCCGCCGGGCGCCCCGTGTTCTTGCTCGACCTGCACAGCACTTCGGGTGGCGGGGCGCCGTTCAGTGTGCTGGACGACACGCTCAAGAACCGCGCCTTTGCGTTCCACATTCCGGTTCCCCACGTGCTGGGCCTGGAGGAGGAACTGGTGGGCACCGTCACCAGCCAGGCCAACCGCATGGGGCTGGTGGCCATGGCCTTCGAGGCCGGGCAGCACGATGACCCCGAGTCGATTGACCGGGCCGAGGCCGCCATCCTGATCGCCTTGGAGGCGTCCGGTGTCCTGCCCCCCGGGCAGCTTGATGCGAAGGGCGCGCGCCAGCTGCTGGCGTCCGCCACCAGCGGCCTGCCGCGTGTGGTGGAGGTGCGTCGTCGCCACGCCCTCGCGCAGGGTCACCAGTTCCGCATGGAACCCGGCTTCCACAACTTCGACGCCATCCGCAGGGGCCAGCTGTTGGCCACGGACGGCGGAGAGCCCGTGGCGGCCGACCGCAACGCGCGCTTGCTCATGCCGCTGTACCAGGGCCAGGGCGATGACGGCTTCTTCATCGTGCACGACGTGAAGCCCATCTGGCTCGAGCTCTCCGCCTGGCTGCGCGGGCTGCCACTGCACGGCCTGCTGCACTGGCTGCCCGGCGTGCGGCGCCACTCGCAGCGTCCCGAGACGCTCATCGTCGACAAGCACCGCGCGCGCTGGCTGGCGCTGCAGGTGTTCCACCTCCTGGGCTACCGCCGCCGGCGGGGCAAGAACCGCACGCTGGTCATGACCCGCCGCGACCGCGGCTGAGTCCGCGACCGCGCCGTCCGACGCCCGTCGGCTAGGACGTTTTGACTGCATCCAGCGCGGCGTTCCAGCGCTCGATCGTCGGGGGCTCCGGGTCGAAGAGCCAGGCCTCCAGCAGCGCGCGCTGCGGCTCGCCGCCCAGCTCCACCGCCAGCTCGATGAACTCCTGGATGGTGGCGTGGGCGTCGCGGTTGCGCTCGTAGTGCGCGCGCAGGATGGCAAAGAACGTCTCGTCGCCCACCGACTCGTGCAGCGCCCGCAACACCCAGGCACCGCGCATGTACACCGCACCGCCGAACATCTCCGTGCGTCCGGGCTTGCCGGGCGGCCCCAGTTTGGCCCGGCGCAGGTAGCCGTAGGAGCGCAGCAGGCTCTCGTCCATGGCCGCTTGCCCCTGGCTGTGCCCGATCCAGAGCCAGGACGCATACGTCGCGAAGCCCTCGCAGAGCCAGATCTCGCTCCAGTCGGTGACGGACACGCTGTTGCCGAACCACTGGTGCGCCAGCTCGTGGGCGATGACGGTCTCGTGCCCCGCGTTTGCGCCGTACACGGGGATGGTCTGGGTCTCCAGCGCTCCGGGGAAGGGCACGCTGGCGAGGATGCAGCCGTAGGTCTCGAACGGATAGGGGCCGAAGATCTCGCTGAACCACTCCAGCATCTCGGCCGTGTTGTCAAAGTCCGCGCGCGCTTTTGCATCCGCGTTGACGTTGAAGTAGTTGCGGATGGGCAGGCCGCTCTCGGTGCTCGACAGATCCAGCTCCAGGTGCGCCACCGCCAGGGTCACGAGGTAGCTGGCCATGGGATCCCGCGCGCTCCAGCGGTGCGCGATGCGGCCGTCGTCCAGGGTCTCGCGGCCCTGTGGGAGTCCGTTGGTCACCACCGTGTAGCCCTCGGGCGCCGTGATCTCGAACGAGTAGATGGCCTTGTCGAGCGGGTGGTCGTTGCACGGGAAGAAGCCGGCCGCGCCCACCGGCTGGCTCATGACGTAGACCTCGTCCTTCACGTGCATCCAGCCCACGCCGGACGGCGCGGGAAAGGCGTCGGTGGTCACGCCGCTCGGAGACCCGCCATAGGCCACGCGCAGGGTGAAGTGATCGCCTCGCGACAGGGCGCCCTCGGCGGGATGGATCACCAGCTCGCGCCCGCCGTAGTCATGCACCGCGGGCAGCCCATCCAGCTTGACGGACGCCACGTCCATGTCGCGCAGGTCGAGTGAGAATTCGGACAGGTCCTGCTCGGCGACGATCTGCAGCTCAGCAACGCCCGTGAGTCGCCCGGCGACCGGATCGATGTCGAGCTCGAGGTGCACGTGTCGCACGTCGTAGCCGCTGTTCCCGAGGAACGGAAAGAAGCTGTCGCCGAGGCCGCGTTCGCCCGCGCGGCCCTGGGGAGCGGCGCAGGCCGACAAGAGCGCCAGGCCGAGGGTCAGCAGCAGCGGGGCGGAGCGGAGACGCAGTGAGGTCGACGGCATGGTGTGGCTCGCGGGGGGTGGCCGAGCATGGTAGCCGCTGACGCGTGCGTGCCTCTATTCGGGGAACTCCACCCGCAGGGCGTTGCTGAAGGCCACGCCCTGCGGCAGCGTCGGGTCGGCCACCGCGAGCTGCGTGTAGAGATCGGTCGGCCCCGTCCCGCTCCCGCCCGGAACGGGGAAGCTGGTGCCGCCGCCGCCGTTCAGAGGCAATGAGATCAGCAGCAGCGGCAGCGCCGGCACGAGCACACCGCCCTTGATGGGCGTGGGCATCGAGGACATGCCCAGCATCAGCGTGCTCGGCGCAAAGGGCGGGCCACCTTCCGCCGTGAAGTTGGACACCAGGCTGTTGCACAGCGGCTGGCCGCAGAGGGCGATGGTCACGTTGCCCGGTCCGCCGAAGCCCAGGCTCGTCTGGCACACGAGACAGCTGTCGCCCAGGCCGTCGTCATCGCTGTCGGCCTGTGCGGGGTTGGGTGCGCTGGGGCAGTTGTCCCAATCGTCCTGGATGCCGTCGTTGTCAGCATCCAGCGTGCTGCGCCGCACGTTGGAGATGCGCAGGTCGTCAAGCAACCAGCCGTCCGCGCGGAACTGGTTCTCTGAGTCGCTGCCGAGCTGGAACGCGGGCGCCACCGAGTCGACCAGCCAGCTCTGTTGCGCCAGCGTGCGATACAGCTCGAGCGGGTCGTCGGGGTGACCGATGCGCAGCTCGATCAAGCCTGCCGGTCCCGACCAGGCAGCTTGCAGGTGCACGAAGCCGCCCACCGCGTCGGGGTGCGTGGCGGGGTCGGGCACGGGCGCCCTGACGCGGTGGGAGCGCCCGTTGCGGTCCACGATGGAGAAGATCAGACGCCCGTTCTCCGCGGCCAGCTCAAACGAGTTGCTGCGGTCGAGGTGGCTGCCGTAAGCCGTGGTGCCCCCGACCTGCAAGGCCATGACGCCAGCGCCCTCGCCGCCCGGGTTGCTCAGCGTGGGGCCCGTGGGCAGCAGGACCGAGGCGAGCTGCCGAGCGCCGCCGTCCGCGCCGGCCTTGCTGGTGCCATCGGGGTTCAGGAAGAACAGCGGCGAGCTGGCGGCCGAGCTCGAACGGAACAGGATGTCGTCGATGCCGTCGGCGTCAAAGTCGCCCACGGCCATGCTGACCGCGTCATCCACCAGGAACTCGAGCTCAGGCGGGGCACCGCCACCGGCGGGCGGGAACGGGCCCAGGATGACCCGTGAGGCCGGTGTCGTGCTCGGGCCGCTGCGCCAGTTGGCCACCACGATATCGAGATGCCCGTCGTTGTTGATGTCCTTCTCGGCGTTGACCGTGAAGGGCCGCGGCGTGGCGACCACGAAGTCGGGGTCAGCGGAGTACAGGCCGGCCCCGTTGTTGAAGTGGATGGCGACCTGCCCCTTGACCCCGCCCAGGCCGTCTTCGAACAGCGGCTGGGCCAGCACGGCGTCCGGCCAGCCGTCGCCGTTGAGATCGCCCAGGCTCACACCCAGGCTCTGGTCACCGCGCGGGGAGCTCACGCCCGAGACCACATCGAAGTCGTAGGTACCGGAGACCAGCTCGCCGATGAGCATGTAGCTGGCGTCGGGAGCGAAGGCGCCGTAGAGCACGTCGAGTACGCCGTCCCCGTCGACGTCGGCCACCGCGGTGCCCTCGGCCGAGGTGAGGTGCTCCAGCGCCAACGGCGCAAAGCCCGGCGCGAGCTGTCCTGTGCCGTCGTTGATCCAACCGACCACAGCGAAGGTGTTCAGTACGAAGGAGGCGCCCAGCAGATCCGGCCCGTCCCGCTGGTCGAAGTCGGCCAGGGTCATGCCCTGCACCAGGTCGATGGGCACGACCTGCGCCGGCGTGTCGTGGCTGCTGCCCGGCATGATCGGGCCGTCGTACACGAACACCGCGCCCGGCTTGCTGAGCCCGACGTCGGCTTGGTTGTTGGCCAGCGTCAGGTCGAGATCGCCGTCTCCGTCGAAGTCGACCGCTCCCACGCCGCGGGGGACCACCGTCTCGACGCGGGCGGGGTTGGTCAGGTCGAGGCCGCTGGGTGTGCCGAAGTACACCAGCGACGGGGCCGGCGCGACGCCGGTGGTGGGCTCACCTACGAACAGGTCGGTCCACGGGTCGCCGTTGAGCGTGTGGGTGCCGTCGAGGCTGAACAGCACCTCCCGCTTGCCGCTGCCCGGGCCTGGCCGGACCCACAACTCGATCGTGCCCGCGCTGCCGTTGAAGTCGGAGAGGGGGAAGATGGCCGCGCCCGGGCCGCTGATGGAGAGGGCGCCCGTGCCGAAGATGCCTGCGCCGGGCAGCACGCTGTCGGTCACCCGCAGCTTGCCAGGGCCCGAGGGGGACTCGACCGCGCTGGCGCCGTCGAAGCTGCCCAAGACCAGCGTGCTGTCATCCAGACCGGCGATGGGCGCGTGGGTCAGGGGCAGCGGCGGGGGGCATTCCTGGGCCCACAGGCCAGCGCAGGCCACGGTTCCAAGCACGAGCAGGGCGGGAGACACGATGCGCATCAGGGCGGGGTCGGCGGGCGGCGGGGCAAGAAGAGTCGGGCGTGCGGCGGTCGTTTGAGTCTACACGGACGTTGGGCGCTGCGGGGTCGTTGCGCCCGCGCCATCGGCACGCATCGGCAACTGGCCGGGCCCGACTTCAGCCCCTTGCTTCGCGCCAGTACAGGGCCCAGAGCGCCACGTGCAGCGCCGCGATGGCCCAGCTCACCAGATAGAAGGATGGCTTGGAGCGCTTGTGCCGGAAGAGCTGCTGTGCCAACAGGGCGCCGGGCACTCCGCAGAGCAGCTCCACCAGGTGCAGCGTGGCCTCGGGGACGCGGCGCGAGTTGCGCCTGGCGGCCAGCTTGTCGAAGCCGAACAGGATCAGCGCCAGCAGCGATGCGACGCCGTACGCCAGCAGGAGGGGGTCAGGCACGACGAGGGGCTCCGGGATGCGGGGCGGCCCCGGCGCGGCCGGGGTGGTGCAGGGCGGTCTCGCGCGGCGCGGAACAAGCAGAGGCGACGACGACGATGTCCGTGTCGCTACACTACCGCCTCCCGGATGGGCCGGGGAAGCCACGGGAGTCGAGGACCATGTCGGGGTGTGATGACTGCCGCCTCGAGCCGGGCGACGAAGCCCAGGTCTCGACGCTCAAGCTCCTGCTGCTGCTCAACGCCGCGATGTTCGTGGTGGAGGCGGCGGCTGGCTGGATGGCCCAGTCGAGCAGTCTGCTGGCCGACTCGCTCGACATGCTGGCCGACGCCAGCGTCTACGCCCTGGCCCTGCGTGCGGTGGGGCGGGGCGCGGCGGCCAAAGTGCGCACGGCCACCTGGTGCGGCGTGCTTCAGCTGCTGCTGACGGTGCTGGCAGCCAGCGACGTGGCGCGCCGCGCCGCCTTCGGAAGCGAGCCCGAGGCCTTCACCATGTTGGGAGTCGGTGGATTGGCGCTGCTCGTGAACGTGACCTGCCTGGTGTTGCTCTCGCGCCACCGTCGCAGCGAGGTGCACATGCGCGCCACCTGGATCTGCTCGCGCAGTGACGTGCTGGCCAACCTGGCGGTGCTGGCCGGTGCCTTGCTGGTGGCCGGCACCGGCAGCCGCTATCCCGACCTGGTGGTGGGCGCGGTCATCGTCGCGGTGGTGTTCCACGGCGCGGTGTCCATCTTGCGCGAGGCCGCCCGCGCTCGCCGGGACGCCGCTACGGACTGACCAGCGGCATGTCCTCCAGCAGCCAGCCGCGGGTGAAGGCGTTGTTGAGCAGGTCGCTCTCCATGCCGTCCGCCACGATCTCGGCGCGGAGCTGCAGGCCCTGCCCGGCGAGCACGAGATCAGCCAGCTCTTGCGCGAAGGGCAGGCTCCGGTTGCCCAGCGGAACGATGCCGCCGGCCGGGGCAACGGCCTTGGCGCTGGTGGACGCGCTCGCGCCCGTGGCCGTGCCGGCGCCGTGGGGGCCGCTCTGCCGACTGGATGCCTTGAGGTCGGCTCCGGAGAAGGTGCCCGTGAAGCCGTCCAGGGTCCAACTGCTGGCGGCTCCCGCCAGGGGCGGGACGGACCAGCTGCCCAGCAGAATCTCCGTGCCGCCGAGCGTCAGCGAGCCGTCGGGCTCCATGGGCGTCGCGAACAGCTTGAGCGTGGCGCCGGGCGAGGCGTCCCTGCCCACGTTCACGACACGCGCCTCCAGCTCAAGCCGGAGGCCGTCGACCGCGTCGACCAGCCGCGCGGAAGGCGTGTCGACGGCCAGGTCGTAGCCGGCGGCCGGCAGGTCTGCGGCGCCCAGGCGCGAGATGCGCACCAGCGACAGGCCTGGCTCGACAGGCAGCTCGAACTGCGTGCCCACGCCGCGCTTCTGCAGCGTCATCGTGTTGGTGATGGCGCCGCTGGGGAACACGTCGCAGGAGGAGTTCGCGGCGCCCCACTCCACCTGGTACTCGCCCGCAGCCAGGCCCTGGTCGAGCTGCACCACCGCGGTCAGCGGCGCGGCGCCGAAGTTGTAGGTGAAGGCTGTGTAGTACGATCCGACGTAGCCGCGGGCGTTGCACTGCACGGCCAGGTCGAGGGACTGCCCCGCCAGGCTGCGCCAGCGTACGAGCGGCCGGAACACGATGCCCTCCACGAGGTCCTCGCCGTTGGCGGCCGCCAGCAGGTTGCTGGGCCCGCCGCCATTGAAGCTGAGGTTGATGCGGTCGGTGTGGATCACGCCGGTGGTCAGCAGCGGATACAGCTGCCGGTAGTAAGACAGGATCTTCTTGTAGTTGCCGGTGAACATCGCGGTGGGCTTGGCGGTGAAGCCGGCGTTGCAGGGTTGCAGGTCGCCCAGGGCGTAGCGTAGCCCCGCCGGCTGGCCGTTGAACTCGATCTCGACCCAGTTCTCCATGCGCGCGATCAGGTCGGCGTCGACGTAGGTGCTACTGGGGTTGAGCGGGTCGTGGCGTGTGTTCAGGTCGGCGTCGGTTGCCAGCTCGCCCAGATGAGCCAAGACCAGGCCGCCGAAGCGGCTGTTGGACTTGAGCTTGGACGCGGCCCACAGATCGCCACCCTGCGGCGGGTTGGCGGGCAGCCCCGCGTCCTCCCAGTCCATGACCGAGCGCAGGATGCGCACGGCTGGCAGCAGGTAGCGCCAGCGATCGGGCGAACTGCTGCGCTGGTACGCCACGCGCAGCAGGTCCAACGTGTAGCTGTGAACGCCGGCCGACAGCTCGGCCGTGTCGGAGGCCGTGCCGGTGTGGTTCCACCAGAAGCCGTTGCCCTGGGCGTTGGTGGGCCAGCCCGCGGGGCCGTACCAGCCCGCGGGCTTGGATCCGGAGGTGTCGAGCGCGTCGTCGCGCCAGCCGTCGGCCCAGCTCAGCAGGTCGGCCACCATGGGGTGGCTGTTGGCCAGCGGGGCGCGCGCCGAGGTGCTCACGCCGGGGTACATGGCGCGGCCGTTGAGCAGCGTGTCCCAGGCGTGGTCCGGGTCGCCGCCGTGGCCGTTGGTCGTGAACACGAAGGACTTGAAGTGGGTGCGGCCGAGGTTGCTGTCGCCGCCAAAGGCCAGCTCGGGAGTCTGGGCATGGAGCAGGTGCTGGGTCGACGCCAGGGCAAGCTCCGCCGCCGTGGCCGTGTGTCCGAAGGCCGCCAGCGTCGTGAGGAATGTGTTGGTGGTGTACTCGGCGGTGTGTTGCACGTCGGCCATGCCGCCGGAAAAGTAGCCCTCCTGCACCTCGCCCGATCCGTCGAGCACCCAGCGCGTGATGTCGTCGAGGGCGTCCAGCGCCCGTCGCTGTGACTGGTCCTGAAGCCCGGCGAAGGCCTTGCCAAACTGCGCCAACAGCTCGACGTCGTCGCCCAGGCCTCCGCCCAGCGCCCCGCCGTCCCGGCGCTCTTCGAGCCAGTAGCTGGCCACCGCGCCCATCAGGTCCTGCTGCTGCCGTTGCAGGTTGGCCCACTCGGGAGCCTCTGGGTCGTCGGGTGCCAAGGCCACGCGCGGACCCCACCACGAGGCGTCGATCTGTGCTGGCGTGAGCAGGTTCTCAAACAACGTCAGCTGCCACTGCG
>QNBX01000156.1 GCA_003644265.1 Planctomycetota bacterium
CGGGCTGCGGGGCGGCATCTCCGTGGCCCTGGCCCTGTCGCTGGCGGGCGTGGTGCCGCCGGAGACGCGCGCGCTGCTGCTGACCATGACCTACGTGGTGGTGATCTTCTCGGTGTCGGTGCAGGGGCTGACGATCGGGAAGCTGGCGCGGCGGCTGGGAGGATCGGGGGAGCCGTGAGGGTGGCCGGTGCCGCTCCTGGAGAGTCGATCCCATTCAGGCCGGGCGGCGTGCTGTCGTTCGCCACCCACGCGCAGCCGGCGTCACATCCGGCCGCCTGCGCCGTCGAGAGAGAGCCGGCTTGCTCGATGCTGGCGGAGTTGCCAGCGAGAGCGACCCTGCGGCTTCGCCCGAAATGAGCAATAGCGACAGAACCCAGTGATCCAGCGCCGAATACACGCAGAGAGGCCGCCCTCGCCTGCGCTTGACAGGACCCCGAATCCGGGCCATTCTGTACAGAGTTCTGTACGCTCTGCCGAAAGGGACCCTGTGGCCCGCACGACCGACATCACCAGCTTCACGGAACACAGGAAGCACCTTCGGGATCACCTGCGCCAGATCCGCGCCACCGGCCGACCGCTCTACATCACCACCAACGGTCAGACGGACGCCGTGGTCCTGAGCCCGGAGGCCTACGACGAGCTCGCGGACAAGGCTGAACTGGCAGAGAGCCTGGCGATGCTCGACCGCAGCCAAGAGGACATCCGTCACGGACGCACTCATCCGGCGAAGCAAGCGCTCAGGCGCATCGCAGAAGAGTTGGGCCTGAACCTCGATCGATGACCGAGTATTCGGTCGAGCTGACAGACATCGCTCTGTCGGCGATCCGGGAGCAGGCACGCGACATCGCCGTGGACGCCCAGGCGCCGTTGAATGCCGAGCGATGGATCGAGCGCATCTGGGACGCCGTCGCCACCCTCGAACGCTGGCCCTGCCGAACCTCTCTCGCCGAGGAAAACGCCTATGTCGAATACGAGGTGCGACAGTTGGTCGTCGGCAGCCACCTGATCCTGTTCACGGTCGACGACGAACACCGCAGGATCTGCATCGTCGGGTTCCGCCATGGCCACCGCCGTCCTCGCCCCGGTGACCTCCCTGCCGCCGAAGTCGAGCTTGGGAGTGACGACCCGAACGTGTGACCGCCGACTCCAGCCCCGGGCGGCGGCGACGAGACGCCGGCCATCTCCATAATTCGTCATCGGCGTGATAAGACGTGGCCAGCCGAATTTGTGAACTCGACCTCGCCGCGCAGCACGCCTCGAGCTCGGGGCGGCCTCCGGCTATCCTCAGGGCCCGGGAGCCGAGCATGACATTTCACATCCTCAAGGTCTCGCTGGCCGACATTCGACCGGTCATCTCGCGAAGGCTGCGCGTTCCGAGTGAGTACACGCTGGCGGACCTGCACGACGTGCTCCAAGTTGCGTTCGGTTGGGAGGACTGCCACCTGCACGAGTTCCGCATCGACGGCGCAACGTTTGGCGTTCCCCACCCGGACGACGACCGCGAACTCGTGGACGAAGAGTCCGTGATCCTGGATGAGGTGCTGCCCCGCCAACGCGCCAAGGCCGAGTACACCTACGACTTCGGTGACGGCTGGACGCACACGATCAGGGTGGAGCGCCGGGAACCCGAGGTACCCGCCCGCGGCTCCCACATGGACTCGATCGCCGCCCCGCTCACGTGCCTCGAAGCCAAAAGAGCCTGCCCGCCCGAAGACTGCGGTGGCCCCTATGGCTACCCAGAATTCCTGCGGGCTTTGAAGGACCCTGGCCACGAGCGACACGCGGAACTGACCGCCTGGATCGGCGGGGCGTTCGACCCCGAGCACGTACCGCTCGCGCAGATCAATCAGCGCTTGGCGGCGTTCGGGCGCTAGCGAAGGCAGCAGCAATCACACCGACGTGGGCAGACACGCTC
The DNA here is from genome assembly GCA_003644265.1 of Planctomycetota bacterium. The sequence goes on from QNBX01000156.1 coordinate 1,916, forward strand.
GTCGGCTGCCCGGCGCGAGCTTAGAATCACCGCGCCCCCCGCACCGGAGACAGCCCTTGCCCATCACCCGACGCGAGCTGATCGGCTGCGCCACGACCCTCGGCCTCGGCGCGCTGGCCGGGTGCGTCGGCAGCACACGCCCCCCGCGCGACGCCGACGCTAACGCTGACGCCAACACCGGCCCCCGCACGGCCGCGGCTGCGAGCACCGCGGGCGTTGACGCCGGGCGCAACGGCGACGACCTGCTGTTCCCCATCTCCCTCGCGCAGTGGTCCTTGCACCGCACGCTGTTCGCGGGCGAGCTCGACGCGCTCGACTTTCCGCGCCACGCGCAGGAGCGCTTCGGCATCGACGCCGTGGAGTACGTCAACGCCTTCTTCAAGCACAAGGCCGGCGACTTCGCCTGGCTGGAGCGGCTGCGGCGCGGGGCCGACGACGCGGGCGTAACCAGCCTGCTGATCATGATCGACGGCGAGGGCGCCCTGGGAGACCCCGACGACGCCGCGCGCCGCGTGGCCATCGAGAAGCACGTCAAGTGGGCCGCCGCCGCGGGCTTCCTCGGGTGCCACGCCATGCGCGTCAACGTGGCGGGCTCGGGCGACCCCGACGCCTGGCGCGACCGCGCCGCCGACTCGCTGCGACGCCTGGCCGACCTGGCCGCCACCTGGGACGTGGACGTGATCGTCGAGAACCACGGCGGCCTCTCCAGCGACGGCGCCTGGCTGGCGTCGGTCATGGCCGCCGCCGACCACCCGCGCGTCGGCACCCTGCCCGACTTCGGCAACTTCCGCATCGAGGGCGATCGCTGGTACGACCGCTACCTGGGCGTGGAGCAGCTCATGCCCTGGGCCAAGGCCGTCTCCGCCAAGAGCCACGACTTCGACCAGCAGGGCAACGAGACGCACACCGACTATCGACGCATGCTGGGCATCGTGCTGGCCGCCGGCTACCGCGGCCACGTCGGCATCGAGTACGAAGGCGGTGAGCTGAGCGAAGCCGACGGCATCGAGGCCACCCACGTCCTGTTGCAGCGCGTGCGCGCCGAGCTGGCCCGGGCATGACGCGGCCGTGGATGGCGTGGCTGGTGCTGGCGGCGATATGGCTGCCCGCGCCTCGCGTCGCGGCGCAGGATCAGCCCTACGCCCCGAACGTCGAGCCCGCCAGCGACGACTGGCGCGCCGCCCTGGCCGCCATGTCCATCCCCGAGGGGCACGAGGTTTCGCTCTGGGCCGCTGAACCCATGCTGGCCAACCCGGTCTGCCTGCGCGTGGGCGACGACGGCGCGGTGTACGTGGGCGAGACCTTCCGGCACCACGCCGGCGTGACCGACATCCGCGAGCACTGGGGCTGGCTCGACGACGATCTGGCCGCGCGCACGGTGGCCGACCGCCTGGCCTACATGCAGGCCCACACCGGCGAGCAGTACAGCGACTACGCCGGCGAGCACGACCGCCTGCGCCTGCTGCGCGACAGCGACGGCGACGGCCAGGCCGACCGCTCCAGCGTCTTTGCCGACGGCTTCGATCAGCACGCCACCGGCATCGGCGCCGGCGTGCTGCCCTTCGGCGGCAGCGTCTACTACACCTGCATCCCTGACCTCTGGCTGCTGACCGACCGCGACGGCGACGACGTGGCCGACCGACGCCGCCCGCTCTCGTCCGGCTACGGCGTGCACACCGGACTGCTGGGCCACGACCTGCACGGCCTGCGCATGGGCCCCGACGGCCGGCTGTATTTCTCCATGGGCGACCGCGGGCTGCACGTCGAGACCGAGCGCGGCACCATCGACCACGCCCACACCGGCGCGGTGCTGCGCTGCGAACCTGACGGCTCCCGGCTCGAGCTGTTTCACACCGGCCTGCGCAATCCTCAGGACCTGCTGTTCGACGACCTGGGCGAGCTGTTCACGGGCGACAACAACTCCGACGGCGACGACTTGGCGCGCTGGGTGCACTGCATCCCCGGTGGCGACTCCGGCTGGCGCTTCAGCTACCAGTGGATCGAAGAGCCCGTGTCGCGCGGCCCCTGGAACGCTGAGCGCCTGTGGGAGCCGCGCCACGCGCGCCAGGCCGCCTACCACCTGCCCCCCATCGCCAACATCGCCAACGGCCCCTCGGGCGTGGCCTTCAACCCGGGCACGGGGCTCGGGCCCGACCTCGCGCGGCACATGTTCCTGACGGACTTCCTGGGCGACGTGCGGGGCAGCGGCATCCACACCTTCGTGCTGGAGCCCCAGGGCGCGGGCTGGCGCATGGCCCGTCAGCGACGCTTCCTGTGGGACGTGCTCGTGACCGACGTCGAGTTCGGCCCCGACGGCGGGCTCTACCTGACCGACTGGGTCTCGGGCTGGAACACGACCGGCAAGGGCCGCGTGTGGGTGCTGCGCGACGCGGGCGCCGCCGACCGCGAACTCATGCAACAGACGGCGCGGCTGCTGGGCGAGGGCATGTCGGTGCGCGACGTGGACGAGCTGGCCGAGCTGCTGGGTCACGCCGACCAGCGCGTGCGTCAGGGCGCCCACTTCGAGCTGGCCCGGCGTGGCGAGGACGGCCTGGACGAGCTGACCGACGCCGCCCGCAGCGCCGAGAACCTGCACGCGCGGCTGGCGGGCATCTGGGGCCTGTGGATCGCTGGGCGACGCGTCCCCGACGCCCTGCAGCCCCTGCTAGGCCTGGCGCGCGACGCCGACCCCGAGGTGCGCGCCCAGGCCCTGCGCGTGCTGGGCGACGCCGCCTGGATGCCCGCTCGCTCGGCAGTGCTGGCCGGCCTCAGCGACCCCGCGCCGCGCGCGCGCCTCTACGCCGCGCTGGCCTGCGGACGCCTCGGCCTGCCCGAGGCCCTGCCCGCCCTGCTGAAGCTGGCACGCGAGGCCGGATCCTCCGACCCGACCCTGCGCCACGGCGTGGTCCAGGGCCTGCTGGGCTGCGCCGACGGGGCCGTGCTCATGCAGCACGCCGACGACCCCTCGCCGCACGTACGCATGGCGGTGGCGCTGACCCTGCGCGCCATCCGCTCGCCCCTGCTGGCGGGGCTGCTGGCGCGGCTCGAGCGCAGCGACGACCCCGAGGACGCCTGGGTGGCGCTGGAGGCCGCCCGCGCCATCCATGACCTGCCGGCGCAGACGGCCCTGCCCACGCTGGCCGCCGTGCTCGACCCGGCCTCGCCCCTGCGCGCGCGCTTCCTGGCGGACGAGGCCCTGCCCACCGCCGCGCTGCTGCGCCGGGCCCTGGCCGCCAACCTGACCCTGGGCATGGCCCACCACGCCCGCCGGGTGGCCGAGCTGGCCGCCAGCGCCGAGGTCCCCGCCGAGCTGCGCGTGGAGGCGCTGGAGCTGCTGGCCGGTTGGCGCGAGCCCGGCTCCCGCGACCTGGTCACCGGCGAGTGGCGCCCCATCGCCCCGCGCCCGGCGCCCTTCCTGCCCGCCTTGGTGACGCGCCTGATCCGCGGCGAGCTGGCCGACGGCAGCCTCGATGCGGCGCCTCAGAGCGTGCGCCTGGCCCTGTTGGAGCTGCTGGATGCGGTGGAAGATGGTCAGGTCGCACAGGTCGAACCACGCGCAGCCGATGCGACCGCTGGACAGGCCGCTGCCACCGCGCAGGACGTCCCAGGATCCCTGCGGCTGGCGCTGCTCACGGCCTGGTTGCAGGACCAGAGCGCCGGCGCGGAGCTGCGCTCGGCCTGCCTGCAGCGCATCGCGAAGGCCGGCGCGCCCAACTTCGACGCGCTGCTGACCTACGCCCTCGCGGATCTAGAAGGCGAGCTGCGCGCCACGGCCCTGGGGCTGCTGCGCCAGCGCGACCCGGCCCAGGCCGCCGCGTTCCTGCCCACCATCCTGGCGGTGGGCGAGATCAGCGAGCGCCGCAGCGCCTATCGCATCCTGTCCGCGCCCGACGTCGACCCCGCGCTGGTGCGCGCACACCTCGACCCGGAGCTGCTGCGTCTGGCCGCGGGGCTCGTGTCCCCGGAGCTGCGGCTCGATCTGGTGCGAGCCGCCGAGCGCGTCGGCCGCCACGAGTTCCTGGCCGCACGCCACGCCGTCGCCGCCGAGCGGGCGCCCGAGCTGCTGCCCTGGCTGGACAGCCTCTACGGCGGCGACATCGAGCGCGGCCGCAAGCTGTTCGAGCGCACCACCCTCTCGTGCCAGCGCTGCCACGCCCGCGACGCGAGCAGCGGCTTCCGCGTAGGGCCCGAGCTGTCCGAGCTGGCCTCGCGCCGCACGCGGTTGGAGATGCTCCGAGCCGTCGTAGACCCCAACGCCTCGCTGGCCCCCGGCTACCAGACCGCCAACCTGTTCCTGTTCGACGGCAGCGTGCTCAGCGGCCGGGTGCTGAGCGAGGACGCTGAGCTGCTGACCCTGCTCGACTCCGACGGCGCCGTGCACAGCGTGCCGCTGGCCGACGTGGAGCAGCGCAGCGCCGGCCTCTCCGCCATGCCTGACGAGCTGGCCGCCACGCTCAGCCGCGGCAACATGCGCGACCTGCTGGCGTACCTGGCATCCCTCTGAAGCGACTCCCCCTGCGAGCCTCCCCATGACCACCCTCCCCACGCGCCGCGGCCTGCTCGCGGCGGGCCTGGCCGCGGCCAGCAGCGCCTGCATCTTCGTCGGCAGCAAGCGCGGCGGCACGAGCAACAGCCCCTCGCAGCGCCCGCCGGCTGATGACGCCGCCGGCACCACCGCCTCCGCTCCCTTGGCCAGCATCGGCGGCGCGCGCCCGGGCGCCACGCCGCACACGCGCTTCGCCTGCAACATCGAGATGTGGTTCCGCAACCTGCCCTTCCCGCAGCGCGTGGACGCCGCCGCCGACCTGGGCTTTCCGGCGGTGGAGCTGTGGGGCCTGGACGGCAAGGACCTGCCGGCCATCGCCGCGCGGGCCCGGGCGCGGCGGGTGGAGATCGCGCAGTTCACGGCCTGGGGCTTCGTGCCCGGGCTCAACGACCCGGCCAACCACGACGCCTTTGCCACAGCCATCGAGCGCGCCGTCGAAGCGGCCGACGTGCTGGGCGCCAAGAAGGCCACCGTCGTGGGCGGCAACGACCAGCCCGGCATGACCCAGGCCCAGATGCACGAGCACATCCGCGTCGGGCTCTCGCGCGTGGCCGGCGCGGCCGAGGCCGCCGACCTGATGCTGATCCTGGAGCCCATGAACATCCGCGTCGACCACAAGGGCCACTGCCTCTACGGCAGCCCCGAGGCCGTCGCCATCTGCCGCGCGGTGGGCAGCTCCCACGTCAAGCTCAACTGGGACCTCTACCACATGCAGATCAGCGAGGGCGACCTCACCGGGCGACTCAAGGACGGCTTCGACCAGCTGGGCTACCTGCAGCTGGCCGACCACCCCGGCCGCAACGAACCGGGCACGGGCGAGATCCGCTACGCGCGCGTGCTGCGCGCGGCCTATGAGCTGGGTTACCGCGGCCTGGTGGGTCTGGAGTGCTGGCCGCGCGACGGCGAGCTCACGGCCGCGCGCCGCGTGCACAAGGCCGACATGTGGTGAGCGACGTGCCCCGCGCAACGCGCGCCGGCGCCGTGACATGATGGACGAGGCTCAGCACAAGACGCACACAGGAGGACGCCATGTCTGATCTCGCCAACACCTTCCTGACCGACTCGGCCGCATTCCTGCGCGACACGTACCTGCCGCGCATCGAGCGCGGGCTGGCGGTGCTGCCCGACGGCGAGCTGTGGTGGCGCCCGCACGACGGCGCCCTGGCCGCGGGCAACATCCTGCTGCACCTCGAGGGCAACGTGCGGCAGTGGATCCTGTCGGCGCTGGGCGGCGAGCAGGATCAGCGCGAGCGCGACGCCGAGTTCGCGGCGCGGGGTGGCAGCAGCGCCGGCACCGACGTGGCCGCGAGCGACGAGCGGGCGGCGCGCATGGCCGCGCTGCGCGACACGGTGGAGCGCGCGGCCGCAGTGATCGAATCGCTGCCGCACGAGCAGCTGCTGCGCCCGCTCAAGATCCAGGACTATGACACCTCGCCCTACTGGGCCGTCTACCACGTGGTCGAGCACTTCTCCTGGCACACGGGGCAGCTCGTGGCCATCGCCAAGCAGCGCGCCGGCTCGCGGCACGGCGTCTCGTTCTACGACGACGCCGCGCTGAGCCAGGCGCGCAACCCGGCGCCGCCCGCGGACGACTGAGCCAGCCGGCGCGTCGTGCTAGCGTGGAGCCCGGTCACTTCCCCGCCGTCGGACACTCACATGCACACCTCAGCCCTGCGTACCTCCCTGCTGGCCCTGCTCATGCTGGTCCCCCTGGCGCCGTCGGCCGTGGGCGCCATCGATCCGGACGCGGCCGCGTTCCGCAAGGCGGCCAAGACCTCGCAGAGGGAGGTCAGCAAGAGCGCCGGCATCGCCGTGAAGGCCGCCAAGGACACGCTCAAGGGCCTGCTCGCCGAGCTGGTGTTCGAGCAGGTCTCGTTGGCCGCGGCGCACGAGGCGGCCACCCAGGCGCTGCTCGCGGCCAAGCTCGAGATGGTGGCGGGCGCGGTGCAGGCCGCCCAGGCTCTGAGCGCGCTGGGCGCGGGCCTGCTCGAAGACCCCGCCGCCGCCGGACCAGACTTCGGCGAGGGCCGCGGCGGTGCCTGGGACACGTTCAAGGCCTTCAGCGAGGCACAGCTCGACAAGGGCGATCTGCGGCTTGAGTCCGAGTTCGCGCGCTTCGTGAAGGGCCTGGGCAACGCGGCCAAGTCCGAAGGCACCGCGATCAATGTGCGCTTCCGCGTGCTGCCCCACGACCGGCGCCTCGACGAGGTGCTGGGCCCGGCGCTGAGCGCCTCGCAGCAGCCCGCTCCCCCCAGCGGCGTGGGCGTGCCGGTGCGCCAGATCATGATCCAGTCGCGCTTCTTGGTGGCGGATCAGGACCCCGTGGGTGCCCTGGGCATCGCGCTGTTCGATGCCGACCAGGCCGAGCTGCGCTTCCGCAACGGCGCCGGGGACGAGGTCTTCACGCCCACGCTGGACGTGACCTCCGACGGCTCGATCCTGTTCGACATGGCGGGCACCGAGGCCTGGGCCAGCGGCATGTTCGAGGCCACCCTGCGCGCGCTCGGTCAGGACTCGGACATGACCAACATCTCCTCGCCGCGCATCATCCCCAAGGCCGACCAGCCGCCGGAGATGAAGGGCATCCTGAAGCAGTTCAAGAAGTCGCTGGCCAACGAGCTGAAGTTCGGCGGCATCCTGGTCAAGAACGGCATGAAGGCCTTCAAGCAGGGCACCAAGGCCGGGGCCAAGGCCCAGAAGCAGGGCCTGCTCTCCGGCGCTGAGCTGGCGCGACAGGCGGGCGAGCTGGCCCTGAACAGCCTCAACAACCAGGGCATCTGGCTGCCGGTGATCCAGTACAACCCGGTCACAGAGGCCGCCACGGCCATGAGCGACGCCGGGCTGGGCGACGCGGACGTGACCGGCGACTTGGTGCCCGACGGCCTGGGGCTCTACGCCACGTTCCTGGGCAAGCTCTCCAAGAAGCTGGCCAAGGGCGACCGCGCGCTGGCCAAGGCGCTCGGCAAGTTCGAGAGCAAGACCGCCAAGCTGGCACACAAACAAGGCGAGCACCTGGCCACGTCGCTGCGCATGCCCGGGCGCGACCCGGCCTTCGGCTTCACGTTGCATGTGGCGCCCACCGTGCTGGAGCACCCCGACCGCGGCCCCAGCATCGCGCTCGGGTTGATCGTCAGCACCAACAACGGAGGCGTGCAGTCCAGCGTGACCCTGGGCGGCGTCTCCAGTCTGGATGCCGGCCTAGTCAACCTCGACGTGACCAGGCTGCCCGGCGGCGACACGTTCGTGATCGGCGGGCTGACACCGAACCCCATCAACCGCCGCTGGCAGACCCCGCCCACGCCGCTCGCCGGCCTGCCCGTGCTGGGCTACCTGTTCCGAGCCAGGAACGAGCAGGTCACGCGCACCGAGCTGCTGATCATGGTCAAGCCCGTCATCACCGACGACACGTAGGCATCACAAGGCGAGCAGCGAGAAGCGCGTGACGGGCAGCGGGCAGCGCTCCCTGCCAAGGCGTGTCAACTCTCATCGCTGGCCGGGAGAGCGGCAGCCTGCGCGCGGGGGCGCTCCCCGGGCGCACCATCGAAGCGCCCCCCGGCGGCTTGTTACCTTGGCCGACCCGGCGCGTCCCTTCGCCGGATGGCGCCCGGAGCATCAGTCATGAGCAGCACCTCGGCAGCCCCGCACACAGCGCACGCGCCGTTTCGACGAGCGGCGGTCCTGGGCGCGGGGGTCATGGGCAGTCAGATCGCGTGCCTGCTCGCGGGCGCCGGCCTGGAGGTCGACCTGCTCGACCTGGCCGACCCCGGCAGCGACCGCAGCGCCCCCGCCC
>QNBX01000157.1 GCA_003644265.1 Planctomycetota bacterium
CACGCTGCCGGTGGTGTCGCGCTTCGCCGCCGAGGCCGGCATCTCCACGGTGACGTTCGTGACGTGGCGCTCCTTGCTGGGTGCGGCCATCCTCGTCATCGCGGTGGTGGCGCTCATCCGCGCGCGGCGCATGGCTGCACCACGTTGGTCAGAGGTGGCGCCGCTGCACCACGTTCAGGTCATGGTCGTGGCAATGATGACGATCCTCACCAACCTGGCCCTCTTCACGGCCTTCGGACGAAGCTCGATCGCCATCGTCCTCATCTGCTTCTACACCTTCCCGGTGATGGTGGCGGTGGCGGCGGTGCGTGTGTACGGTGAGCCGCTGACGGCATCGCGTATCGGGGCACTGCTGCTCGCCTCGATCGGGATGCTGCTGGTGGTGCTGGCTCCCGCGCTGGGGCAGGAGGGTGTCGAGGTGGCGCTCATCGGTATCGTTCTGGGCCTGGCTGCGGCATCCTTCCAGGCCGTTTACGCGCTCATCGCGGGGCGCGGCTACCCCACCTTGACCTCCGGCCAGGCGGCCATGGCCATCTCGTCAGCAGCGGCCGTGGGCTATGTGGCCATCGCCATCGTGGGTGGCTCGGTCGCGGCGTTGGCAGAGCCATTCGAGGGTGGCGGCTGGATCTGGATCGCGCTGGGGGCCGTCATCGGCCTGGCCATCCCGACTGCTGCGGTGCTGGCCGGCTTCCGGCAGCTGGGGCCCACGCGGGCATCGATCCTGATGCTTCTCGAGCCGGTCGTGGCTGTGATGCTGGCGGCCCTCCTCATCGCCGAACGGCCCTCGCCACTGCAGTTGGCGGGTGGCCTGCTGGTGCTGGTCGGCGGTGCGCTCGCCCAGGTGCGCTGGCGCGGCCGCCGTGGTGCCGCCGTCCAGCAGGCAGAGGCTGAGCTGTTGTGAGGCAGCGGATGAACTCGACGGGCTGAGCCTGTCCACCCAGTCGGTCCAGTTCCTAGGACCTGGACCTCTCGATCATGATCTTCAGCTCACGGTCGAGCCGGCCGGCCAGGGCGGGCTTCTTCTTGACGAGGTTTCGCTGCTCCCACCTGTCCTTCGCCAAGTGGTACAGCTGTTTCTTGCCGTCGGCCCAACGGATGTAGCGCCAGTTCTTGTATCGGACGGCCGACCACCTGGCCTTGGCCTTGAAGCTGTGCTCGAGCGCACGCTTGCGACCCGCGAATGGCTCACCCTTGATCAACTTCATGAACGATCGCCCGTCCACCCAGGGCATGTTGGCCTTGCCCAGGCTGGCGATGGTGGGCGCGATGTCGATGATGGACAAGAGCTTGCCGCTGGAGGAACCTCCGGCGATCCGCGGCCCGGAGATGTACATCGGCAGCCGTGTGGATGGCGGCACGCGCTTTCCGGGGAACCCCTTCTGGCCCCAGGCCATGCCGTTGTCGGAGAAGAACAGGTAGTAGGCGGGTCGGCCGCGTGCCTCCTGGGCTTCGGTGATCGCTCCCACCATCTCGTCTACCTGCAGCATCGACTCGCAGATACTGACGAGGTCCCAACCCTCCGGCCAATAGGGCATGTCCCTGGGGAATGGCCTGGGCGGCTTCCAGGTCCGGTAGGTCGGTGGCTTGAACGGCGCGATGCCGCGGCACTCGGGTGCGTCCCGGAAGCGCTCCGGGACATACGGACGGCGGCAATCGTCGTCGGGATACCGAGAGGAATTGCACCTGTGCGGAGCCGTCGCGGAGAGCCAGGCGAAGACCGGCTGGGACTTGGGCGCGCGCGCCAGGCTCTCGACAGACTCGCTCACGAGTCGTCCGGGGTCGTGGAAGAGCGACACATCGGACCAGCCCTTGGGGTTCCTCGACGGATCCCAATCGATGAGGTACTTGCCGATCAGGGTGGTGTGGTACCCGGCTCGCTGCAGCGCCAGGGCGACCGTCTTGTTCGGATTCACCGGGGGGCTGTTGTTCTCCGTCACTCCATTGTGGAGCGAGTTCTGACCGGTCAGGAAGTTTGCCCGACCCGGAGAGCACACAGGCGTCTGGCCATACATCCGACGGAGCTCGAGACCGCCGTCCAGGAACGTCTCACGGATGTTCGGGAGCCTCTTGAGCACAGAGTTGCTGGGCAGGAACCCGAGATCGTCAACCATGATGGTGATGATGTCAGGACGTTGCGATTCCGCCCGTACGCTATCAGGCGTGATGGCGATCGCAGCGCCGATCGATAGGCTGGCAGCGAGGCAGCTGGCGATCAAGGCCTCACGTCTCATGATTCGTGGATACCTCCCCCATGTGCTCCTGGCGGACCTCCCCAGTCTAGCCGTCGCCCTCGGTCGCCCGCCGTTGCGCACATGAAGCATCAGCCTGACCCTGCTGGTGCGTCGATGGTGGCGTTGGCGGCCGTCGGTCTTGCCTGGGCGGCCGGCTTGCCCGCGTTGCGGGAGAGATCGGCCTGCTGGTGTTGGCAGGTGCGGCGCTGTTCCAACTGACGCCGACTCGCCACGGGCCGGCCAAAGCCGAACCCCTGGCCGAGTGACATCCGCTCCGGCGTGTGGCGCAGCGCGATGAGCCGACTCGCCCCGCCGCTGTAAACTCGGGTCACTCGCGTCGGAGATACCCGCGCCGACCGCCAAGACCGGGTCCGGACCCGGCATCCGCAGTGGAGGATCGATGCGCGTTCGCAAGGCAGTGTTCCCGGCCGCAGGCTGGGGGACCCGTTTCCTACCGGCCACCAAGGCACAGCCCAAGGAGATGCTGCCGCTGGTGGACAAGCCCGTCATCCAGTACGCGGTCGAAGAGGCCGTTGCTGCCGGGATCGAGCAGGTCATCATCGTCACAAGCAGCCAGAAGCGTGCCATCGAGGATCACTTCGACCACAGCTTTGAGTTGGAGTCGCTGCTGGAGCGCCGCGGCGATATCGAGATGCTGCGCAAGGTGCGCCAGATCGGTGACATGGCCCAGGTCAGCTACGTGCGCCAGAAGGAGCAGCTTGGGCTCGGCCACGCCGTGCTCATGGCCAAGGAGCTGGTCGGGCACGAGCCCTTCGCGGTCATCCTCTCCGACGATGTCGTACAGGCTGAACGCTCCTGCATCGGCCAGCTCGTCGACGCCTATCAACACACCGGCGGCTCCACGCTGGCGGTGATGCCCGTGCCGCACGAGGAGACCAGCCGCTACGGCATCGTCGATGTCGACACCGAATGGTCAGACCCGGACGTCCGCCTCGATCGCATCAGGGGTGTGGTGGAGAAGCCGCCGGCAGACGAGGCACCCAGCAACAAGGCCATCATCGGCCGCTACGTGCTCACGCCCAAGATCTTCGAGAAGCTGGAGCAGACGCAGGCCGGCAGCGGCGGTGAGATCCAGCTGACCGACGCCATCGAGGCACTGATGAAGGAGCAGGAGGTCTTCTCCTATGCCTTCGAGGGTACTCGCCACGATGCCGGCACGACCATGGGCTGGCTCAAGGCCTCGGTGCAGTTGGCGCTCGATCGCGACGACATCGGCGGCGAGTTCCGCGACTACCTGGCAGGGATCGACCTGCAGTGACGGCGGCCGAGGCCATCGGTCCGGCGGGCGACCTCGGGGGCGCTGAGCGTGGCTGAACTCGGCACGCTCCTCGGTGGTCGGTATCGACTCGATCAGGTCCTCGGCCAGGGTGGCATGGCCACCATCTTTCAGGCCACTGACGCCAAGCTCGACCGGCAGGTGGCGGTCAAGGTGCTGCGGCCCGAGTTTGGCACTGACGCACAGTTCGTCGAGCGCTTCAAGCATGAGGCCCAGTCGGCCGCCTCGCTGAACCACCCCAACGTGGTCCAGGTCTACGACTACGGCAACGACCCCGCCGGACCCTACATCGTCATGGAGCAGGTCTCCGGCGGCGACCTCTCGTCTGCGCTGGGCAAGCACGGGATCCTGCCGCCGACGGCGGTCGCCAACACGGGCCAGCAAGTGGCCGACGCACTTGCTGCGGCCCACGCGACCGGGCTCGTCCACCGTGACATCAAGCCCAGCAACATCCTGCTCTCGCCTGATGGCCGGGTGCAGGTGGCCGACTTCGGCATCGCCCAGGCTGCCGCCCGATCGCCCGTCACGGCCACCGGCATCACGCTCGGAAGCGTCCTCTACTTCAGCCCAGAACAGGCCCGTGGCGACACTGCCACGGCCGCCTCGGACATCTACTCGCTGGGCCTGGTGATGTACGAGATGCTTACAGGTCAACGTGCCTTCTCTGGTGACTCGCCCGCCGCGGTCGCAGTGGCGCGCCTGTCTGGTGGCGTGCCCTCTCCCATGGCTGTTCGCGCGGAGGTCCCACCGGCCCTCGATGCCATCGTGCGCTGGTGCCTGGCGGTGGACCCGGGTGCTCGACCCTCTGCTACGGAGCTCTCGACCGCGCTGGCGCGATTCCGCTCCGACCCATCCGGCGCCGCTGTCTACGCTGCTGCCGCGGGGGTTGCCGTGGCTGCCACTGTCCCGCCACCCCTCGGCATCGTCAGGCCACCCACGCAGACTGCATTCATGGCGACCGGGCCGTCCTCCGTTGACCCCGAGCGTTCCGGTTCGGGGCCATGGGCGTGGATGGCGGCTGGCCTGGGTCTGCTCGTGATCATCGCCAGCGGCATCCTGCTGTTCCTGCTCTTCAGCGGTATCGGAGAGGAAGCTCCCGTGGTCAGTCCCCCGCCCTCGCCCACCACTGAGCTGGTCAAGACGCCGGACTTCGTGGATCGTCGAGAAGCCAATGCCCTGGCGCTCGCCGATCGGCGAGGCGTGGTCCTGGAGATGGACTACTACGAGACCGACGAGCACGAGGCCGGTCGCATCATCGACCAGCTGCCCGAGCCGGAGACCGAGGTCCCGGTGGGCACGACGGTCCAGGTCACGGTTGCCACGCAGGTGGAGACCGTGGTCGTGCCCGATGTGCATGGCATCAGGGAGGACAATGCCATCGTCCAGTTGGAGGACTCGGGGCTGCGTGCGGGCACCCGCCTCACCGCGGCCGACCAGTTACCGCAGGGCTATGTCGTGTTCACGGAGCCGCGAGCCGGTGCCTCGGCCACACGCGGATCACCCATCGACTACACCGTCTCCAGCGGTCCCGCCACCGACCCGACGCTGCGCCCCATCAGGACACCAGCGCCGACAGCGGTGCCGACGCCTGAGTCGACGCCGAGACCGACTGCCTCGCCGACACCGTTCCCGTCGTCGGAACTGGTGCTGGTGGGCGACTTCATGTGCCTCGAGCTCGGCGAGGCTCGCGGCCTTCTCGAAGAGGCGGGGCTGCTGGTCGGTGCCACCTATCCCGAAGACCCGCCGCCCGAGGACAGCTGGTTCGTGCATGACCAACTGCCCGAGCCGGGGGCGACGGTGCCCATCGGCTCCAAGGTGGACCTTGTCCTCGCCGACCCACAGGAGGCCTGTCCGCCCGGATGACGCGCATCGGGCGAGGGCGCTGACGTGTCCATCTTCGACCACCCCGATGTCGTTCCCGCCGCTCCCACGTGGCGCTGCCCGCACTGCCGCACGCTGCAACCGGAGGCGTCGCGTTGCCGGGCTTGCTCGCGCGCGGCCGTGACCTGCGCGACCTGCCATCTCTACCGTCGCTCGGTCGCGACCGACCTCGCCTATTGCGCCACCGACCGCGCTCACACTCCGCTTGATAGTGATGAGGTGTGCGCTCGCTGGGAGGCGACCCCGGGCCTTGATGCTGCGCCCGGGCTGTTCGACGACCTGGAGATGATCGCGTCGGCACCACAGAGCCATGCTGCAGCACCATCGTCCAAACCTTCGCCGCCCGCGGCCGTGGCGCCCGAGGAGCTACCCATTCCGGCCTGGGAGCCGGCCACACCGCCGGGTGGGCTGGTGGAGGCGCCGCACGTGGCGCCGGGGCTCCAGTTGATGTCCGAGGTGCAGCGCCGCTCACGACGGAGCCGCGCCGGCTGAGCTAGGTCAGCGTGATCTTGTAGCGCTCAGTCTTCTGGTCACCCCGTGGGGAGGTGACCGTCACACTGAGTTCAAGGGTGTCGGTCAGCGCGTCGCTGGGCTCGACCCTGACGTTCCATACCGAGTGCCCGTTGGGGCCGGTCTCCTCGTCGGCCTTGACGGCTGGATAGCCCGGCGCGCCGAGCGTGTAGGCGACCGTGGCGCCCTCCATCTCCTTGCCCTTGCTATCGACCACATCCACGACCACGCGGATGGTCTTGGGCAGCGTCGACTTCGGGATCCGCCGCGGGTACTTGACGTTGTCGATGGTGGGCCGGCCGTCCTTGCGCACGACCTTGATCCGCCTGGGCTGCGTCTGCCCGATCTGGTTCTCGGACTCGGCCAGGATGCGGTTGGGGCCGACCTTCAGTGGCACGCTGATGGAGAACTCGCCACTGGCCGGGACGACGACGGTCTTCGGGCCGAAGCTGTTGGCCTCGTTGGTGATCCGCACCTCAGCCCCGACTTCGGAAGTACCGGCAACGATGACGGTCTTGTCGTAGGTGTCGTAGCCCTTTGCCGGAGAGGTGATGGCCAACGACGGAGCGTCGGGGTCCTGTGTCACGAGTACCGGGTTCGAGCGTGGACCCAGCAGTCCGCCGGGCCCCTTGAGCGCTGCCGTGAGCTCGTTCTCGCTGCCCTTGAGCAGGCGCACACCCTCGACCTTCACCTTGGTGCCGGGCTTGGGCTTCAGCACTTTGCCGAGCTCCTCGTCACCACGAAGCACCACCAGCGTGAGGTCCTTCCTGGGTATGTCCTCCTCCTCGGGCACCGCCACCGTGACGGAGATCTCGTACTCGGGGGTTGGACCCTCTCCGGGGCTGACGATCGTGGGCTGCGCCGTGGGCACGCGCGTATCGAGGACCGACGGGGCCGGGGTCGGCGTCGAATCCACTCCAGCGATGCCGGGCTGAGCGGTGGTATCGGGGTCGCTGGGACTGATGACGGCAAGAGTGATGGCCGCGATGATGGCCGCGATGACGAGCGCTACGCCACCCCAGCGCGCGGGCGAGATCTCCGGCTCATCGCTCTTCTTCGGGCCCTTGCCGGAGGTGTTCCGTCGTGACGTCGCGGCCGGCTTGGCCGAGGCCATCCGTCGGCTAGTCGAGCGTGTCCGTGAAGTGGCGTCGTCCATTCCCGCAGATTGTGGCACGCTAGCGACGAACACTCAGTGGGGGGAGTTCCGGAGAGGGGATAGTTTGAGCTTTGATGAGCGTGGTGTGCCATCGAGTCGTGACCGCACGTCACGCTCCAACTCGATCGGCAGTTCACCACCACCGCCGCCCCCGGGCCCGATCGCACGGGTCACGCCGCGCATGCCCAGTGCAGATGTCGCGGCGACCCAGCTGGATGCCTTCCGCCCCAGCGTCCCGTTCGGATTGCCCAGCCTGCGCCGCAACGTCTGCCCGCACTTCTTCATGATCGGTCCACGCGGGCCCATCCCGGTCCAGACGCCACATCTGCTCAAGGCGTACATGCGCCAGGACGGCAACGTCGCACGCTGCCAGGTACGTGGCGGCGTCCACCTCGACACGGGCTATGTCACCGACGTCTGCCTCTCGGCGCGCTTCAACCAGTGTGTGTTCTACGAGGAAGAGATCCTCGCCTTCTAACGTGCCGGCCGACGCCCTCGCCCGCATCCGCGCCCGTGGCCACATCGGCATCCGCCTCGGGCTGACCCGTATGCGTGTGCTGTTGGCGCACCTCGACGACCCGCAGTTGGCCCTCCGTGGTGCGCTCATCAGCGGAACCAACGGGAAGGGCAGCGTGGCCGCGATGGTGGCTTCCATCCTGGGTGCGGCCGGCTACTCCACGAGCCAGTCGCCCAGTCCCCATCTCCACAGCTACCGCGAGCGCATCACCGTGGACAGGCAGCCCATCGCCGCGGACGACCTCGATGCGCTCCTCGAAGAGGTGCTGCAGGCCAGTGAGCCGGGCGCGGCCGAGCACGGTCCTGCCACCGAGTTCGAACTGCTCACCGCTGCTGCCTACCTCTGGTCGGCGCGGCAGAAGGTCGACGTCATGGTCATGGAGGTCGGCCTCGGCGGCCGTCTCGACGCCTCCAACACGTGGGACGCGGACGTGGCTGCCATCACCAACGTCGGGCTCGACCATGAGGAGTTCCTCGGCCGCACGATCGCATCGGTAGCGGCGGAGAAGGCCGCCATCATCAAGCTTGGGCAGCAAGCCGTCAGCGGCGCCCGCGGCGAAGCCCTGAGGGTCATCCGGGCTCGCGCGGCGGAGCTGGACGTGCCCCTAACGGTGCGTCCACCCCTGCCGGTGCTGGATATGGATCGTTCGGGCATCAGGCTGGATCACGCCCGGCTGGGTGCGCTGCACCTGCCGCTGCTGGGTCGACACCAGGCGGCCAACGCCGCGGTCGCGCTGGGGATCATCGACGCACTCGATGACGCCGCCGTCGCCAGGGCGGACGGCGAGGCCATCCGGTCGGGCCTGGCGCGGACACGTTGGCCCGGGCGACTGGAACTGCTCGACCGTGACGGCCAGACCATCCTGCTCGATGGCGCACACAACCCCGACGGCGCCCTGGCGCTTGCGGCCACCTTCGAGGAGCTGGCAGGGTCGCTGCCGGCCGGCCGGCCCACGCTGTTGGTCGGGGTCATGGCTGACAAGGAGGTGGCGGAGATACTGCGTGCGCTGGCGGGTTCGGAGTCGCTGCGAGCAGCGCGGTTCGTGGCGGTTCGTGTCCCCGACACCGATCGTGCCCTACCGGCCGCGGACCTCGCCCGCACGTGGTCCGACGTGACCGGGAGTTCCGCTGACGCCGCGATCGACGACCTTGATGCCGCACTCGGCTACGCCCTCGAGACCGCCGCCACCGAGGGCGGTCCACTGGTGATCGCCGGTTCGCTGTACCTCGTGGGCCACCTGCGCTCACATCTCGTGCCGGAAGCGGCAGGGCTGGGCGATGCCTGAGTCGCCCGCCTCTCGACCCGCCCTGCTGCGCGTCCGCGACCTCGAGTTGCGTTTCGGTGAGCGCTCGTACGTGATGGGCATCGTCAATGTCACACCCGACTCATTCAGCGGCGACGGCCTGCTGCGGGGGACCGCGAAAGCTCAGACCGCCTCCCAGGCCGCCATCGCCCAGGCACTCCGCATGTTCGCCGAGGGGGCCGACATCGTCGACGTGGGCGGAGAATCGACGCGCCCCGGTCACGATCCGGTCAGCGCCTCCGACGAGCTGGAGCGCGTGGTGATGGTTGTCAGCGGCATCCGCGCTCGCCTCCCGGGCGTGCCCATCAGCATCGACACCAGCAAGCCTGAGGTGGCTGCTGCCGCCCTCGCTGCGGGTGCCGACATCGTCAACGACGTGGCCGGCGTGACGGCCGATGCCGCGCTCGCGCCGATCGTTGCCGACCATGGGGCGCCCTATATCCTCATGCACAGCCGTGCACAGCCCGTGTATGAAGACGTCGTTGCCGAGGTCATCGCCGACCTCGACCGCGCACTCTCCCGGGCTGTGGCTGGCGGATGCGACCCCGCCACGCTCATCGTTGATCCCGGCATCGGCTTCGGCAAGACCGCAGAGCAGAACCTCGCGGTGCTCGGCGACCTTGCTGCCCTGCGGTCGCTGGGCCGGCCGATCCTGCTGGGGGCCAGCCGCAAGTCGACCATCGGCAAGGTCCTCGACCTGCCCGTCGAGGAGCGCCTGGAGGGCACGCTGGCGACCACCGCACTGGGCATCGCTGCAGGTGCGGACATCGTGCGTGTCCATGACGTTGCCGCCAACCTCCGCACCGCACGCATGAGCGATGCCATCATCCGGGGTGGCTGGCGCGATCCCGAGGGGTCCGGGGCCGCCCCACGGGGCTCACGCACACCAGGCACCTAGCCACGCGAGGAGGCGACACGGATGGACCGGATCACGCTCAGCTCGATGCGCTACGAGGGCATGCTCGGCGCGACAGAGGAGGAGCGCGCGTTCCCACAGATGGTCGAGGTGGACCTCGTCATCGAGGCCGATCTTGGGGCCGCCTCTACCTCGGATGCCCTGGCTGACACAGTCGATTACACACCTCTGGTCGAGCTGACCGAGCGAACCGTCGAGCGCGGTAGCTTCAATCTACTCGAGGGTCTCGCCGGAGCGTTGGCGAAGGGCGTGCTGGACGTGTCACCACGTATCACTGCGATCAGCGTACGTGTACGCAAGCTGGCAGTGCCCATGGACGTGTCGATGGATCATGCCGAGGTGGAGATCCGCCGGGAGCGTGGCACGACCGGCTGACGCGCCGGTGCCTACTGGTTGGTCGGGCGCGTTCCCAGCTTCAGGCTCAGGTCGA
>QNBX01000158.1 GCA_003644265.1 Planctomycetota bacterium
CCTGCCGCCCGCCGGGGCCACCCGGGTCATGGCGGTGCTCAACCTGACGCCGGACAGTTTCAGCGACGGCGGACGCTTTGCCAGCCCGGCGCAGGCCGTGGCCGCGGGGCGCGCCGCCGTGCAGGCGGGCGCGGAGCTGCTGGACCTGGGCGCCGTCTCCACGCGCCCGGGCTCGCGGCCGCCACCCCCCGACGAGGAGTGGGCGCGCCTGGAGCCGGTGCTGGGCCCGCTGCGCGCGGCGGTCTCCGTCCCGCTCTCGCTGGACACGACCCGCGCCGCGGTGCTGGAGCGCGCGCTCGAACTGGGCGTCGACCTGCTCAACGACACCTCCGCCCTGGCCGACGACCCGGACCTGGGCCCCCTGGCTGCGCAGGCCGGCCTGCCGGTGGTGCTCATGCACCGTCGCGGCACGCCCGCCGACATGCAGGACGCGCCGCGCTACCACGACTGCCTGGCCGAGGTGCTGGCAGGGCTGCGCGAGGCCGTGGCTCGGGCCGAGGCTGCGGGCATCGCCGCCGAGCGTCTGCTGCTCGATCCGGGCATCGGCTTCGGCAAGCGGCTGGAGCACAACCTGGCGCTGCTGGCGGGGCTGCCCGCGCTGGTGGCCCTGGGGCATCGCACCCTGCTGGGCTGCTCGCGCAAGGCGTTCCTGGGCGCGGTCACTGGCGCCGAGGTGCAGGACCGGGAGCACGGCACCACCGTGACGACGGTGCTGGCGGCCCAGGCCGGCGTCGACTTCGTGCGCGTGCACGACCCGGCGGCCGCACGCCAGGCGCTCGACCTGCTGGCCGCCGTGGAGGGCGCGCGCGGCGCCCGCTGAGTCCTGCTCCGCGCGGCCGCGGCCGGGTTGCTATTCTGGGTGGCGTCCGATGACGCCGCAGACCACCACCGCCGACTACGACGACCCCAGCCGTCGCTACAGCTACCGCAGCGAGCTCATCGAGCGGCTGCGGGGCGGCGACGGCAGCCTGGAGTGCGGGCGCGTCACCCTGCGCACGGCGACCAGCTTCGGCTTCTGCTGGGGCGTGGACCGCGCCGTGTCCATGGTGCGCGACGCCATCGCCGAGCACCCCGATGAGCGCATCTGGCTGCTCGACCAGATGATCCACAATCCGCGGGTCAACGCCGACTTCAAGGCCATGGGCGTGCGCTTCCTGCGCGGCCCGTTCAGCGACCCCGACGGCGGCGACCTGCGCGCGGACGACGTGGTCATCATCCCCGCCTTCTCCGCCAAGGTGGAGGACGAGGAGCGGCTCAAGCAGCTGGGCTGCACCATCGTCGACACCACCTGCCCGTGGGTGGTGCGCCCGCACCGCCGGGCCGTGCGCTACGTGAACGACGGCTACACCACGGTGATCCACGGGCTCGTGCGTCACGAGGAGACGGCGGCGTCGTGCAGCCTGATCGCGTCGCGCGGCGGGCACTTCCTGGTGGTGGCCGATCAGGTCGAGACCGCGCGGCTCTGCGCCGCCATCCGCGGTGAGCTGGGCGCCGCCGAGCTGCTGGCGAGCCTGCCGGAGGAGGCCTGCTCTCCCGACTTTGACCCGGCGGTGCACCTGGCGCTGGTGGGCACCATCAACCAGACCACCATGCTGGCCAGCGAGACGCGTCTGATCGAGGACATGATCCGCAGCGCCGTGGTGGTGCGCGACGGCGAGGCCGCGGCCGTCGATGCCTTCCGCGAGCTCAACACGATCTGCAAGGCCACCCAGGACAACCAGGACGCCGTGGTGTCCATGGCCGAGTCCGCCGGGCTCGACCTGATGGTGGTGGTGGGCGGCTATGACAGCAGCAACACGCGCAACCTGACCCGCGCCGCCGACGGCCGCTTCCCCAGCTATCACGTGATCGGACCCGAGGCCGTGGACGTCGGGAGCATCCGGCACCGCTGCCCGGTCACGGGCAAGCCGTTGGTGACGCATGACTGGCTGCCCGCCGGCGACGTGACCGTGGGCTTCACCGCGGGGGCCTCCACCCCCGACACGCTGTTGGGCGCCACCATCCAGGCCGTGTTGGAGGCCGCCCAGGTGCCGCTCGAGGCCGCGCTGCGTCCATGACCGCGCTGGCCCTCCCGCTCCTCGCGGCGATCGACATCTCGCGCGACGGGATCTCCGCTGCCATCGAGGTGGGCCTGCTGTTCCTGCTGTTTTATGCGGGGCTGCAGTTCCTGCACGGCACCCGTGGCCTGGCGGTGCTCAAGGGCGTGGGGCTGTTCATCCTGCTGGTGTACGCCGGTCTGACCCTGGCCAAGGCGTCCTTCGATCTGGAGTTCCCCCGTCTCGACGCCGCCGGCGGCGTGCTGCTGAACTTCGTGGCGGTGGTGCTGGTGATCCTGTTTCAGCCCGAGCTGCGCACGGCCCTCTCGCGCTTGGCGGGGCACATGACCCTGACCGGCCGCTCGGTGCCCCAGGCCGAACTCTCCGGTTTCTGCGAGGGCATGCAGCGCCTGGCCAGGCAGCGCATCGGCGCGCTGGTCGTGTTCCAGCTGGCCACGGGCACCCGCACCATCGAGAGCACCGGCGTCGAGCTGGACTGCAAGCTGTCGGGTCCGCTGCTCGAGGCCATTTTTCACCCCAAGGCGCCGCTGCACGACGGCGCCGTGGTGGTGCGCGACGGCCACATCGTGGCGGCCTCCTGCACGCTGCCGCTGAGCGAGTCCACCACGCTCTCGCGCGACCTGGGCACGCGCCACCGCGCCGCCCTGGGCGTGACCGAGGAGAGCGACGCCGTGGCCGTGGTGGTCTCCGAGGAGACCGGCCGCATGTCCGTGGTGCAACGCGGCCTGCTGCACCCGGTGGCGGATGCCGATGAGCTGCTGGTCGTGCTGGCCGACATGCTGGCCGGTGAGGGCCGTCCGGAGCCCGCGTCCGCGTGAAGCACAGCCTGATCTTCACCATTCTCCGCAAGGACCTGGGCCGCAAGCTGGTGGCCTTGGTGCTGGCGCTGATCGTGTGGTTCGTGCTCGACCACAACCTGAGCGACAAGCGCCCCTTCACGCTCGACGTGGAGATCTTCAAGCTGCGCTCGGAGGCCGAGAAGGAGCGCAAGACGCGCCCGGGCATCTTCATCGTGGTGCCTGACCACATCATCGTGCGCAACCTCCCGCGCACGCAGATCACGGTGGAGGTCCGCGGCCTCAAGACGGACGTGGACGGCATGGAGCTGTCGGCCGTGTTGGAGACGCCCGAGGACGTGCTCGGGCAGGAGCACGAGGTGCGGCACAGCTTTGTGCTCGACCGCAGCCAGTTCCGATCGCAGCGCGGCGCCATCTCGGCCAGCGAGTTCCGCATCCGGCCGCGGCGCATCAACCTGATCCTGGCGGAGCGCACCAGCCAGACCTTCGACCTCGACTTCAGCAACGTGCAGGTGGCGGGCATCCCGCGCGGCGGGCACTACGTCGACACCACCCAGTGCCGCGTGGAGCCCAGCCAGGTGGAGCTCACGGGGCCGCGATCGGCCATCGCCGGCCTGCGCGCCGACCCCTCGCGTCTGCGGCTCGAGTCGGTGGACATGAATGGACAGGGCCTCGATGTGGCGCGCCAAGTGGGGCTCGACCCCGAACTGATCGCTCAGGGCATCGAGCTCGTGACCGCCGGCAAGGTGGTCTCGGTGCTGGTGCCCGTGCTGCCCGAGGAGACCGAGCAGGAGCTGCTGTCGGTGCCGGTGCAGTACGACTCCGCCGGCGACCTGGTGCTGCGCAACCTGCGCCTGGTGGAGGCCACGCCGTCGCTCGACCTGATCGTGGGTGGCCCCCGGCACGTACTTGATGCGCTCACGGACGAGCAGCTGCGCAAGTCCATCACGCTCAAGTTCGACTGGCGCGACGCGGGCCTGGAGATGGCCACCGAGAAGGTGCGCATCCACAGCAGCCTGCCCGGCTCGGTGCGCGTGCTGGGGCTGGACCGGCGCGAGCCCGAGATCCACTACCAGCTCGCGCCGATTGAAGGCGCCGAGCCCATCAACCCCGAGCCGCCCGGCCCGCCCGGCGCCCAGGAGGAGCTTCCATGAGCCGGATCTGGTTTGGTACCGACGGTGTGCGCGGTCCCGCGGGCGAGGGGCCCCTGGCCGCGCCCTTTCTGCGCCGGTTGGGCCGCGCCCTGGGTGAGCAGGCCGGCGCCGAGAGTCTGGTGCTGCTGGCCCGCGATACGCGCGAGTCGGGGCCCGCCATCGCGGCCTCCCTGGCGGCGGGTCTGAGCGCGTCGGGCGCGCGGCCGCTCGACCTGGGCGTGCTGCCCACGCCGGGCCTGCCCCTGGCCATGCGCGCGCGCGGCGCCGCCCTGGGCGTGGTGGTCTCCGCCTCCCACAACCCCTGGCGCGACAACGGCGTCAAGGTCTTCGGCGCCGGCGGCCACAAGCTGGATGACGCCAGCGAGCAGGCCCTGGAAGCGCGCGTGGACGAACTCGGCGGCGTGGCTGACGACGGGCACTCCGAGCCCGACCCGACCCTGACCTGCGAAGACGGCGCGGCCGAATATGTCGAGGCGATCAGCGCACGCTTTGCAGACCTGGACCTGGCCGGCATGGATCTGGCGGTGGACTGCGCCCATGGCGCCGCCACCCACACCGCCGTGCCTGTGCTGCGGGCCCTCGGCGCCAGGGTCAGCGCGCTGGCGATCGAACCCGACGGCCGCAACATCAACGCCGACTGTGGCTCCACGCACCTGGCCAGCGTGGCCTCGGCGGTGGTGGCCGGCGGGCACGAGCTGGGCCTGGCCTTCGACGGTGACGCTGATCGGGTGTTGCTGGTGGACGCCGCCGGCCGGGCCTGCACCGGCGACGCCATGCTGGGCCTGCTGGGCCCGTGGATGGCGTCCCGGGGGCGCCTGCCGGACGCCACCGTGGTGGCCACGGTCATGAGCAACCTGGGTCTGGAGCGTCTGCTGGCGTCGCACGGCCTGTCGCTGCTGCGCACGCCGGTGGGCGACCGCTACGTCTCCGCCGCCATGCGCAGGGGCGGCTACGGCCTGGGCGGCGAGGACAGCGGCCACCTGCTGTTCGGTGCCAGCGAGGACCACCCGGGCGATGGTCTGTTCACGGCCTTGTACGTGCTCACGGCCCTGCTGGGCACGGGCTGCACGGTGGGAGATGCCATCGACGCCGTGCCCGCGGTGCCGCAGCGCCTGCTCAACGTGCAGGTGGCCGCGCGCCCGCCGCTGGAGCGCCTGCCCGCCGTGACCGCCCGGGTGGCCGACCTGGAGGCCGAGCACGGCGCCGACCTGCGTATCGTGCTGCGCTACTCGGGCACCGAGAATCTGGCCCGGGTCATGGTGGAGGGCACCGAGGGGCAGGTGGTGGACCGCGTCACCGACGAGTTGGCCGCCCTCTGGGTCGAGCAGATCGAGGCCGCCGGACGACCCGCCCGGTGAGCGCGGACGGGCCCGCCGGGGCGCCCCGCCCAGGCTCAGCCCCGGTCCTGGCCATGGACGCCTCGACCCTGCGCAGCTGCGCCGCCCTGGTGGCGGCCGACGGCGCGCCCCTGGGCAGCTGGCAGCAGCAGCCAGGCCGCATGGGCACCGCCGCACTGGCCCCCGCCGTGGCCGCGCTGCTGGAGCACGCCGGGCTGCGCCCCGCGCAGCTGGCAGGCGTGGTGGTGGGCACGGGCCCCGGCTCTTATACGGGTCTGCGATCCGTGATCGCCTTCGGGCGGGCGCTGAGCCTGGCCGCGGGTCTGCCCCTGGCCGGCGTGACGTCGCTGGCCTCGGCCGCCGCCGCCTGGCTGGATGCTCACCCGGAGTGCGAGCGTGTGCTGACCCTGTTGGACGCGCGCCGGGACCAGAGCGCCCGCGCCGAGTACGCCCGCGCTGCGCCACGCGACGCCGCTGCGGCCGAAGCGGGACCTCCCGCGCTGATCCTGCGCGAGCTGTCGCCGCCGGAGCTGGTGGCGAGCGCCGACGCCACGCCGCCGTCGGCCCCCGGCCTGGCCGTGCTGAGCGAGCCCGAGCCCAGCGCGCTCTGGCTCGCGCGTCTGGGGCGCCCGCGGCTGCTGGCCGGAGGCGACGACCCGGCCACGGTGCTGCCGCTGTACCTCAAGCCGAGCCACGCCGAGCTGGCCCTGCGCGAACGCGCGCGTCGCGGCTAGCGCCACGGGCGGCTAGGGTCGCTGTCTCCTGCGCGCTACCATTGCGCGCGGTCGGGGAGGTGTCCATCGCTCGTGGCGATCGGCGCCGCGCCTCCCGGCCGCGTCGGGAGCTCGCCCATGAACGCCGCCCATCATCGCGTCTGGGCTGAGATCGACCTGGGCGCGCTGAGTCGCAACGCGGCTCGCATGGCGGCGCGCGTGGGGCCCGACTGCCGCTTGCTGGCGGTGGTCAAGGCCGACGCCTACGGTCACGGCGCCGTGCCCGTGGCTCGCGCCCTGGCGCAGGACCCGCACGTCTGGGGCTTCGGCGTGGGCGACAGTGGCGAGGCCCTGGAGCTGCGCGCGGCCGGCATCACGGCGCCGGTGCTGATCCTGGGGGCCATCATCCCGGACGAGGTGCCCATGGTGGTGCGCCACGGCGTGGCGGCGGCCATCCACTCGCTGGATCGCATCCGCAGCCTGGAGGCGGAGGCCGAGGGCCAGGGTCGCCGGGCGAAGGTGCACCTGATGGTCGACACGGGCATGGGCCGCCTGGGCGCCCAGCCGGCGCGGGCGCTGGAGCTGGCCCGGGCCTGTCAGGTCTCGCCCTGGCTCGAGCTGGAGGGCCTGGCCAGCCACCCTTCGTCCAGTCGCCCCGGGCACCCCTTTCTGGAGGTGCAGCTGCGGCGTCTGCAGGCCCTGACGCAGGAGCTCGCCAGCGAGGGCATCGTCCCGCCGCTGGTGCACTTTGCCAACACGGCCGGCGTGCTGGGGGGCACCGGCACGAGCCTGTCGCTGGTGCGCCCGGGCATCTCGCTCTACGGCATCGTGCCCCACGACGTGGAGCCCCTGGCCGGCGGCATCGAGCCCGTGCTGTCGCTGCACACGCAGGTCGTGTACCTCAAGGACGTGCCGGCCGACACGCCCATCGGCTACAACGGCACCTTCGTCACCGCGCGCGCCACACGCATCGCGACGCTGCCCATCGGATACGCCGACGGGCTGCCCTACCGCCTCTCCAACCAGGGCCGTTGCCTCGTGCGCGGCGCGCTCGCGCCCATCGTCGGCGCCGTCTCCATGGACTACACCACCGTCGACGTGGGTCACATTCCTGACGTGACGGTGGGCGACGTGGTCACGTTCATCGGGCGTCAGGGGGAGGGTCGGATCCGTGTGCGCGAGCTGGCCAGTCTGGTGGGCACGATCCCCTACGAGATCCCGTGCAGCCTGGGCCGCCGGGTGGCGCGCGTGTACCGCCGGGGCGGAGATGTGTCGGCCAGCGCGGCCGCTGTGTTGCGCCCCGAGTTGCGTCAGGGTGTCGCCGACAAGCTCGACGACTTCGACGCGTTCGGCGAGCAGGGTGCGGGGGCGCGTTCATGACGCAGTTCGTGGGCCTGCTCATGGCGGGCGGCACCGGCACGCGCTTCTGGCCGGACAGCCGTCGGGCGCGACCCAAGCAGCTGCTGCCCATCGGCACCGAGCTGCCGCTGCTGGAGGCGGCGTCGAAGCGGCTGCAGCCGTTGATCCCTCCGGAGCGACAGCTGGTGGTGACCAGCGCGGCCATCGCGCCGGCGGTGCGCGCGCTGCTGCCAGCGCTGCCGCCCGAACATGTCGTGGGGGAGCCGGCGGGCCGCGATACCGCGCCCTGCATCGGTCTGGCGGCCTTGCTGGCGGCGCGCATCGACCCCGACGCCGTGGCGGTGGCGCTGCCGTCCGACCACGTGATCGCGCCCGAGGACGCCTTTCGCGAGCACCTGGAGGTGGCCGCCGAGGCGCTGGCCGAGCATCCCGAGTCGCTGCTGGTGTTTGGCATCGAGCCCGACCGAGCGGCCACGGGCTACGGCTACCTGCGGCGCGGCGAGGCCGTGGGCAGCTTCCGCGGCAAGAGCGTCTACGCCCTGGACGCTTTCGTCGAGAAGCCGGACCTGCCCCGGGCCGAGGACATGCTGGCCGAGGGCGGCCACAGCTGGAACGCGGGCATGTTCGCCTTCCGTCCCGCGGCGCTGCTGGCGGCCTACGCCGAGCACCTGCCCGAGCTGGTGGACGACCTGCAGCGCCTCGCCGCCGCCTGGCGCGGCCCGGACTTCGAAGCGCTGATGGACGAGGTCTTCCCCACGCTGCCGAAGGTCTCCATCGACTACGGCATCATGGAGAAGGTCCAGGGCACGCTCATGCTGCCGCTGCCGCTGAGCTGGGACGACGTGGGCACCTGGGGCTCGTTGGCACGGCTGCTGCAGCCGGACAGCGACGGCAACTACATCCGCGGCGACGCGCAACTGCTGGGCGTCTCGGGTTGCATCGTGTCCGCCACCGACGGCGTGGTGGCCATCAAGGGCGTGGACGACCTGATCGTGGTGCACACGCCGGACGCCACGCTGGTCTGCCGCCGCGACGACGACCAGGGCGTCAAGCAGATCGTCGAGGCCCTGGCCGCCCGCGGCATGCTGCGCTACCTCTGAGCGCCGGGCACTGAGCGCCGAGCGCCGGGCTTGCTGCCTTGCTGCGCGGCGTGCAAACCGTTGCAACGCGCCGTGAGGAGGACGAGACCGCTCAGAGCCCGGGGATCGTGAACGGGAAACGCACGACGGCTTGGCCGTGCGCGTTGATTCCCGTCTCGGCCCAGATCTCGATGCCCGTGCCGTTCCCGTAGGGTCGCGTGATGACGCTCCCATCCGGCGTCACCTGCACCATGAGCCCGAACGAGTGCCCCTCGGGCTGCTCGGGGAAGACGCTCGGATTCCAGAACAGGATCTCCACGGCGAAGACACCGTCGGCCATCCAGCGCGGCACCTGGGAGTCGGCGTCGGGCGACGCGCCCGCCGGACCGCGAGTCGGTCTGCTCTGGAGTGGAGGCCCCGTGGGCAGCACGAAGGACGGGATGTCCTCCATCAGCACCGCGTACGAGTCGACGACGCCGCTCACCTGCGTCCCGAAGATGTGGCCCAGTCCTCTGAATCGGCTGGCGCCCGGCCCGTCGCCGATGATGAGCAGGCACTCGGCCGCCTGGAACTCGTACGCGCCCATGTCGACGAGGGGCGGGTCGCCCAGACCGCTGTCCACGCTGTCCGGGTCGTCCACGAAGCGCGGGTCACCCGCGAGGTCGGTCGTCGTGCCGGCCGGCACGGCTGCGTTGTTGGCGGCATCGATGCACGGCGAACCCGGCTGTAGCCGGAAGCCGTCAAGCATGGGGTTGGCGTCGATGTTGCCCGCGCCGGGCCAGCCACCGGCGATGTCGCAATACGCGACCGTGATGTTGCTCAGCAAGCCGCTGATCTCGCTGCCGTTGCCCCAGAGGATGCTGTTCGTCAGCGCGGAGACCTGGGCGCGCAGCTGAACGCCACCGACGTTGTCTGTGAAGGTGCAGTTCGTGAGTTCGATCGAAGCGCTGAAGACCTGCGCAAAGACCGCGTGAGAGTCGTTGGAGGCGAACAGTGAGTTGGTGAACGTCGGAGAGCCGCGCTCGACGTACAGTCCGCCGCCGTGGCTCGCGCGGTTGGCGTACACCACGCAGCTCCTGAAGCTCGGGCTTCCCGAGTCAACGTAGATGCCACCACCGACGCCTCCTGGTGGCGGGAAGCCGGACCCCTGCAAGGCTTCGTTGTCGCGAATGATGCAGCGCCGGACGGTCGGGCTGCCCGCGAGGTACAGGCCACCCCCGAAGTGCACCACCGTCCCGAACTCCGGCTGGATGAGCACCGGAGTGCCCGTCCCGCCGCGCAGGGTCAGGCCGTCCATGACCGTCTCCGGCCCTCCACTGCACGTCGCGGCGCTCCCATCCAGCCCCGTGGCGTCGATGATCGTACTCGCCACCGTGGCCGCGTCCGAAGGATCCGCGCTTCGCAACGTGAGCAGCTTGTTGTCGAGGTCGACGAGCTCGTGGTAGACGCCCGGGGCGACGATCACTGTGCCTCCCGGGTCCACCGCGTCGATGCCGGCCTGGATCGACGCAAAGTCCGCAGGGACGTGGACCACCGGCGCCGGATCAGCGGCACGAGCAGAGCCCACGAGGCTGCTGGCCCAGAGCAGCGTGCATGTGATCACATGGTGCGTTCTGGTAGTCATCGCGGTTCCTCC
>QNBX01000159.1 GCA_003644265.1 Planctomycetota bacterium
GAGCGCCGGGTTGCCGCGCAGCAGCTCGACCATCTCGAGCGCGGCGGCGGCCTGCAGCCCGCGCGAGATGTCCACCCAGCCGGTGGTGGTCCAGGCCTCAGCCGTGGCCAACGCGCGCGCGTTCCCGGCGGCCTTCCCCGCAAAGAGGCGCGCCTCGGCCGATCGCAGCGCGCGCTCGTCGAAGCCCTGCCACGCGGCCTGGGTGTCCAGCAACGCGCCCGTACCGAACTCCGAAACGAAGCTGGGTCCGGCGGGCGCCGCGACGGTCGCCAACTGCTCGCGCACGGCGGGCGGCAGCGGATAGGGCGGGTACAGGTGCTCGTCGAGCATGGGCTGGAAGGCGTCGTCCGCGCCGGCGTCCAGGTAGGCGGCGCGTCCGAAGAAGCCACCGGAGTCCAGCAAGACGGGCCGCGTGGGATCGGCCAGGTGCAGCCGCTGCGCCAGCTCGTGGCCGTGGCGGTAGGCCATGCCCGAGAGCTCATTGAGCACCCCCCACATCACGATCGAGGGGTGGTGGTGATCGCGCGCCAGCATGGCGTCCACCTCGGCGGCGAGGCGCGCGGCCAAGGCCGGGTCGTCGTCCACCCAGCCGATGGCCGGCTCCTCCAGCACGAACAGCCCGACCCGATCGGCGGCGTCCAGGAAGGCCGGGGGAGCGGGGCGCACATGCGCGCGGACCAGGTCGAAGCCCGCGTCGTGGATGGCGTTCAGCTCCGCGACCAAGACCTCGTCACTGGGCAACATGCCGCCGGAGCCCACGAAGTGCGGTTGCCAGAGCACGCCGTGCAGCCGGCGCGGGCGCCCGTCCAGCAGCAACCCGTCCTGGCCCAGGGCGAGGGTCCGCAGGCCGAAGCTGCGTACGCCGTCGGGGTTGGCCGCCTCGTTGCCCACGGAGACGCGGGCCTGATAAAGGTGCGGCGTCTCCGGACTCCAGCGCAGCGCGTCGGGCAGCGACGCCGAGAGGCTGAGCGTGGCGGCGCCCTGCTCCAGCGAGACCGTCATGGCCTTGACCGTGACCAGCGCCTCGGGGCCACCCTCGTCGGGAGACAACAGCACCACGGTCAGGCGCACGTCCGCTGAGCCCTGGCCGGGCGGCCCCACGACCTCCACCTCGGCCCGGATACGCTCCTGCGAGGCGTCCACGTGCAACCACGACAGCCGCGCCACGGGGCGATCGATGCGCACCAGGCCCACGTCGCCGAGCACGCCGCCGAAGTTGTGGTACCAGCTCTCCTTGGCGTGAGGCGTGGTGGCAAGGCTCATGCCGTCGGTGGTCATGTCGCCCGGATCGAGCACGCGCAACACGAGCGAGTGGCGCCCCGCGCGCAGCTCGGCCAGGTCCCACGAGAAGGCCCTGTAGCTGCCCTCGTGCCCACCGATCTCCTCGCCGTCCAGCCAGGCGCGCACGGCGTAGTTCACCTGCTCGAAGTGCAGGCGCCAGCGCGAGCCCGCGGGCGCATCACCAGGCAACAGCTCGAAGCGGTGGGAGAGCCAGGCCACGCCGTCGTACTCCACGGTCTGATCCAGCGCCTCAAGCGGGCCGGGCACAGGCAGGTGCAACAGTTCGCCGGGCGCACCGGGCGGGATCCGGCCTGCGCTCAGGTCCTCTGCCCAGCCGTCCGTCAGACCCACGGCGCCCGGATCCACCATCAGTGACCAGCGCCCCGCCAGGTCGAAGCGTGCCCCGCCAGCGCGACCCTCGGCGTGCAGCAGCGCCGGCGGCTCGTCGCCCCAGCTGTCCGGCCCGGGCGCGCTGACGGCCAGGGGCGCCAGCAACGCGAGTATCAGCCCCGCCCGCAGACCATGGACCTTGAGCCGTCCGGAGCCCAGGATGGAGGTGATCGGTTCAAGGGTGAGAGACAATGCAGCCACCACGAAATCAGGAACGCACAGGATATCGGCTACTTCCAGCCGGTGGCAGAAATGGCACGCAGAGGAGCGCGCGCAGCTCTCCACCCGTACACGGCCTGGCCGCGCTGGCGTTGGCATGGCTGCTGGCCAGCGCGTGCGTCACACCGGCGGTCCGGCATGTGCACATCCCGGTGGAGCCCGGCCACGATGTGGGACGGGATCCGGGCCCGGCTGTCACGCCACCCACGACAGCGGACGCGGCCGGCGCAGGCGCCCCAGCCCAGCCAGGCGCGAACGCGGGGGCCTCCGGGGCCGCCGAGGCATCCGGAATCGCCGGGGCATCCGGGGCCGCCGGGGCATCCGGGGCCGCTGGGACCTCCGAAGCCGCCGTTGCCACCGGGGCCGCAGGAGCCGCTGGGGCCGCCGAGCCGCCGAGCGCCAGCGTCGCGCAGGCGCCGCCTCGCCAGGAAGCAGAGGCGATCCCCGACGCCCCCCAGAGCGCCGCCACGCCGCGCGTGATCCCGAGCGCCGAGGCCCTGGCCGCGCGCACGGCCCTGGCACACTTGGACATCTCCGACCGCAGCTCGGTCTTCCGCGCCAACGAGCCCATTCGCTGCGGCGTGCCCTTTCCGGCCGGTGTGCTCGAGGACGCGGCGGAGCTGCGCGTGTGGTCCGCCCGCGACGGCGCCGCCCTGCCAGTCCAGGCCCGCCCGCTCTCGCGCTGGCCCGACGGCTCGCTGCGCTGGGTGCTGCTGGACACCCGGCTCGACATCAACAAGAAGAGCACGGAGCGCGTGGCCATCGGGCGAGCCGATGACATCCCCGCTGGCGACGACCCGTTCACGCTGCACACCGAGGGCGACGTGGTCAGCCTCGACTCCGGCGACCGCAGCTGGGACGTGCTGGCGCCCCTCGAACAGGGCCACTCGGTGGCGGGGCTGGTGGCCGATCTGGTGGACCGCTTCGGCACGCAGTACCGGCTGGAGGTCGACCCGGACTACCTCGAGCTGATCGAGAGCGGCCCGCTGCGGGCCACGCTCAAGCTGCGCGGCGGCCACCGGCAGGTGGGCAGCGAGACCGGCCTGCCTGACCCCTTCCACACCGTGACCATCTGGATGCACGTGCACGCGGACCTCGGCCTGGCCGAGCTCGAGTGGAGCCTGGAGAACACGCCCCTCAAGAACCCGCCCGGCCGCTTGGCCTTCTCCAGCTACAGCCTGTCCGCCGCGCCGCCCGAGGGGCTGACCCAGGTGGAGCTGGCGGGCCGCCGCTTCGGCGCGGAGGAGGCCGTCGTCCAGCTCCAGACCCAGGGCAAGACCCTGCTGACCGCAGGCGACGCCAAGCAGCCGTCCGGCCCCGAGACCGACCTCTGGATGGGCCTGCTGGGTGAGGGCGAGAGCCTGCATGCGCACCGCGTCGAGTCCAGACAGAACCACCCCGCCTCCATGGCCTGGACGCCAGAAGAGGGCATGACCATCGGCCTGCTGCCGGCGATCGAGGGCGTGGACCACTACCTTGACGACGCCACCCGCAAGACGTTTCGCTTCGAGCTGCTGCACGACGCGGGCGCGGCGGGCGCCGCGCGCATGCGGCGGCTGATCGAGCCCGCCTACGCCGCGCTGCTACCCAGCGAGGTGGCGGCCTCCGGCGCCTGGGGTGACACCGGGCATGTCTACCTGCCCACCGGCAAGCTGAAGACAAGCGGAGGATCGTCGTCGCACAAGATCCCCACCGGCTGGGCCGATTGGGGCGAGGCCAAGGCCAAGAACACGCACCAGAGCGGCTCGCCGCGCAACCGCCTGAGCGTGTTTCTGGAGGCCATGCAGTCCGGCAGCCCCGACCGCTTCAGCTGGAGCCGCTCGCGAGCCTGGCACGCCATGGACCTGCGGCCGTATCACATCGAAGGCTTCAACGCCGACGTCTACCCGCACGCCAACCTGTACGAGGGCACGCCGCACGGCAACGAGAGGCCCTCCCTGCGCCTGGGACGCAGCGAGATGTACCGCCGCTTCCCCGAGTGGAAGCAGGGCCTGCCCTCCCGCGGCCACGGCTACAACGGCTTCGACTTCGAGCACATGGCGATCGACGACGTGTACGAGTGCTACCTGCTCACGGGCAGCTGGCCCGCGCTATCGGCCCTGCGCTCGGCGGGAGAGGCCATGCTCACCTGGAAAGAGCTGGTACCCAAGGGCCACATCCACTCCTCGCGGACGTTTGGCTGGACGCTGCGCGCGCTGATGCAGGTCTGGCGCGCCACGGGCGACAGCCGCTACCTGGATGCGGCCCGGCGCTACGTGGCCCGCGCCGACGCCGGGCGCGGCAAGGGCGAGGTGAAGTACATTCGCCCCCAACTCCCCGACGCGCGCCACATCGCCGACAAGTACTCCGACAGCCCCTGGATGATGGCGCCCGCGCTGCATGGCCTGGCCGCCTATTGGCAAGAGACCGAGGACCCGCTCGTGCCACCCATGCTGGTGGATCTGACGGCCTTCTGCATGTCGGCCTTCCGCGGCGTCGGCTTCCTGCCGGACATGCCCGCGGACGGCAGCCCCATGCCCGACGAGGTGCCCCAGACCATGGGGGTCGGCAGCTGGGTCCCCGGCGGCCTGGCGGCGGCGGCCTTCGTGCTCGACGACCACACCTACGTGGACGCCACCATCGGTTACTACGCCAAGCTGCACGCCCACACCAGCCAGCCCGTGCGCTTCGGCGCCAAAGACTGGCACTGGTGGCAGACCTGGATGGTCTCGGTGGAGCAGCGCCTGGGTCGCAAGGTGGTCGAGAGCCCGGCCTCGTACGCAGCGCCCAGACGCTGAGCCCGGGCGCGCGGGGGGGCGCGCTTGTGAGCCCCGCGCAGGCTGGGCTACCCTCCCCCTGCCATGAAAAAACTCTTCCTCGGTTGCGGCATCATGCTCGTCCTCGGTCTGGGGGCGTTGGGCTTCGTGACCTGGCAGATCTGGCCTCAGGTGCAAGAGGCCATGCAGCGCACCGAGGAGTACCAGAGCCGCCTGCTCACGCTCGAGGAGAGCTTTCCCTTCGACGCCGAGACGCAGACCGTGCTCGACGCCCAGCGCTTCAACGCGTTCCTCGACATGCGCACGGAGCTGCGCATCGACCTCCAGCGGACCATGGACGAGACGCGCCGGATGGAGCAGCAGGCCACGGACGATGACCTGGGCACCATCGCCCGGCTGCGCATGCAGTTCACGCAGTTCCCCATGGTCTACGACCCCATCGTCGGCGCGCTTGAGCGGCATGACATGAGCCTGAACGAGCTGGGCTACTACGTGCAGGTGCTGTGGGCCACGCTCGGCAATATCGACGCGGGCGGCGGCGGCGGCGATGCCCAGCTCGACCAGCTGCGCGGGCTCTACCCCAAGCTGCAGCTGGCCTACCGCTCGGTGGTGTCGCAGGACTCGCCCAAGCTGGCGGACCTGGTGGCACACATCGACCCGGCCGTCGTGAGCACGGCCCGCAAGCTCATGGCCACCGACGTCCCGCGCGTGCAGGCCGGCATGCTGGAGCCCCCGCTGGAGGCGGTCTGCCTGGCGCTCGCCACGAGCGGACTGAAGGTGCAGATGGGGCCTGTGGCGGTCAACATCGGCGGCCCCGAGGACGCGCAAGACGCCCCCGAGAACCCGTGAGCCCCACCCAGGTCGTGGCGCTGCGCGGCATGAGCTGCGCCGCCTGCGCGGCCAGCATCGAGAAGGGGTTGTCGGCCCGGGCCGACGTCAGCGAGGTCGAGGTGAGCTACGCCACGCGCAGCGCGCGGGTCGTGGGCTCCCTGGATCAGCCCACGCTGATCGCCGCCATCAGCGCGCTGGGCTACGAGGGCATGCCGTCGGTGGACGGCTCGCTCGAGGCCCTGCTCGGTGAGGACGGCTCGGCGCCGGCGCGCAATCGGGCTCTGCTGGCCCTGGCCCTGCTGGCCGCCAACCTGGGCCTGACGTTCTTCGAGCCCGGCGCCGCCTTCGTGCCCGCGCTGCTGCTGCTGGGCTGGCCCGGCGCGCCCGTCTTCCGCGCGGCCCTGCGCCTGGCCCGCGCGGGCCACGCCGCCATGGACACGCTGGTGGCCCTGGGCGCCGCGGCGGCCGTGGCCCACGGGCTCGCCGGCTGGGCCTCGAGCGGCGGCGCTCCCGAGCTCATGCCCGCCGCCATGATCATGACCTTCGTGCTGATCGGCCGGGCCCTGGAGGAGCGCGCGCGCCTGGCCGCGGGCGCCGGCGTGCGGGCCCTGGCCGAGCGCAGCCCGCGACGGGCCCGCGTGCTGCGAGACGGCGTTGAGCGGCAGCTGTCCGCCGACGAGGTCCTGCACGGCGACCTGTGCGTGCTGGGCGAGGGCGACGTGGTGCCCGCCGACGGCGTGCTGACCGAGGGCGCCGCGGGCTTCAACGAGGCCCTGCTCACGGGCGAGGCCATGCCGGTCTGGCGCGGCAGCGGCGACCCCGTGGTGGCCGGCTCGGTGCACGCCGGGGGCGGTCGCGTCGTGCTGCGCGCCACCGCCGTGGGCAGCGAGAGCACCCTGGCCGGCCTGCTGCGTCTGGTGCTCTCGGCCCAGAGCAGCCGACCGCCGGTGCAGCGCCTGGCCGACCGCGTGTCCGGCGTGTTCGTGCCGCTGGTGCTGGTCCTGGCCCTGGCGGCCTGGGGCTTCGGGGGTGGCGCCCTGGCCGCGGTGGCCGTGCTGGTGGTGGCCTGCCCCTGCGCCCTGGGCCTGGCCACCCCCACCGCCATCCAGGTGGCCACCGGCCGCGCCGCCAGCCTGGGCGTGCTGGTGCGCGACGCCGCGGCGCTGGAGGCCCTCGGTCGACTCGACGTGCTGCTGCTGGACAAGACCGGCACCCTGACCCGCGGCGAGCCCGTGGTCGAGCAGGTGCTGCCTGCTCCCGGCATCGATCAGGACACGCAACACATGGCCCTGGCCGCCGCCGCCGCGGTGGAGTCGGCCAGCAGCCACCCCCTGGCGAGGGCCGTGTCCGGCGAGGCCCAGCGTCGCGGTCTGGCACCGGTGGAGCCTGACCCCATCACCCTGCACGTCGAGGCCGGCGGTGTGCGCGGCCAGCTCATGGACGGCACCGACGTGGCCGTGGGTCGCCCGGCCTTCGTAGCTGGGCGCGGCGCCGACATCTCGCCCCTGTCGTCGGACCTCGACAGCCTGGCCGGCCGGGGCTGGACGCTGGTCGTCGTCTCGGTGGCCAAGCGCGCGCTGCTGGCCCTGGGAATCGGCGACCAGGTGCGCCCCACGAGCACACGCGCCGTGCGCATTCTGCGACAGGCGGGCATCGCGCCCGTGCTGAGCACCGGCGATCACGAGGCCGCCGCGCGGGCGGTGGCCACGCTGGTGGGCATCGACGAGGTGCACGCCGGGCAGTCGCCCCAGGCCAAGGCCGAGCACGTGGCGCGCCTGCAGTCGCAGGGCTTGGTGGTGGGCATGCTGGGCGACGGCAGCAACGACGGCCCGGCCCTGGCCGCCGCGGACGCCGGCATGGCCATGGGTGGGGCCAGCGCCGTGGCTCAGGCCTCGGCCCCCATCGTGCTGGTGGACGGCGACCTGGCCCGGGCCACCGTGGCGGTGGAGCTGGGCCGGGCCACTCTGCGCATCATCCGCCAGAACCTGACGCTGGCGTTTGCCTACAACGCCGTGGCCCTGCCGCTGGCCTTCAGCGGCGTGGTGCACCCGCCGCTGGCGGCCGCGGCCATGTCAGCCAGCTCACTGTTGGTGGTGACCAACGCCCTGCGCCTGCGCCGCTTCCGCAGCCGTCTGGACACCGCCTTCGGGCTGGAGAGCTGAGGGCGCGGCTCGCCGCGGCGGTGCGGTCGAGCCGGACCCTGCCAGGCTGGAGCGTCAGCGCCTGTGCCCGCACGCAGCGCGCAGCCTGCGTGCGTTCGTCAGCCGTCAGCCGTCGAAGTACATGTCGAACTCAAGCGGGTGCGGTCGCGTCTTCAGCGGCAGCACCTCGTTGGTCCACTTGGTCTCGATGTAGGTCTCGATGAAGTCCGCGTCGAACACGTCGCCGCGCAGCAGGAACTCGTGGTCGTTCTTGAGGGCCTCGAGCGCCTGCTCCAGGCTGGTGGGCGCATCCCGCACCTGCGCCAGCTCTTCGGGCGGCAGGTCGTAGATGTTCTTGTCGAGCGGCTCGCCCGGGTCGATGCGGTTCTGGATGCCGTCGATGCAGGCCATGGCCATGGCGGAGAACGCCAGGTAGCCCGTGGCCATGGGGTCGGGGCAACGGAACTCGAAGCGCTTGGCCTCCGGCGCGCTGCTGAACATCGGGATGCGGATGGCCGCGCTGCGGTTGCCGCTGGAGTAGGCCAGCTTGACGGGAGCCTCGAAGTGCGGCACCAGGCGCTTGTAGGAGATGGTGGCCGGGTTGGTGAACGCGATCACCGCGTCGGCGTGGCGCAGCAGGCCGCCGATGGCCCAGCGACCGATGTCCGAGAGTCCAGCGTAACCGTCGCCGGCAAACAGGTTCTTGCCGCCCTTCCAGAACGACATGTGCACGTGCATGCCAGAGCCGTTGTCGCCGAAGATCGGCTTGGGCATGAAGGTGGCCGTCTTGCCGGCGCGCACCGCGCAGTTCTTGACGATGTACTTGAACCACTGCAGCTTGTCGCCCATGGCGAGCAGCGAGTCGTAGCGCATGTCGATCTCGCCCTGACCCGCGGTGGCCACCTCGTGGTGGCTGCGCTCGACCGTGATGCCCACCGTCTCCATGACCATGGCCATCTCGCTGCGCAGGTCCTGGAGTTGGTCGATGGGCGGTACGGGGATGTAGCCGCCCTTGGCCTTGGGGCGGTAGCCGGTATTGGGGCCGCCCTCACCGCTCTCCCACCAGCCACCCTCGGACTCGATGCGGTAGAACGAACCCTGGGCGTTGTTTTCCCAGTGCACCGAGTCGAACACGAAGAACTCGGCCTCGGGGCCCACGTAGATGGTGTCGCCGATGCCGGCCGCCTGGATGTACTGCTCGACGCGACGGGCCACGCCGCGCGGATCCCGGCTGTACTCGTCCTTGGTGATGGGATCGACCACGTTGCCCACCAGCACCAGCGTGGGCTGCTCGTAGAACGGGTCGACCTGGGCGGTGGAGGCGTCGGGCACCACCAGCATGTCGCTCTCGTCGATGCTCTTCCAACCGCGGATGGAGCTGCCGTCGAAGCCGAAGCCGTCGCGGAACGACGCCTCGCTCACCTGGTGATGCGGCACCGTGAAGTGCTGCCACTGACCGAACAGGTCGCAGAAACGGATGTCGACGAGACGGATGGCGTCTTCGCCGAGCATGTCGACCACATCCTTTGGGGTCAGGACACGATTCTCAGACACGGGCTGCTTTCCTTTCGAAGGAGGTCAAGTCGCACGCCCGAGGGGCGAGCTGGAGTGCTTCGGGATGGGTTGTTGGTGCCGCGGGCACGGGAACGCCGCGGGAGTCGATGGCGTCATCAGATGGCCTCCGGGCCGGTCTCGCCGGTGCGGATGCGCACGACCTCGTCAAGGCACCAGGTGAAGACCCGACCGCGCTCGCCGCCGCTCTGCTCGATGGCGTGGACCGCGGCCTCGACGAAGTCATCGTTGACGCCGACCTCGATGCGCACCATCGGTTCGGGTGACACGTCCGCCAGCGCCATGCCCGCCATGTCGGAGACGCCATGCACCTCGCTCACCGTCATGCGGAAGATCTCCGCCTCAGCCAGCAGGGTGGTCACCGCTGCGAGCCGTTCGGGCGCGATGATGGCCTGGACCATCCTCATGGGAATTCAGCCGCCGTTGCCGTGCTTCGCGGTCGGTCGGCCGGTGGATCCGCCACCAGACCCCGCCCGCGAGGTCTGGGACGGAAACGTAGCCGACACGGCGAGTTGGGCCCAGCCCCGAATCCGGGAGCGGCGTTCCGGGCCGTTCCCGGCCGTTCCGGGCTGGCTGCGCCATTCCGAGCGGGCCGGGTGGCCGAGCGGGCCGAGCGGGCCGGGTGGCCGAGCGGGCCGGGTGGCCGAGCGGGCCGGGTGGCCGAGCGGGCCGGGTGGCCGAGTGGGCAAGCGGGCGGGGCTGGCAGGAGCGTGAGCAGCGGCAGGCAGTGACCCGCGGCAGGGGTGTGAGCAAGAGGGCTCGAAGCGTCCAGCGTGCGGCGGTCGAGGACCAGCTCTGGAAGCGTCCTGTTGTCCCGGA
>QNBX01000160.1 GCA_003644265.1 Planctomycetota bacterium
CGTCGTCAGCCCGCGGGGCGTCCAGACCTCGGCCGAGAAGAAGTCCGTCGCTGCGATCTGCTCCCAGTGAACCTTGAGGAAGGTCCGCCACGACGATGCCCGGTCGGGCGCGGGCTTGATGCCGTTCGCCTTGAGCACGTTCGCGATGGTGGTGGACGCGACGCAATGCCCCATTCCCTTCAGCTCGCCCTGGATGCGGCAGTAGCCCCAGCTCGAGTTCTCCGTCGCCATGCGGACGATCAGCGCCTTGATGGTCTTCATCAGGCCCGGCCGCCCGACGCGCTTCGCCTGATACGTCCACTTCGCTGCGATCAGCTTGCGGTGCCAGTGCATGATCGTGTCCGGCGTGACGATCGTGGCAAAGCGGTCCAGCGCGCGACGACCGATGAGCTTGCCCTTGGCCGCGAGGCGTCGGCGTTGATCGTGGGAGAGGCGCAGACGGCGTCCACCAAGTTGCTCCTTGAGGACGCGGTTCTCCTCCACGAGGTACTCAATGAGTACCTGCTGGCGGCGGCCCATCCAGCCGGCAACGGAGATGAGGAGGAGCTGGATCGGTTGGATCGCGGCATTCATGCGGGCATTGTAGGCGACCACAAGTCCCTGTCCCTGAGCGACTTACGTCGCGGCCGAGTTTGTGGATAGGACGGGCGCGCCCGTCGGACAGCCCAGCTCGCCTACGGCACCACGCCCATGATCGCGTTGGACAGCGCCACGCCGGCCACGGCCGCGGCGTCCTGGATGGCCCACTGGGCCCACAGCTCCGTGCCGGGAAGCGAGCCGGGCGGCATGATGAATGGCAGCGCCATGCCCCCCTCCTCGTCGGTGACCAGCACGAGCACCTCGATCACGGTTGGGAACGCGAGCAACGTGCCTCCCTTGAATGGCACCGGGCTGCTGGACAACGCGACGAACAGCCCGGCCAGGGCGCTGGGCGCCGCGTTGGAGAGCTCGGCGGCGTTGCTGCTCCCAACGGCGAGATTGCCGCTGCCGGCCAGCAACGGGTCGCCGTACAGGCCTGCCATCGCAGAACCCGCGTCGCTCCAGGCGCTGATGGGAGCACGCAGCGCAAGGGAGTGGCCTCCGCCAGCCGCCACCTGAGTGAAGTCCATTCCGTCGGGCGCATGCGAGACCTGGCCAGCGCCGTCAGCGCCCCACGACACGATCGAACCGTCGGCACGCAGCGCCAGGGAGTGGCTGCCGCCCGCCCCCACCTGAGTGAAACCGGTTCCGAGCGGGGTGTTCGAGACCTCGCCATCCCAGTCAGCGCCCCACGCGACGATCGAGCCATCGACACGCAGCGCCAGGGAGTTCGTGTCGCCCGCCGCCACCTGAGTGAACCCGGTTGCAAGCGGAGTAGTCGAGACCTGGCCTTCCCAGTCAGCGCCCCACGCCACGATCGAACCGTCGGAACGCAGCCCCAGCGAGTGGGAGACGCCGGCCGCCACCTGAGTGAACCCGGGTCCGACCGGGGTGTTCGAGACCTGGCCATAGGTGTCTATGCCCCACGACACGATCGAACCGTCGGCTCGAAGCGCCGCGGAGTGGGCGTCGCCCGCCGCCACCTGAGTGAAGCCGGTTTCAAGCGGGGTGTTCGAGACCTGGCCTTCCCAGTCCTGGCCCCACGCCACGATCGAGCCGTCGGCTCGCAACGCCAGGGAGTGGGATCCGCCCGCCGCCACCTGATTGAAGCCGGTTGCTAGCGGGGTGTTCGAGATCTGGCCAAACCAGTCATTGCCCCACGCCACGATCGAACCGTCGGACCGCAGCGCTAGCGAGTGCCACCCGCCCGCCGCCACCTGAGAGTACCCGCTCCCGCCGGGCGTGCTCCAAACCTGGTCAGATGAGTCACTACCCCAGGACACGAGGTCGCCCTGGACCTCATCCGGGATGTCAGTGCCCAGCGCCAGGGAGTGCTGCAGGCCGCAGGCAACTTGTGCGAAGCCCGCTCCACTTGGGCTGTGCCTGACCTGACCATCGCTGTCGATGCCCCACGCCACGATCGTCCCATCGGCTCGCAACGCCAGGGAGTGGTCGGCGCCCGCCGCCACCTGAGTGAACCCGGGTCCAAGCGGGGTGCCCGAGACCTGGCCCGAATCGTCCCTGCCCCATGCCACGATCGAACCGTCGGACCGTAACGCCACGGAATGGTCCCGGCCCCCCGCCACCTGAGTGAACCCGGTTCCAAGCGGGGTGTTCGAGACCTCGCCAAAGGCGTCATAGCCCCACGCCACGATCGAACCGTCGGCTCGCAACGCCAGGGAGTGGGAGACGCCCCCCGCCAGCTGAGCGAAACCGATTCCAAACGGGGGGGGCGAGATCTGGCCACCCCAGTCAACGCCCCACGCCACGATCGAACCGTCGGCACGCAGCGCCAGGGAATGCAGCCCCCCCGCCGCCACCTGAGTGAACCCGGTCCCGACCGGGGTGTCCGAGATCACGCCATCGCTGTCGAGGCCCCACGCAGCGATCGAGCCGTCGGACCGCAGCGCCAGGGAGTGGTGAAAGCCCGCCGAAACCTGAGTGAAACCGGTTCCGACCGGGATATCCGAGACCTGGCCATCGTCGTCCTTGCCCCACGCCACGATCGAGCCGTCGGCTCGCAACGCCAGGGAGTGGTTGCCTCCCCCCGCCACCTGAGTGAACCTGCCCCCCTCCGGCGTGTCCCAGACCTGGTCATAGGAGTCAGACCCCCACGACACGATGCCCTGCTGAGCTCGAATCGTGCTCGGCAGCAACCCGACAAGAACAAGTCCGAGGACCATCAGTCTCCGGGAACAACCACGTTGCGAACTATTCATGATCTGACTCTCCGCAGGAGGGGGCACAGCACAGCGCCGGCGCCACCCCATGGCGCTTCGCTGAGAAGGCGGAACGCCTCAAGGGACGGCAGCGGCACGCCAGCCCACGCCGCCGCGGACCAGGAACTCCCGCCCATCCAAGAGCCGCGCTGATGCAGCACGAGCCCATGTCTCACGGGCGAGACGGCCCGGCACCACAGCCTCGATCCAGGCAGGCGCCAGGGCACTGTAGCTTATCTTCTGACCCCCTGCTCCGCTGTTTGTTCGAGAGCACGGGGCCCGCGTCTGCGCCCGTCCCCACACAACCAGCCTCCTGGCTCCGTTCTTCCGGACCACTTCTGAGTGGTCGCAAGTGACCTCGGGACCGTGGACGCACACCGTCCTATCCACAAACTCGGCCGACAGTGATCAGCGGGTGTTGGCCAGCTGCGGTGACGAGTTCGGGATGCCGGGTTGTCATGCGACGGCCGAGATCGATGGCAGAGTGGTCGCGAACGCCCTCATGACCGTGGACGCGCACACCCTCGGCGGATCGGCCTGGCACGGGTCCGGCTGGCCGCGACGGCGTTGATCGCTGGAGAGGCGTAGCCGGCGTCCACCACGTTGCTGCTTGAGGACCCGGTTCTCCTCCACGAGGTACTCGATGACCTCCTGCTGACGGCGGCCCATCCAGCCAGCGACGGAGATGAGGAGGAGTTGGAGGGGTTGGATCGCGGCGTTCATGCGGCCATTGTATGGGCACGTAAGTGCTGGCCAGAGGGCCGGTTGCGACACGGCCGAGTTTGTGGATAGGACGGCCCCGTCGCTGTGCACTTCCCAATGCTCCGTGCCACGCCGCGGGCGTATCGCTTGGCTGTGGGCCGTTCAGCCAAGCCTGCTATGCTGGGCTGCAATGCTCGTATCCTTCCACTCCTCCGTCACATGGCTCCTCGTGCTGGCCCAGCTGGTCGGTGGTTTAGGAGTGTTCTGCGACGAGGGCGTCGGCCAGCCGTCTTGGGAGCTGTTGCCCTGCGCCTGCGCGGGGACGAGCCAGACTCCTACCGAACTGGCGTGGGAACCACCCGCCGATGATGCTTGCGGTCCGTGCCAGGACACGCAAGCCATCGCGATCCAACGGGGCGACGACGAGCGGGTTCTCCCTCCGCCTCCGCTGCAGATCTCGATGCTGGCTCTGGCGGCGCCGATGCCCGCCGCCGCCAGCCTGACCGATCCGTCGCCTCGCCGCCGCGCCGGTTTTGCGCGCGAAGGCCCAGGACTCGTCGGCACCATCGTTCTCACCTGTTGAGCGACGACACCTCCGCCCGGCCGCGTTCTGCGGGCGAGCGCCGCGATCTGCGTTGACGGGTTCCCCTCGCGGAGCCCCCCATCGATCGACGCAGACTCCTCCCATGCTGCACAGAGGAGCGCGGCTCGATCCCACAACACCAGCATTCCAGATCGTGGCCCGCGCCTGCCGGTCGCCTGCCGGTCGCCTGCCGATCGCCTGCCGATCGCCTGCCGATCGTGTGACGGCACCAACACGTGCCGCCCCACGCATCGCACCAACCCACGAACAGCTCTTCCCTCACGCTGACATCCCACGATGAACACGAAGCGCCGCCGTTGGTCGCCCACGCTGACCTCGCTCTGCCTCCTCCTACCGCTGCTTGGCAGCCTTGCTGCGTGCAACGGCCAAGACCCTGGCGCCGCCCGCGCGACCTGTTCGCCCCACGAGCTCGCTGCCTGCCCGTTCTGCGAGCCGAGCCTGATCGAGCGGCTCGACATCTGCCCCGAGCACGGCATCCCCGAAGCCCTCTGCGTGACCTGCCGGCCCGAACTCGAAGCCGCCTTTCGCACCGAGAACGACTGGTGCGGCGGCCACGACGTGCCCGAATCGCAATGCGGCAAGTGCAACGACGGCATCGAGTACGACGCCACGGCCGAGGTCCGCGCCGCGCCACCGCCAGCCATCACTCCTTCCGAGCCCACTCCGGAGGGCCGACCCTCGGACGCGCCACCGGCCGAAACCGGGCGGGCGCAATCCTCAACCCCCGATGTCCGGGTCGTCGTCTCTCCCAGCGACGTCCCCCGTGCGCGCCGCCCGCCTGCTGTGAGTTGCGACACGGAGCGCAGCCTC
The DNA here is from genome assembly GCA_003644265.1 of Planctomycetota bacterium. Next base: position 4,915 of record QNBX01000160.1, read on the forward strand.
GTGATCTTTGCCAATGACGACGTGGCCGAGCAGGCGGGGCTGCGATACGCCCAGGTGAACAGCTCGCCTCTGCGAGCGACACTCAGCGTGCCAGCGCGGATCAGCTACGACCCTCGACGCTACGCTCGACTCGCCCCCAGGGCTCCCGGCATCGTACGCGAGGTGCGGGTCGAGCTTGGGAGCGTCGTGAAGGCTGGCCAGGTGCTCGCCGTGTTGGAGTCGCCGCAGGTCGGGGCCACACGGGCCTCACTTCGACAGGCCCTGGCACGGGTCCAGCAATGGGAGCGCAACGCAGGTCGGGAAGCCGGGCTGCTTGAACAGGGCCTGACCACCGAGCAGAAAGCCCTGCATGCCGAGATCTCCCTGACCGAGAGTCGCATCACCGTCGACGCGCTGCGCCTGGAGCTGAACCTGCTTGGTCTGGACAGCGAGCTCAAAGCCCCACAGGACGGCGCAACATCCGGCCGCAGTCTGGGGTCGGACGCCAACGGCTCGGCGCTGCCGTTGCTCGCGCCATTCGACGGCGAGGTCATCGAGATGTCGGCGGTCCTGGGCGAGAGTGTTCCGGGCGACAAGATCCTGGTTGCCGTGGCCGACACGGCGCGTATGTGTGCCACGCTCGACGTGGCGCCAACGGACGTGGACCTGATGCGCGCGGGCACCACCGTGCTGCTCCAGGCCCAAGGCTATCCGGACCAGCCGGTGGCCGGCCGGGTGACCTGGGTCGCGCCGCAGATCGATGAGCGCACGCGAACCGTCGAGGTGCGCGCAGAGTTCGACAACCCATCCGGTCTGCTGCGCGCAGGCGGCTTCGGGACTGCCCGGATCATCACGCGCGACGGGGAGGCGGCGCTGCTCGTGCCCAAGGACGCGGTGCAGTGGGAGGGCTGCTGCAACGTGGCCTTCGTGCGCCTCTCCACCAGGGAGTTCGAGCCGCGAAAACTCCTGCTCGGCCATGACACGGGCGCGGCCTACGAGGTGCTCGACGGCCTGGCGGACGGCGAGACGGTCGTCACGCAGGGCAGTTTCCTGCTCATGACCGAGCTCCGGAAAGGCAGCATCGGTGCCGGGTGCTGCGAAATCGACTCCCTCGGCGGCTAGAAAGCAGCGACCGATGTTCGACTCCATCGTTGACTGGTCCCTGCGCAACCGGGCGCTGGTCGTCGTCATGGCCCTCGTGGTCGTGGCCGCCGGCCTCTGGTCGCTCAGCCGGCTGCCCGTCGACGCCTTCCCCGACACGACGCCGGTACAAGTACAGATCAACACCGACGCTCCCGCCCTCGACCCGGTCGAGATCGAACAGCAGCTCACGCTGCCCGTCGAGCAGGCCTTGGGCGGCCTGCCAGGGCTGGCCGAGGTGCGATCTGTGTCGCGATTCGGCATCTCGCAGGTCGTTGCCGTCTTCGACGACAGCATCGACCTCTGGTTCGCGCGGCAACTCGTCGGCGAGGCCATTTCTGGCATCAAGCTGGCCGACGATCTCGGGCCACCGCGCATGGGCCCCGCCGCCTCGGGATTGGGCGAGGTGCTGCACTACGTCGTCACCGGCGAGGGTCACTCGCTGCAAGAGCTGACCACGCTGCACGAGTGGGTCATCCGGCCCCAGCTGCTCGCCGTTCCCGGCGTCGCGGAGGTGAACACCTGGGGTGGCGAGCGGCGCCAGCTGCACGTGGTCGTGGAGCCCGAGGCGCTCTACCGGCACGGCCTCACCCTCGACGACCTGATCGAAAGCCTGCGGGACAACAACCGCAACGTGGGCGGCGGCGTGCTCTCGCGCGGTGGGGAAATGCAGCTGGTGCACGGCCTCGGCCTGGCGACCGAGATCTCCGAGATCGAGGCCATCGTGCTCTCGGCCCATGAGGGAGTGCCCGTGCTCGTTGGGGATGTGGCCGAGGTGCGCGTCGACCACCAGATCCGACGCGGAGCTGTGACCGCGAACGGCCAGGGTGAGGTCGTCCTGGGGCTGGGTTTCATGCTCATCGGCGGCAACCCGCACGACGTGACCCGCCGCCTGGCGGCCGCCCTGGCCGCGGCGGCCCACAGCCTGCCCGACGGTGTGCGGGTCGAACTGCTCTACGACCGCACCGAGCTCGTCGACCAGGTCATCGGCACCGTGCGAGAGAACCTGATCGAGGGCGCCCTGCTTGTGGTGGCCGTTCTGTTTCTGCTGCTGGGCAATCTGCGCGCCGGCCTGATCGTGGCCTCGGCCATCCCCCTGGCCATGCTCGCTTCGTTCAGTGCCATGCTCCAGGCAGGTATCGCCGCCAGCCTACTGAGCCTGGGCGCCATCGACTTCGGGCTCGTGGTCGACAGCTCGGTGATCGTGGTAGAGAACTGTGTGCGCAGGCTCGGGCTCGAGGGCGGCACCCGCCCACGGCTCGAGATCGTGCGTGACGCCACCCTCGAGGTGCGCAAGCCGACGATGTTCGGCGAACTGATCATCCTGATCGTGTACGTGCCGATCCTGCTGCTCGAAGGCGTGGAGGGTCGACTCTTCAGACCTATGGCGCTCACAGTGATCTTCGCCCTCATGGGTTCGCTGGTGCTCTCGCTCACGCTCGTGCCTGTTCTCTGCAGCATGTTCCTGCGGGAACGAACGGAGCAGCGTGAGAACCTCGTCGTGCGAGGGGCCCAGGCCCTCTACCGTCCCGTCGTGCGCTTCGCCCTGCGACGTCGAGCCGTGGTGCTGATCCTCGGTGCCGGCGTGCTTGTGACGGGTGGCCTGTTCGCCACTCGCCTCGGCGGCGCGTTCGTGCCGAGACTCTGGGAACAGGCCATCACGATCAACACCGTCCGGCTGGCTGGCGTCTCGCTTGACGAGTCGGTGCGCTACGGCAGCCAGATCGAGCTCCTGCTCCTGGAAGCATTCCCGAACGAGATTCGCGACGTCTGGAGCCGTACCGGCACGGCACAGGTGGCCACTGACACGATGGGAATCGAGGTGACGGACGTGTTTATCACCCTCACGCCGCGATCGGAGTGGGACCAAGCCGAGTCGCAGGAGCAACTCATGGCCGCCATGCAGGAGCGGCTCTCGGTCATGCCCGGGATGAGGGCTGTATTCACTCAGCCCATCGAGATGCGCCTGAACGAGATGACCGCCGGAATCCGCTCCGACCTGGGGGTGAAGATCTTTGGCGACGACCTCGAGCTGTTGCGGGCCAAAGCCGACGAGGTCGCGGCCGTGCTGGAGACCGTTCCCGGTGCGGCGGACGTCAGCGTCGAGCAACTCACCGGCCAACCCGTACTCGAGGTCGAGGTCCGCCGCGATGCCCTCGCCCGTCACGGGCTGTCGGTGCGCACGGTGCTCGACCTCGTCGCAGCTCTCGGCGAGATCGACGTGGGCGACGTGCGCGAGGGCCAGCGCCGCTTCGACCTGGTCGTGCGACTGGACGACCGCTATCGGGGCGATCCCGCGCTCGTTCGCAAGCTGACGGTGCCAACGGCATCCGGTGGTTATCTTCCGCTGGCCGACCTCGTCAGCTTCCGTGAGGTGACCGGCCCTTCGGTCATCACACGCGAACAGCAGAAGCGCCGATCGGTCGTCCAGGCCAACGCGCGCGGTCGCGATCTGAGCGGCTTCGTCCAGGAGGCGCGGCAGCGTATCGAGCGGGAGGTCGACGTCCCAGCGGGAACCTATCTCAGGTTTGGGGGGCAGTTCGAGCACCTTGAGCGAGCCTCCCAGCGGCTGCTCATCGTGGTGCCCTTGGCGATCGGCGCGATCCTGGTGCTGCTGCACTTCACGACCCGCTCGATGGTCGATGCGCTGATCATCGCGACGGGCGCCCCGTTCGCAGCTGTCGGCGGCGTGGCCGCGCTGCTGCTGCGGGACATGCCCTTCACCATCTCCGCCGGCGTGGGCTTCGTGGCCGTCTCCGGCGTGTCCATGCTGAACGGGCTGGTGCTCGTTTCGACCATCCGCCGCAAGGTCGACGAGGAGGGCCTGGATCTCGAAGCCGCCATCGAGGAGACCCGGCGGCTCAGGCTGCGCCCGATCCTCATGACGGCCCTGGTCGCCGCCCTGGGCTTCGTCCCCATGGCCCTCAACACAGGCGTGGGCGCGGAGGTCCAACGCCCCCTGGCCACCGTAGTCATCGGCGGCGTCATCGCCGACAACCTCCTCACCCTGATCGTGCTGCCAGCACTCTATGCCACGTTCGGGCGGCGCGAGCCTCGGCCCGTCTGACGACCGAGGAGACCGCGTCCTATCCAATTACTCGGCCGACAGTGATCAGCGGGTGTTGGCCAGATGCGGTGACCAGTTCGGGATGCCGGGTTGTCATGCGGCGGCCGAGATCGATGGCAGGGTGGTCGCGAATGACCTCAGGACCGTGGACGCGCACACCCTCGGCGCGTCGTCTTGGGTCGTTTCCGGCTGTCGTCGGGCCGCACGGGCGGCGCACCATCGTCACGCCGCGCGACGGTAGCTCTTGAGGATGCCGCCGAGGCGCTCGGAGCATACAACCGGGCCGGTGCCGGATTCGCGGTTCACCTCGATGACCTGGTTGCCGAGCCCCTGGTGCGGTCGCTCGACGTGGTAATGCTCGATATAGCTGGTGACGGCGCGGCGCAGCCCGGCCTCGCCGAAGATCATCATCCGGTTCAGGCACTCCGACTTGATCGAGAGCACGAAGCGCTCCGCGAAGGCGTTGCAGTTCGGAGCTTGGCGTGGGGTCAAGATGATCCTCGTTCCTACGTCCTCCAGCGTCTGCCGGAAGCCCGGCGTGAACGTCCCGTCTCGATCACAGATGAGGAAGCGATGCCCGCCAAGGAAACCGTCGCAGGCGTCGGTCAGGTTCCTGGCGACCTGCGCCATGAACACCTTGCCCGGGCTCGTCGTGATCCCTGCCAGATGCGCTCGGCGCGTGCTCAGGTCGATCACGATCAGCACGTAGTACGTCGTCAGTCCGCGGGGCGTCCAGACCTCGGCCGAGAAGAAGTCCGTCGCCGCAATCTGCTCCCAGTGAACCTTGAGGAAGGTCCGCCACGACGATGCCCGGTCCGGCGCTGGCTTGATGCCGTTCGCCTTGAGCACGTTCGCGATGGTGGTGGACGCGACGCAATGCCCCACTCCC